>JBBSKS010000020.1:0-21464 GCA_038256095.1 Actinomycetales bacterium | reverse complement strand
GATCTCGCGGCGATCGGAAAGTGGTCGAGGGCCGGCGCCGTGTTGGATCGGGTGGGGGTCAGCCTCACGTTTGCCCAGTCGGGCTGGAAGGAATGGAAGGCGTCGGAAACCTCTGGCACCGGCGAGCGGGTGGGCCGCAGTGTGACGATGGGCGTCGCGACCGCCACCGGCGCTTGGGCGGGAGCGAAGGTTGGCGCTGTCGGCGGAGGCATCATTGGGTCCGCGTTTGGGCCGGGGCCCGGCACCGCTGTGGGAATGATCATCGGCGGGACCGTGGGCGGTTTTGCCGGTTCCTACGCCGGTCAGTATGTCGGCGAGCACCTCGTGGACTACGGGGGCGAGATAGGGGGTCTTGCGCAAGACGGCCTCGATCGGGTGTTCGATGAGGCTGGGGATGCCGTGGACTGGGTGGCCGAGGGCGCCGGAGAGGCCTACGACACGTGGGCGTTCTGGGACTGACCGTGCACACGTTGATGTCGACGAGTGGCTGCCGGGGTGTGACGTTCAGCCACCCCCAGTCGTGGAGCAGCGTCACGTGGAGCGATGGGTGCCTGGTCGCCGTCGAGCCGGCCCGCGCCGATGGCGACTTCCGGGCCAACCTGGTGCTGACGGTCATGGGTAACGACGGGCTGTCGTTTCGGGATTGGCAGACGAGAACGGACCAGATGCTGGCGCTGATGCTGCGCGACTATGCGCTGGTCGACCTAGAGCGTCTTACGGTGGCTGGGCACCCTGGCGGTCGACGCTGCGCTCGCCATGTCGCACCGTCCGGAGCATTAGTGCTGACCAACCAGTGGTTCACCGTCGTCGGCGACGTAGGCGTCACTCTCTCAGGAACCGCAGATGTCTGGTCGTTCGCTGCTTTGCGGACGCTCTTCACTCGGTCGGTAGCCACCTTGGCGATCCCGACCACTCGTGTCCTCATCAGCGATTCATGACGCCTTGGCCGCGCCCAGCCGTCGACACACTCGCCGCTTTGCCCTTGACCCGGCGCCAGTCAGGATGCCTCATCGTGCCTCGGCGGCTCGGAATTCACCTGCGGCACGCCCTTCGCTCAGCGGCTGTGTGCGATCCCTTGAGCGTGGACGGTCTGGACCGTGCGTGGCGCTTGACCAGCCCGCACCAACTGGCCCCGACCGGTAGGCAGAAGGGTCGGGCGCACGGAGCCGAACAGTTGGCCCTCGCTGCGGTCCCCGGAGAGCAGCAATCCGGTGGCTCCGGATTCACGGATTGACGCGAACGCAGACTCGAACATCCCCCGGGCGGCGCCGTTGGTGCGCCGCGCCAGGACGACGTTGAGGTTCACCTCGCGGCCCATCGACAAGTACGGGACCAGCGGCGCCAACGGCGAGGAGCCACTGGCGGTCAGGACGTCGTAGTCGTCCACGATGAGCATGATCCGTGGCGTTGGTGCGGTGAACGACCCTGCGGCATCCGCCAGGTGGATAGCACGCAGTTCAAGCTCGGGCAAGATCGCTTCGACGAGCCTCCCCGCCATGACCGCCGAGCCTGCATACCCGCCCAGGAGGTCGTCCGGCACGACGCCTCGCATGGTTGCTCGAGGGTCGATGACTGCGATCGCCAACTCGTCTGCGTTGTTTCCTTCGGCCATGCTCGCGGCGATGTGCGTCAAGATCCCGGTGCGGCCGGTGCCGCTGTCACCGATGATCAGCAGGTTGCGATCGACCCCGTCGAAGTTCAACTCGGCGGCGGCGAACGTCGCTTCATCGAGGCCTAGCGGCACTATTGCCCCGCTCCGACTGTGCGGCGATTCGAGGTCTGCAGCCCGCAACGAGGCTGGCAGCACCCGCACCGGATGCGCCCGCCCCGGCGTCGTGGCCGACAGTCGTCGCACGAGCGCCGCGAGGGCTGCCGCGTTGGTGTCTTCGTCGACGGCGCCGTCAGTCCGCGGCAGCGCGACCTGGGCAAACAGCTTCGACTGCAACAAGCAGCGCCCGGGGCCAGCGGATTTCAGCGTCTCGGCGAGTTTGCGGTCCACCCCAGATTCAGCGGGGTCGCCCAGTCGCATTTCGATGACGGTCCCGAAGAAAGTCTGCTGGTTAAGGCGCACTTCGTTCCACCGGCTCGCCGTGGCCACCACGGTGATGCCGTATGCAGGCCCGCGCCGCACCAGCGACTGCATCAACCCGGTCATGGCGTCGTGTTCGTCGGCCAACGGGCCAAAGCCATCGATCAGCAGCACCACATCGGCCATATTTCGCCCAGGGGCCTCTGGTGACCGACCATCTAGGGCCGCTCTCGCTCGCGCAAGAGAATCGACGCGCAGTTGAGTGAGCAGTTCTTCGCGTTCGCTCAGCAGACCGTGGACTTCCTCAACGATGCGCCGAGTCACTTCCGGCTCCATGCGGCCCGCCACTCCGGCCACGCACGGCAACCCCTCGATCGACTGCAGCGCCGACCCGAGCGCGTCGATCCCGTAGATCACGACCTCAGCGGGCGTATGGGTCAGCGACAGCGATACCGCAACGCTGCGGAGCACCGTAGATCGCCCACTGCGCGGCCCACCCACAACCAATACGTGACTGGTTGAGTCGCCGAGGCCGAGTTCCCAAGGGCCCTGCGATTGCTGCGACGGATCATCGAGCAACCCGAGCGGCACTCGCAAGGGTTGAGTCCGGGGAATCCGCGGACCGACGGCAGTATCGACCACTCCCGTACCGTGGATCTGGTCCAGACTCAGGCGAATCGGCAACGGCGGGGTCCATACGGTGTGGCCGACCGCCGGCCTGGTGGCTAACCGCTTCACGGTTTCGTCCAGGATGGTCGGCGCTGGCGGGCCATCTTCACTACCCTCTGCGCCGCTTGGCTCTGGTGGCGTTGCTCCGGGCAACTGCTTCGTGCAGGGCCGGTAATGGGAAAGCACCTCCACGCCCTGCGATTCCTGCACAGGAGGGGCCCCGCCCCGATCAAGCGGCGCGGAAACATACCCAGCCCGAAACCGCGTGTACGTCGCGGTGTCCACCTTGAGATACCCATACCCAGGTAATGCGGGCAGCGCGAAGGCGTCGGGGGTGTCGAGCACGGTGCGACTTTCGGCCTCCGACAAGGTGCGCAGCCCAAGGCGATAGGACAGGTAGGTGTCCAGACCGCGCAGTTTGCCGGACTCGATGCGTTGGCTACTCAGGAGCAGATGCACACCGATAGATCGCCCGATCCGACCGATCGATAGGAACAGCTCGATGAAATCTGGCCGGGCGGTCAGCAACTCCCCGAATTCGTCAATGATCACCAGCAGGTGGGGCATCGGGTCCAGTTCGTGACCACTACCGCCCCCCTCGTCGCGCAGCTGCCGGCTTCGGGCCTTCCGGTATGCCGTGATGTCAGACAAAGTGCCAGCGTCCTTGAGCATCTGCTGGCGTCTACGGACCTCCCCTGCCAGGCTCGCGTAGACCCGCTCTACCAGGGTGGCGTCGTCACCGAGGTTGGTGATGACTCCGTGCACGTGTGGCGCATCCGCAAACGGAGCAAAGGTTGCCCCGCCCTTGTAGTCGACAAGCACGATCGCGACATCGGCCGGGCTGTGTGTGCTGAGCAGCGCCAAAACCAGCGTCCGAAGCAACTCCGACTTGCCCGACCCCGTGGCGCCGACGCACACACCGTGCGGCCCCATTCCGGATTGCGCTGACTCTTTGAGGTCCAGCATCACCGGCTCGCCAGCCTCGTCCACACCAATCGGGACGCGCAAGAACGCGGCGGCTGAGCGTGGCGCCCAAGCCCGGTCGAGATCAAGAGTCGTTGGGTCGCTCAAACCGAGCATGTGGCCGACGTCCCAGCCTGCGACGCCGTCGGATTCTGCGATGCTGTCGGCCGAAAGCCGCAGACCCGCCATCGCTCGCAATAGCGCAGCACACTGGGATGGGCCCAGTTCGTCCAAGACCAGGCGAGCCGTCGTCGGCTCATGATCGCGGCGCTCGTAGACCTCGATGATCGCGGCATCCGCGGCCGTCGGGTCTTGTTTGATGCGGGTCGTGACCTCGTCGGGCTCATGGCTGGCTTCGGCGACGAGGTGCAGGACGGTGACTCCAAGGTCTCGAGCGCTGACGTCGCCAGTGTCGGGCAGCGCCTCCGTGCAGGGGTGGCCGTGTTCATCGGCAACGACCAACAGGGTCGCGCACCCTGTTGCACCGCTGGCTCGGCTCAGCGTGCGGCGACGCTGCGCCGCAGTGGTGACCCGGCGGCGGATCTCTGGCCCCAGCAGCGACCGTAGCTCTGCGGTGCTGCGCCCCACCCATCTCTGCGGCCCCAAAACCGGGTTGACCTCCGCTCCCTGATCGACGCAGTGAGGCAACCACGGCGCCGCAGACCACGATGATTCGCGACCAGGCGGGATAGCAACTGCGACGAAGAGGTCGTGGGGGGAAGCGAACGCGGCCCCCTGAGAGAGCACGATGGTGGCCACGCGATCGCAGAACGACCGGTCTCCCAGCACACTCACGTGCCCCACACCGCGAAGGTCTACCGCTAGGGGCGCGTCACCGCGATAACTGAACCGGTCTTCGACCCGCTCCATCTCGGCCTGCATAAACCGGTCGGCCTCGCGCACGCCTGGCTCTTCGCCTAGGCGCGCAAACGTGCGCAGCCGTACTTGTCCCACTCCGAGCCTGACCTGCATAAAGTCGCCGTCCCCGCGTCGGCGCTCCCAGAGTCTGGAACCCTCGACCACGATGGGCAGCAGGGAGTTCGGGTGGGGTTGCGCGTGGCGCAGAGCCGCTAGGTGTGCTGCTTCGGTTTCGGTGAGCTCGGCGCGCACCCGCTCCAGATAGGCCAAATAGTCCTCGCGTTGAGTGCGCCGAGCGCGGGCTGCCTTTCCTCTTTGACTAAAAACCATGACCACCGAAGCTAGAATCGTCACGATCATCATCAGCGCGCCTACTGCCGCCAGACTTGATCCGCGAAAGAGCATCATCACCGTCATGGACGCGCCTGCCCCGAGCATCGGCACCAGCATGAGCAGCCCTCCCATACCGGAGTTGCCCTCGGGCAGGGTCGGCGGCCGCTCGATGGGCCGGTCAGTCGGTGCTGGCGCCCCTGCACTGCTCCGGGCCGCCCGATGAACCAGCTCAGTGCTCATCGCGCGGCCACACTGCTCTCGATCACATCGGCGGCGAGCGCACTCAGCAAATAGCGCGTCCTAGCCCCCAAGAGGGGGGAGTGCAGGTGGGCTCCCCCGGCTAGATGGCGGTCATGGCCGATGTGAGCGACGGCGACTCGATGACTTTTCTGCACCTCCTGTCGTGCTTGCTTCACAGTGATCCCTGAGTCGGTGACGCGCTCCACGATCACCACGACGATCGACGTGACGCCGAAGCCGTTGGCGAGGTTGTCCGCCACTGCGGCATGCGCGCACAGCAATCCACGAACGGTGTTCTCGCAGGCAACGACGACCGCGTCGGCTCCCTCGATCAGCAGATCACGAGCCGATTCCTCTGGACTTGTATCGTCGCTGCGGGGCCGGTCCAGGCTCTGCCGGGTCGGTCGATGCGGGCCGACATCGATCACGCTCACACCGACCCGCCGTTGCAACCGCGTTGCCACCCTTTCCGTCACCGTCGCCTCAGCTGAGGGGGTGAGCACCGCTCGAGCGGGATGCTGGTGGGGTTTCAGAACGGCTGCGACGTCACCCGCAAACAGATGCTTGTCGGCGCCGGCCACGCTCATCGTCGGTGCCTGCGCAAGCCTCGACAGCAAGCCCCCAGTGTGTCCTGAAGCGTCGAGCAGCACCACGCCGTCGGGGCGATACGTGTGGAAGGCGTCGGCGAGCAGGAGCGCGACCGTGCTGGCGCCGGCGCCCCCGTGGGCGCCAGTGACGACGACGCGCCGGCCGGTTGGGACGGGCGTTTGGAGTCGCGTCAGGGCGTCCGCGTGGGCAGTCGGTGCGCTATCGCCGCCGATGAACGCCCGCGCGAGGCTCACGTACCGGGCCGCGCGGGACGCGGCGGGACGATGGGAAACCGTCCGGTGTAGGGCACGTGGGCGCTGGGCCATCGCCGTGATGTCCGAGGCCGGTCGGTATGCCGAGTCGTCAACATCGGCATCGCCAGATGGCGTCTCCTCAGTCGCGTTTGAGGCACCTCGCAGGTGAGCGAGCATGTCGGACTGCCACTGCTGGGCCTGCAGATCGGATGCGCTCACAACGACTCCTAGAAGGTTTCGAGCAGGTCGGCATACACACCGAGCAGGCCGATGAGGCACGGCACGGTGGCGATGACGGCGATGGTCTCCAGTCGGTGTACCCACCTGCGGGTCACCGCGGCCGCTACTGACGACAGGCTCAGCGATCCGGCCGCCACAGCGCAGGAACCAACCCCCAGACAGATCCCCGCGACCCACCACGTCAGCTCGGCATCAGCAGCCACGACGCCAAGGCAAAGACCTGCGCAGACCACGCCCACGGCCGCACAGATGACGGCGCGTTGCGTGATCAGCGGAAAATGGCGCACGCGGGCCAGCCAGGAAACCAGCGTCGCCGTGATCAGTCCCAGCGCCCAGGGATTCAGGTTGGCCGTCACTGCCAGGACGCAACCGCTAATTCCGTAGCCCAGCGCGCACGTAGCAACGGCCCCCGCCAGCGCGTGATGAGCCTGATCGACGACCACCCGGGCGTCGCGGCGAGACACCGCGTGGCCAGTGGCCACCTGGGCGTCAGCGCTCAATAGTCCGGTCAGCCCCAGGGCCGCCCGCGGCAGGATTCCCACGATCAGCGAGCTTGCCGTGGCGACGGTGGCACAGGTGAGGATCAGGTCTGCACCTGCCAGCCATGACGATCCGGCCACCCCCACCAGGGCAATCCAGGTGAGGGCCGCTGTCACGGTGGATCGCAACCTCCCGTGGCACCACCCCACGGCCACGATCGCGCACAACACCACGCCACACCCCCACGCTGCAGCCACGGACAGGCTCGGCGCGCCAAGGGCCACGCCGAGACCAGCAGCGGTCACGCCTGTGGCGGCGCTGGCCCACGCCACGGGCCGCTGGCCCAGTGAGGTCGAGACGGCGGAGAGCGCAAAGGCAACGGTCGCGACGATGGCCAACCGCGGCCAAGCCGCTGATCCGGCCATCCCCACCCACAGCCCCGCCGCGAGACCCAGCGCGCTCATGCCTGCGCAGGCGAGCGTCCACTGGGTCGCGGAAACCGTCCATCTCGAACGCGGCGGCTCGGACTCCAGCAGGTCGAGGAGGTCGCTCATGATGGGTTCAGCCGGCGCCTCCCGCTCGGCCACGAGGCGCAACACCACCCCATCGCGCAGCATCGCTCCAGCCAGGGGGCGCTCGAGGTCGATGACGTGGCCCATCGGCGTGTGCAAGACGTACCCGCTTGCATCGGTGGCGGTGAAGGTGGCAGTGCTTGTGCTCATCACCTCCAACAAACCCGGCATTAAATCGGCGACTGCCTGGTCGGTGGGCAGCGCTATGTCGAGGGCCTGCTGGGACGACATCACGGTGGCCCTGAGGTATGGACGTGTTGTTCCTTCAACCGCCGCGCCCAGCATCGAAGCGCCCACCAGCGAGGTGGCCCTGGCCGACGCGACGGTCATCGCGGGGACCTCGCCAGCAGATCGGTCACGAACGAAACCCCGACACAGACGGCGGCTACCAGCGCGGCGAGACCCGCGCTGACCGCATACGTCATCAGTCGGTCGGAAAAACTGTGCCGCAACCGGTGTGGCCCGTGCAACAACGCGCCGACCAAACGTTCGCGACGGACGCCCACCGCATCGATGAGTTGCTCGTCATAGGTGTAGCTCATGCTCGCGTTCCCACCCGCAAGGCGTGGCCTTGCGACGCGCCCGTAGCCGAGTCGACGTGCGCGCGGTAGCCAACATAGACCGAATTATGCTGAGCCAAGGTCGACAGCGTGTGGTCCCACACCGCGAGCAAGGCTGAGCTAGCCGCGTCATCGTTTCGCTCCGGCGCGGGGAAGGTCACCACTACGCCAGCGTCCGTGGCATAAGCCAGCGCACCGGAGTCAGCGGGCAGGTCGAGCGTGTCCGCGCCTAGGCCGCCAAAGCGCCCCGGTTTGAAGCAGATCACTCCGGGCAGCACGTTCCCCGTCGCTCCCGATGGACCTGACACGGCGCTGGTGGGTCTGCGGTAGCCGAGCAGCGCGACGTCGCTCCCAGCCTCCAGAAGCCGTTCGCCGATTCGGCCAAGGTTCGTGGATCGGGGCATCAGGTCATTGGCCGGAGCCGCCCAGGCCACACTCTCTTGCACACCCACCGGCTGCGGGAGGACCGTCACGATTCCGTCGCTGCTCGGCGAGCGGAAGAAAATACGGCTGGGCTCGGGTGAGGCTTCACGCGCGTGCTCGGTGATGTCTGCCATGCGCCACTCCTCGCTCGTGGGTTCCAGGACACCCCAGCTCGTCGGTCCCTCGATTCCGCACGCATCAAGCGTCGTCTGCGCAAGCTGGCCGATTTGCATACCTGATGTGTCGGTATGCAATGCCTCGCCCTCGTAGACCACCTCCCATCGGCCGCTGAGCGCCGCCGGCCATGGCGCCCCTGGTCGGTCGACAAAACCTCCGCTCGTCCAGGCCAGCGCCGCGCCGGTGGCTCCGTTGTGCATCCCCTCGGCGCTTTGCCGAACCCACAGACACCCGCCACGTCGGGCGAAGTGATGCATCACCGATGAGAGTTGGGTGGCACTTGGGGTGAGGAAGACCGCCGTCACACCACGTCGAGTCGCCCAGGCCATCGCGATCGATACCCAGGGAGTTACGGCCAGCACTGGCCGAGTCACCAGGTAGATCGCGCAGCGGTCAGTCAACAGGTCGCAGGCGAGGTCGTCGGCGTGCTCGCTCACCTCATCGCGGCGCCTCTCCCTTGCGGCGGCGCTCAACCGCTGTGCGTCTCCCCCCACTACCTGGGCCAGGGCGCCCGCCACCGAGCCCGCATCGATCAGGGAAGCCCATCCCGTATGCAGAGCGGCCGGCTGGATGACTTCGGTCCACCAGATCGCTTCTCGCTCGGGGTCGGTCACGGACGCCAGGCCAACTCGAGTCAGGGCGTCCTGCGGGTCGCGCACACGCTGACTAGGCGCGAGCCACACCAAGGCTCGGTCTGCGCTATCGACCACCACGGTGCACAGTGCGGCAGCATCGACGCGAATGTTGACCTGGTCAGCCCACACGCGCAGGCTCATGATCACGTCTTCGGTGGCGAGGGGGCGGCTTGAGGTCACCAACCAGTCTTCGGACATGTTCCAGAGCGTGGCACTTTTCGCGCATCCACCGCTGACCCTCTGTGGATAACTTTCACGCCGGTTTTCAGAATCTGTGTCTACTGGGCTCGTTCAGCACAACGGCCCCGCTCGCACCAGTAATGCGCCAGGCCGCCCGTCATCACATTTGGAGGCAACGCTATGAAGTTCGACATGGGAAACGCCACCCTCGGCACGCTGGCCAAAGGCACCGAAGGTTCACACCAGGATCTGGGCACGCTCGTCACGAGTTTGGTGACGGCCGTGGAGCCGTTGGAGGGCACATTCAACGGAGCGGGCCGGGCCGCATTTGACCAGTTCAAGGCAAGCACCGACCAGATTGCCGCCGACTTGAACGGTTCACTGGCCGCTATCTTGGCCGGCCAAGGCAGCATGAACTCAGCCTTCCAGGTGGGCGATATAGAGGCCAGCGATAACGCGAGCGCCGCCCAGGGCCAAGCGAATTTCGACGGTGCCCGCTTCGTCTCACGTCGCTGACCGCACCCCACCTAACCACCCGTTCTGAAAGGAACCACCATGCCCACAACAGACCGCATATCGTTTGACACCAGCATCTCGGCGACCGTGCAATCCGACATCACCACCCTCATCGGTCGCCTCGAAACGCTCATCGCTACCCGCGACGCTCAGGTAGCCGCGGCCATGTCGGACTTCCAGGCCGACGGGGTCTCGGAGGATTACTACACGGTGGAGCAGCGCTGGCGTCGGGCCAGCGACGAGGTTCGCGCCATCATCGCCCTGGTCCGCCAGTTGCTGAGCAACAACGACGAGACCGCCAACTCGGCCCAGGCCAGGGCGCGCACAGCCGTGGCCAACATCGGCTGACCCACTTCGGCCACAACAACGACGAGGGCAGAGGAGCACGATGGCAACGTGGGACATCCACACCGCCGAGGTAGAACGTGTGTTGCGCAATGCGGGGGCAAGCGCAGAGGACTATATCGCCGACGAGATGCGGGTGAATGAAGCATTCGTCGAGTTGGGGGCAGCCTTGGGCGGCAGCCCACACGTCCTGAAGTGTTTGGGCGAATTCGCAGAGGCAGTTGTTTACCCGCATTTGAAAACGATCTTCGCCAATACAACCTCGGCGCTAGAAGGCACCACGTCTGCCCTTATCGCGTACCAAGAGGGTGACCTAGAGATGGCCCGACAGGGTCGAGCCACGGCCGCGGGCGCGTCATTCCCAGTGGATGTTCCCGCGGCCGGGCATGTATCAGGAGGTCCTCATCGTGCTCTCAGGCAGGGAAATGCTCCCTGACTAGGAAGAATCCCGATGAGCCGAGCCCCAGCTGACCTTCACCGCCACGCCGCTTCGATGGTGCGCACCTCAACCATGTTGAGGCGGCAGGCCCGGATGCGCACCGTCAACATGTTGTGCTCCTTGCTGCGCAACGATCCCCGGCTGCGGGCCATGTGGTCGCGGCACGCCCCCACTGCCGGTCACGGCATCCACCAGGGGGCCATCACCCAGGTGCTCGCTGACTACCAATGGCGGGTCGGACAGGAGCCAACCGACAACGTCGAACTCCCCCGACAGCTCAAGGACACGGTCAGTCGGGCGCTGTCGGGAAAGACGTTGTCGCTGCGGGCTTTGACGCTTTTCATTGCGGCATTCGACATCGACGACCGCACCGCCGAGAGACTGTGGAGCACGTGGCACGGGTCGGAGCAGGTCTTCGAGCCGTATGCCGACATCGACCACTTCGGGGAATCGGTGAGCGCCTGAGCTCACTGAAGTAGTCCGTCGGCGACCAAAAGGCGCAGCATCGGGGCCACCGTATGGCGCACTTGCGCCACCTCGGTGTCGGTGAGCACCGCGAGAGCCTGCACGATCTGGGCTGCGGTCAGCGCGCCATCGAGAGCTCCCACTAAACCTGCGCTCAACGTGTCCAGTCGCACCACTCGTCGCAAGCCTCCGCCTTGGCGCAGCTGAATCACCATCGGGTCGGGCGCACCGGGGCGTCCGATCCGCTCCTCAGTCACGTCATCAGCCACCGACCACGGCACCGCCAAGACCTGGTCGTCGTCGTGCATCGCCAGCCATGCCCGTGCCCTCAAACCTCGCAAGACGCTTGGACCCATCGGTGCCGCGACGCCGGAGCGCACCTCCTGCAGGTCAATGAAGGTCTCTCGGTCCTCACTCGGACGCTGGACGGTGATGACTCCAAAGCCAACCCGCTCAACACCGCGGGTCGCAAAGTCGTCCAGCCAGGCGGCATACCAGCGCAGGAAATCTGGGCTTCCGACCGGGTGACCCGCGTCACGAGCCCAGGTCATCGCGTACTCGGCGACGTCTTGCTCCTCACGCTGGATCACCCATACATCTAACCCCTCGGGCAGCCAGGACCGCACGCGATCAGCCCAGTCCTGCCCCACCCCCAACTCCCAGTTGCCGAGCAACTGCGCAATCCCACCAGGGGCCAGGTGATCCCCCACCTGGCCCACCACCGCGGCCACCATTTCATCCCCCACGGCACCGCCGTCGCGGTACTCCATCGTGTCCAGGCCAGCACCTCGCGGAGTGATCACAAACGGCGGGTTGCAGACGATCAGCTCAAAGACTTCGCCGGCCACGGGCTCGAATAGCGAGCCCAGTCGAGCATCAACCTCAACCTCGTTGAGCGCACACGTGAAGCGGGCAAAGTCCAGCGCTCGAGCCGACAGATCACTGACGACCCGGTATGCCGAGTGCCCACCCAAGTGCAGCGCCTGGACGCCTGAGCCGGTCCCGAGATCAAAGGTCCGAGCGGCCCACGGACGGGGCGACCACGACGCGAGGGTGGTCGAAGCCCCACCGATCCCGACGACGTGACCCGGTCCAAGGGGTGCCCCGGTGGCCATGGTCGTGAGGTCCGAGGCGACCCACCAGTCGTGCTCATCGTCGGCATACGGCCGCAGATCGCATAATCCCACGACGAGGCCAACAGCGGCCTCGCGGACCAAACCCATTGAGACCACACCCGCAAGCCCCGTTCGTGGGAGCGCAGCCCCGAGGGGACCAGCCGCCACCGGCAAGCCAAGCACCAGAAGCCGCACCAGCACCGCCGCTGCCGCGGTGCTGTCACGAGTCAGTCGATCAGCAGGCAACCGCTGTCCGCCGGCCAAAGCGCCGGCGGCGGACGGCCCAAGCAGATCGTCCAAGCCTGCGACGGTGTAGCCCGCATCCATTAAGTCGGCCCGAAGGCCTGCCAACTGTTCGGCGCTGCCCCGTGGGGCGGGCGCCGCGTCATTCACAACGGGCGGCTCAGACAGAGCCGGCGCCTTGCTCGACGTCCTCAGCGATAGCCAAACCGCGGCGCTTGCTGAACAGCACGGCGACCACGATGATTGCGAACGCGACCAGAGCGATCGACCAGCGGAGCAACGTGTTGGCGTCGTCGCCGACCGACATCGTGACGATGGCCGGGGCGATCAGCAACGCCACCAAGTTCATCACCTTGATCAGCGGGTTGATCGCCGGCCCGGCGGTGTCCTTGAACGGGTCACCGACCGTGTCACCGATGATCGTCGCCTCGTGGGCTGCTGTGCCCTTGCCTCCGTGCGCACCGTCCTCAACGATCTTCTTAGCGTTGTCCCACGCGCCACCGGAGTTGGCGAGGAAGACCGCCATCAAGACGCCCGTGCCAATCGCTCCGGCAAGGTAACCGGCCAACGCGCCAACGCCGAGGGAAAACCCGACGGCGATCGGGGCCAGCACCGCGAGCAATCCTGGGGTGGCCAGTTCGCGCAGCGAGTCACGGGTGCAGATGTCGACGACGCGCTTGTAGTCGGGCTTCTGCGTGTAGTTCATGATGCCGGGCATCTCACGGAACTGGCGGCGGACCTCAAACACGATGGCGCCGGCGGCCCGGGTGACGGCGTTGATCGCCAGCCCGGAGAAGAGGAAGACCACCGAGCCGCCGATAATCAGACCCACCAGCGAGCGCGGGTCGAAGACCAAGAACGACTGCAGCAGCGAGACGCTTTCCTCTGCAGTTAGGCC
Organism: Actinomycetales bacterium; assembly: GCA_038256095.1. Classification (GTDB taxonomy): domain Bacteria; phylum Actinomycetota; class Actinomycetes; order Actinomycetales; family Dermatophilaceae; genus Ornithinicoccus. The sequence continues at coordinate 8,242 of JBBSKS010000020.1, read as the reverse complement.
GGTGACCCCACCGATTTCGGTGTTGACCGCATCCCAGTAGGACCCGAATAGGGCCGTGGCCGCCAAGACGGCGGTCGCGATGGCGATGCCCTTGGTGATGGCCTTGGTGGTGTTGCCGACGGCGTCGAGCTCGGTCAGCACCTGGGCGGCTTCGCCGTCGACGTCGCCCGACATTTCGGCGATGCCTTGGGCGTTGTCCGAGACGGGGCCGAAGGTGTCCATCGCGACGATGACACCGACGGTGGTCAGCAGACCGCAACCGGCGAGGGCCACGAAGAACAGCGACAGGATCAGTGAGCCGCCGCCGAGCGTGAAGAGGATGTAGACCGCTCCGGCGATGGTGACGGCGGTGTAGACGGCCGACTCAAAACCGACGCCGATGCCCGACAGGATGACCGTCGCCGGGCCCGTCAGCGATGTCCGAGCGACGTCCTTGGTCGGCTTGGAGTCGGTGCCGGTGAAGTAACCGGTCAGCCACAAGATGGCGGTGGCCAAAATGATGCCGATGAAGACAGCCGCAGCGCCGCGTACGGCGGGGTTAAGGTCAGGCACTTCAGTGGCCCCGAAGATGGCGATCTCGGTGAAGTCGGCCGGCAGGCTCTTGGGCAGAAAGATCATTGCGGCTATGCCCGAGGTGACCGCTGCGGTGGCCGCGGAGATGTAGAAGCCACGGTTGATCGCGGCCAGGCCGCTCTCGTTGGGCCGGGCCTTGGTGACGTAGACCCCCAGGATCGCGGTCAGCGCACCGATGGCCGGCACGATCAGCGGGAAGGTCAGGCCGGGTGCGCCGAGCGCTGCGGTGCCCAGGATGAGTGCGGCGACCAGTGTGACGGCGTAGGACTCAAACAGGTCGGCGGCCATGCCCGCGCAGTCGCCGACGTTGTCACCCACGTTGTCGGCGATGGTCGCGGGGTTGCGCTTGTCATCCTCAGGGATGCCGGTCTCGACCTTGCCGACCAAGTCCGCTCCCACGTCCGCAGCCTTGGTGAAGATGCCACCACCAACGCGCATAAACATGGCCAGCAAAGCGGCGCCGAAGCCGAAGCCTTCAAGCACTTTTGCCGCATCCCCCTGGTAAATCAGCACGACGAGCGCCGCGCCGAACAAGCCCAGCCCGACGGTCGCCATACCCACCGTCCCACCGGTGCGGAAGGCGATCCTCATACCGAGGTCGCGCCCCGATGTGCGCGCCGCCTCGGCCACGCGCATGTTGGCCTCGGTAGCCAAGCTCATCCCCAGATAGCCGATAGCTGCGGAGAACCCGGCCCCCATCAGGAAGAACACCGACCGCCCCAGCCGAATCGACAATCCGTCGGCGGGCAGCAGCATCAGCAGGAAGAACGTCACGACCACGAAGGGCAGCAGGGTGAGGAACTGGCGCCTCAGATACGCCTGCGCGCCGTCCTGAACCGCCTTGCCGATCTCCTGCATGTTCTCGGTGCCTGGCGACGTAGCCAGGACCTCCTGGCGGAACTTCCATCCCATTACCAGCGCGGCTACAGAGATCAATAGGACGAACACCACGATGGATGTGCTTCCCCATCCCAGATCGATCTCCTGAGCAGTGAAAACCATGAAGTACCTCCGTGCAGGGCGGATCGCCAGCGACGCGCCAAAGGGTGTGGGACTGTGTTGCGGCTCACAGTAGACGTTTTGCGAGGCCAGCATCACCCTGTGACCGGCATACGGTTAAGACAGTGTCCAGATCGTCACCCTTTGACCCCGTCGCTGCGCTTGCCCACCTGGCCCGCGGCGACCGCTCGCGCGCCCTCGTGCACACCCACACCGTCCCCGCCCGCGAAGCTCGTAAGGTTGCCTTCCCGGAGTGGGTCGACCCTGGCCTGTATGCCGCCTTGACCGGCGCTGGGGTGGGCTCGCTGTGGAGTCATCAACACGAGATGGCGCAGGCGTTGCGCGCCGGCAAGCACGCTGTCTTGGCTACCGGGACGGCTTCGGGTAAGTCGTTGGGCTACTTGCTGCCGGTGCTCACCTCCCTGCTCAACGGGACGGAGGCGCCGACAGGTCGTGGCTCGACGGCGCTCTATCTGGCCCCCACCAAAGCGTTGGCAGCTGATCAAGAAGCACGGCTGACGTCGTTGGCTCTGCCGCAGATCCGGTGTGCGACCTACGACGGGGACACCGCCACCGACGAGCGGCGGTGGATCCGCGATCACGCCCATTACGTGCTGACCAACCCGGACTTGCTGCATCACTCATTGTTACCGGGGCATCAACACTGGGCGACGTTTCTGCGCAAACTTGACTACGTCGTCATCGACGAGTGCCACGTCTATCGAGGGGTCTTCGGTGCGCACGTCAGCGCTGTGCTGCGCCGGTTGCTCCGGGTGGCCGCTCGGTATGGCGCCTACCCCACGATCGCGCTCGCCTCGGCTACGGTGGCCGACCCGGCTCGGCACGCCAGCGCGCTCACCGGCGAAAGCGTCCGCGCGATTACTGACGACGGTTCGCCGCGCGAAGCAGTGACCTTTGCCCTCTGGGAGCCGCCGCTGGGTGCGGACGGGAGCCGCCGCAGCGCGGTGTCACAAACGGCGGATCTGCTGACCGACTTGGTGGCCTCGGGTGTGCAGACCGTGGCGTTTGCTCGTTCCCGGGTGGGCGTGGAGGTGGTGGCCGACGCGACTCGCCGATCCCTGGAGCAGGTGAACCCTGATCTGGTGGCTGGCGTAGCGGCATACCGCGGCGGGTTCTTGCCCGAGGACCGCCGGGTGTTAGAGCGGCGGCTGCGAGACCGAGAAGTGATGGGTCTGGCCGCCACCAATGCCCTTGAGTTGGGCATCGATATTGCGGGTTTGGACGCGGTACTGCTAGCCGGGTGGCCAGGCAAACTGTCGTCGCTGTGGCAGCAAGCCGGGCGAGCAGGTCGAGCCGGGCAACCGTCGCTCGCAGTGTTGATCGCCGCCGATGACCCGCTCGACTCCTATCTGGTGCATCACCCTGAGCGGATCTTCGCCGACCCCATCGAGGCCAGCGTCTTCGACCCTGCCAACCCGCACGTCTTGGCGCCCCACCTTGCCGCCGCGGCTGCCGAGTTGCCGTTGACCACCGACGACGTCCGGTGGTTTGGCACGACGATGCCCGTGCTCGCGGACGCTCTCGTGGCGGGCGGTGTGCTGCGTCGTCGGCCCGGAGGCTGGTTTTGGGCTCGGCAGGATCGAGCGTCAGACCACGTCCACCTGCGCGGGATCGGCACCAGCGTGAGCATCGTCGAGTCTCGCACCGGGCGCATCCTGGGCACGGTCGATGAGTCCCGGGCTCACTCGGCGGTTCACACCGGCGCGGTCTACCTGCACCAGGGCCAGCCGTATGTCGTCACGGAACTCAACCTTGACGAGTCGAGTGCGGTGGTGGTGGCGGGCGATCCGGGGTGGAGCACCCAGGCAGCCTCAATCAGCGACTTTCGTATCGTCACAGCAGCCCGATCTCAGAAGTGGGGAGCCGCAACCCTGCACTTCGGGGACGTCGAGGTGGCCTCGCAGGTCACCTCTTTCTTGCGGCGGCTGCCCAGCGGCGAAGTCATCGGCCAACACGCTTTAGACCTGCCGTTGCGGACCTTGAAGACCAAGGGCGTGTGGTGGACGATGCCCGTCGAGGAGCTGGCCTTGGCGGGGGTGGCCGAGGCCGACATACCCGGGTCATTGCATGCCGCCGAGCACGCGTCGATCGGTTTGCTACCCCTCATTGCGACGTGCGACCGCTGGGACATCGGCGGGGTTTCAACGGCCCTGCACCCGGACACCGATCTTCCGACGGTGATGGTGTACGACGGCCACCCGGGTGGCGCGGGCATTGCCGAGCATGGCTTTGCCGGGGCGGCGACGTGGTTGCGAGCCACCTTGGCCACCATTGAGGACTGCCGCTGCGGGACCGGTTGCCCTTCGTGTGTTCAGTCACCCAAATGCGGCAACGGAAACGATCCCCTCGATAAGGCCGGGGCCGCGGCGGTCCTGCGACACGTCATCTCGATGTATGCCGACCCGCTCGGTTAGAGTTCACGCACGCTTGCACCGCTACGCGTCCTGCTTGGCAACAGAAAGGCACGTCATGTTCGTCATTGGGGCCATCCTGATCGTCCTCGCGATCATCGTGGTGATCTACGTCACCTTTGCCACCCGCAACCTTGAGGCTTTGCAGATCGACTGGGGCCCCTTTACCGCCGCTCTCACGCCGCTGCAGTTGTTCTTCGTCGGCGCCGTTTCCATCCTGGTGCTGGCCATCGGCGCCGTGATGTTCAGCATCGGCCTCAAGAACCAGGGCGCCAAGCGTGCAGAGGTGAAGCAACTGCGCAAAGAGGTCAAAGCGGGTCAGGCCGATAAGTCGAGCTCAAACTCCGACACGTCGAACGACGCCAGAGACACTCCGAAAGCGCCGTCAGATTCCTCGCGATCAGGACGAGGCGATAATCGCGACGCAACAAACTCGGATTCCTCATCGAGCGGCTCCCCTACGCAGACGTCTGCCACCAGCGCACCTCCAGCCCCTCCGAAGGCGTCGGGGCCCAAGCTGCCTCCGCCGGTGCCGCCGCGCACCAACAGCCTGTAAGAATCAGCGCCAGCGCTGGCCTCACTGCCTGACCGGCATGAGGCCAGCGTTTGCTGTCACCCGGGCGACCCAGCTGCCCGGCCCGACGGCGACTCCCCTGCTGACACGCAAACGCACCGTCGGCCCGATTTCTGGACTCACCGCGCCGCTGACAGTGCACTCGTCCACGTTGGCCCCGTTAACCTCGACGAACTTCGTTGCCCGAGAGCACGCGACGCCGGCGCTTGCGCCGGCTTTGAGTTCTTGAGCACCAGCAACGGCACCCAGGTCGGCGGCGCTTTGTGCCTGCTGCCGCGCCAGCACCGCAGCACCCACCATCAGCAGCGCGATGAGCGCGGTGATGATGACGCCGATGGCCGCTAGGCCGAGGACTGCGCCCGACCCCCGCTCGCGATCACCCCACCGCCTAGCGTGACTGTTGACGCTGTCCATGACCCCTTAGCCCCCAGCTCCGGGCTCGAGAGCCGATTGGGCTGTGGCGCTGGCTTGCGGAAGGCCCGGCAACAACGACATCCGACGCGGCGCGGTCACGGTGACGACCACGACGTCCGAGCCCGAGGAGACTTCGACCGTGGTGCCGCTCGGCGTCAGATCCTCGGCGATCGCCCTGACCGCCCCACCGTCGTCCCCGCGGGATGCGGCGCGAGCTGCTGCACGCGCCGCATCCACCACGCGGATTTGATCGGCAGCCAAGGCCAGGCCCGTCAGGGCCATCGCGAGCACCAACAGCATCGCTGGAATAACCATCGCCAATTCGGCGGTCGCCATTCCAGACTCCCGGCGCTCGCGAGACATCACAGAGCTACTGACAATGCGGTCTCGATCACGGTGGTGATCAGGCTCTTGATGCCACCGGACTGCACAATCGCCAACAAAACGGCAGCCAAGGCACAGGTGGCCAGCGTGCCGACCGCATACTCGGCCGTCGTCATCCCGGCGTCCTTGCCGCCGCGCTCCAACGTGGTCCTTAGCGTGCGGATATAGCGTCGAATCTTCATCAGGTCCCCTTCGGGTCATCCCGAGGGCACAGTGCACCTCGGTCGCAGACCACTCGGTCTGCTGAGGTCAACACTGCGATCAATACCTAGCCCGCAGCACTGATCTTCCCAATGTGTGGACGACCGTGTGGTCGCGCACGGGATGTGCACGACCCGCCGTCAGCCAGTCGGCACCTGTCCTTGGGATGACACGGGAACGGCAAGGAGCCTGGCCGCAGCCTCGCCCACGATGGCGGTGTAGGTCGGGTAGGCGAACTCCACCGATGCCAGGGTGGCAACATCCACTCCTGCGGCCATCGCGGTGGTCACCGCCTGGATCACCTCGACCGCGGACTCCCCGACGCAGTGGGCGCCAAGCAACAACGAGCGCCGGCGGTCAGCGATGAGTTTGAGAAAGCCGGTGGTTCGATGATCGATGATGGCGCGCTCCATCTCGGCGTAGGGCACGAAAGCAACCACGCATTGCGGATCACGCGAGCGGGCCTGATCCTCGGTCAAGCCCACCCCGGCATAATCGGGGTCGGTAAACCCTCCGGAGGGTAGGAGCCCGTGGGGGGCGTTGCGGGAGGCACCGAGCACCGCGTTGGTGGCCGCGGCGACGGCCTCGGACTTTGCGGCTTGCACCAGCATCGAGCGTCCGTTGGCGTCTCCGGCGACGAAGATATGGGGGACGTTGCTGCGGAAATACGCGTCCACTGGGACGGCCGCACCGCGGGTCTGCACTCCGGCAGCATCCAGCCCCAGACCCTCCATTGAGACCGGCCAACCGATGCTGGCGATCACGAGGTCCACGTCGAGGGTGCGCGCGCGAGAGTTGCGGCCGTAGACCACCCGCTTCCCTCCCTCGGCGGTCTCTTCAATAGCGCTCACTCCGTCGATGCCCGTTTCGACTCGGATGCCTTGAGACCGGAACGTATCGGTGACCACGCGAGACACATCGTGATCGCTACCAGGCATGATCCGGTCAAGGATTTCCAGGACCGTCACATCGGCACCGAAAGCGTCGAACACCGTCGCTAACTGCAGCCCGGTGGCGCCACTGCCGATGATCGCGACCGAGCGGGGCACCTTGGGAAGGTCGAGAATATGCTCGGCAAATGACGCCAATTCTCCTCCGGGCACGGGCAACGCTCGCGAGTGCCCGCCGACGCAGACGACAAAAGCGTCCCCGACGATCCGGCGCCCGGTGCCGGCAAGAACCACGGTGTTGGGGTCTACGAAGCTCGCTCGTCCTTCGATCAGCTCAGCGCCAGCGGTGGTGAGCGCGCCGGGCGCTCCTTTGGCGGACTGGACTTCGTCGATCACGGCGCGTACCCGGTCAACCGTTTTGGACCAATGGAGCTGAGGTGTCTGGCGATCAATCCCGAATTCGCCTGCGGTGTTGATCTGCCGGAGCAGTCGCGCCGTCTGAGCGAGGACTCGGGTGGGCACGCAGCCGGTGTGGACGCAGGTCCCGCCCGTTTGCTTTGCCTCCACGACCGCCACGCGAGCTCCCAGTTCGGCGGCGCGCAGCCCCGCGGCTGTCCCCGCGGGCCCTGCACCGATCACGACAACGTCGTAGCGTTCGCCTTCAGAAGTCTGCACCCCACGATTTTGCCCGACCTATGCGTGGACCAGGTCTCCAGGGTTCTCCGAAGCCTCTCAGTGGCCCCGAGTGCGCTATCGAATCCCGCCGAGCCGCGAGTGGCTGCACACGTGTAAGCAAGCCTCTAAGCAAGCCTCGTTCTTCAGAAGCACTGAAGCGGCAGGACCTGTGAAAATGAGCATGGTGAAAAGCGCATTGGCTGGTGTCGGTCATGCGACTGGCTTAGACCGCTCGGGGCAGGCCCGAGGGAGCCATGAGGATTGATGCGCCTCGCAATCTGTGGCCCAGCTATCAAAAAGGCAAGACACTCCAGGTAGGGGTTTATGCCTCGAAGTGTTTCCAGCACCAGTCGTTGACAGGCTTGGGGCCATAGATGTATATGCCGACAACGTCGTAGTCGCCGATAAACCAGTGGATGAGAACGCTGCCGTGGCGGGTGTTGACGAGCGTCTCTTCTTCGTGTTGAAGGGGGGATGTGGCGATCTCTTGGGCTAGGACGGTCCCGTAGGTGCCTTGTAGGTCGCCCTTGAGCTCGCGCCGCAGCAGCTTCCAGAACGCTTCGAAGACGTCGACGTCGAGATCGGTGGAGAACTCGAGTGCCCCTGCTCCGAGCGGAACGGGCATGGCCCGCTCATCGTCGAGTTTGAGGCGTCGCAGCCTCGTTGTCGGGTAGCGGTCCTGGCCGCGCTTCCGGCCTTCGGCGAGTTTGAGTTCTTGGATGGTTGGCCGTGGGGTGTGGCGCGGGGCCGCGGCGAGGTGGTCTTCCTCGGTGGGTACAGCCCGCCCATCTTTCACCCAACCGTAGGGCTCAGTGAAGGGGTCGGTACCAAGCACCGCCAGTATCGGTTGCATCCACGGAGCATCGAAGCGCCCCTGATCAGGGAGAACCTCAACCCACGGGTCTTCGGTGGTGCGGATCAACACCGCGCCAGATTCCAACGTGCGGGCACCCTCAACGTTGGCAAGGTCGGGCCACCGTTGCACAAAGAGCTTCAACTCCAAACCTGCCGCCATAAAAACCGATCCTATTGACGATTCCCAGAGGGCGGGCGTGGTGTTCGCCTAGGCCAGGTGTGGCATCTGAGTCCGTAGGGAGTTG
>JBBSKS010000019.1:0-22255 GCA_038256095.1 Actinomycetales bacterium | reverse complement strand
TCCCGCCAGAATTCCGAAGCGGACAAAGGAGAAGTAGAACGCCCCGGGACCATCCAAGCTCGCATCAGCGGCCGAGACGGTGTCCGCAAAAACGTAACCGGTGACCAGCCCCGCGAGTGCCCCGATGATCGGCCCCGCGATGACGGCACGCACCAGCCACCGAGAAGCAGAGGGGGAAGCATCGGAGCGGGGGCTGGTTGTCACGGCACGAACTCTAGGTGCACCGTCGAGTTCAGCGGTCCGAACCGGCCCCCTCAAAGCGGGCAAGCACATGATGGGAGAACCTCATCGCCGGCCCGGAGCCACGGTCACGGGGTCCAGTGGGGCTCCACCAGCATCGAGGAGTTGAGCCACTCCTCGGGCACGCCCATGCCCTCGACCAGCGGCAACGTATCGGGTCGCAAGGTGCGGCACGCTTCGTTCACCGCTGCGGTCACCGCCTTGGCGCGCCCGGCCGAGAGGCGGTTGTGCTGTTGGAACCAACCCGAGTCGGCCTCAATACTGGACAGGCAATACAGATCGCACAACTTCTCCAGACGATCAGTGGCGACAGGGTCGGTGCAAGCCGCAATGCCCTCGATGAACGACTCGAGGATGACCCGGTCCATGTGGGTGCGCGCGGCCAAGAGCACGTGGTCCTGGGCGGAGTTGAAGGCCTCAAACGAGTCAGGGTTTTCCTTTGCGGCCTTGCGCAGCCGCGACGCCAGCGTCTCCAAGACGTGCTTCTCGCGGTCCTTAAACATGTTGAGGTGCCACGCCCGGTCGTGCAGCGGGTCGTCCACGGAACGACGATTAGCCGCCTCGAGCAGCCGGTCGATGACCGGTCGAGCCGCCGTGCGCTCGAGCACCGCACCGCTGATGGACCGCGCGGCAAACTGCAGCATGCCGCGCATGTCCAGATCGCCGAACATTTCTTTGTAGTTCGACAGCAACCCTTTGGCCACAAGCTGCAGCAGCACCGTGTTGTCGCCCTCGAACGTCGCAAACACGTCGGCGTCGCGGCGGATCAGGGTCAGCCCGTTCTCGGACATATACCCGGCCCCACCGCACGCTTCCCGGCTCATCTGAATGGTGTCGTTGCCCCACCGGGTGCTGATCGCTTTGAGCCCCGCAGCATGGGTTTCGAGCTCGCGCTGAGCCTCAAGATCCTTCTCGGGAGCCGTGTGGAGATCCTCCATCCGCTCGGTGAGCTCGTTTTGCGCAAACATCAGCGCGTATGCCGTGGCGATGGCGGGTAGGAGCTTGCGCTGGTGAGCGAGGTAGTCGATGAGCAGGACGTCACCGTCGTGGCCCGCCGCGCTGAACTGGCGCCGCTTCAACGCGTACCGGGTAGCGATCGACAGCCCTCGACGCCCGGCCACCGCACCGGCACCGGCGATGCAGATGCGACCGCGCACGAGCGTGCCGAGCATGGTGAAGAAGCGTCGGTTTGGATTCTCGATGTCGCTGACGTAGTCACCGTCGGCGTTGATGCCGCCGTAGCGGTCAAGCAGCATCCGGCGCGGCACCCGCACGGTGTCGAAGAGCAGCGTGCCGTTGTCGACGCCAGCCAACCCGCCCTTAGCCCCGTGGTCGCCGGGGGTGACGCCCGGCAACGAGGCCCCAGACGCATCGCGGATCGGCACCATGGTGGCGTGCACGCCGTGGGATTGACCACCGACGATCAGCTGTCCGTAGACCACCGCCATCTGGGCATCGACCCCAGCGCCGCCGATGTAGGCCTTCATGGACGACGCCGTGGGGGAGTGCACGACGATCTCGTCGCTCGCGCGGTCGTAGGTCAAGGTGGTTTCCAGTGACGACACGTCGCTGCCGTGACCGATCTCGGTCATCGCGTAGCAACCGGGTAGAGCCAGGCTGAGAAGGTCCGGCAAATAGGTCTTGTGGTGCCAGTCGGTCCCCAGGCTCAGCACCGCCCCACCGAAGAGGCCGAACTGAACGCCCGACTTGATGGTCACCGAGAGGTCGCCGTGGGCGCACATGTCGAAATCGATGGCCGACCGTCCGGGGCTGTCGTGGCCTCCGTACTCCACCGGGTAGCCGCTGGTCGTAAAGCCCCTCGCGGTGAGCGTTGCCAGCGTCGCGCGGGTCCACTCGCGCGCCTCCGGCATGGTTAGGCCGGCGTCGCGCTGCATCAATTCGGCGGGCAGCGTGTGCCGAGCTAATTCGCGCACGTGGGCCCAGCGCCCGGCGGTCGCATCGCGCAGCGCCTGACCCAAGGGGCTGATCCGGTCGGCCGGGCCAGCAAGGATTTCGTCGCTCTCAGCACGTGGAGTCGATGCGGCAGTGGTGGTCTCGTCAGTCGTGGTCATGCGGTCTCCTTGGGCAGGGTCTTCGGTGCGGAGTCAAGTGCGGGGCGCAGCATTTCGATGACGTCAGCAGTGACGGTCTCGGCGCTGCTTCCGGGGGGTTGGTGGGTGACCCATTGGTCGGCGGCGGCGCGGACAAATCCGACGATGCCGTGGCCCCAGGTCGTCGCAGGAGCAGGGTCTCGGCCCAGCCGTCGCAGGTGGGCACTCAGGATTTGGGCGAGTCGATCACCGATGCGCCCGGTCAGGGTGAGCACCGGGTCGCAGTGCTCTTCCCCCGACGAGGCGGGGTCTAGCAAGGGCCGCGACATCACAAAGCGATAGATGGACGGGTCGCGCTGCACCAATTCGAGGTATGCCGTCACCATCGCGGTGATCAGACCCGTCACATCTGCGGGAGTTCCGTCAGGTCCACATCCGGACTTGTCCGCAACCGTCCCCAATTCAGCCAACACTCGCGCATCCACAGCCTCCACAACTCCGAGGTAGACACCGTTGCGGTCGCCGAAATGCCGATACAACACGGGTTTGCTGGTGCCAGCTTGAGCGGCGATCTCGTCCATCCCTACGGCCGGTCCGTGCTCGCGGATGGCGCGCAGCGTGTGCTCGACCAGCTCGCGGCGACGGGTGGCGCGATGGGCCTCCCACCGAGCATCGCGACCGTCACGGGGGAGGGTGCGCGAGGGAGACTCGGTGATCATCGGTCCATAGTACGCAGTACTTGGTGTACCTGCTACGTTGGGTATCGGTTACAAGTCGCACGACCCCACCCACCTCGCACCTGGAGTTATAGATGTCTGATAGCGCTCACGCCGCACCGCAGCCCGGGCGCGTGCCCGTCATCGTCGGCGGCAACCGGATCCCGTTCGGCAAGGCAGGCGGCGGGTATGCCGACGTCTCCAACCAGGACATGCTCACCGCTGCCCTCGACGGGTTGGTTGCGAGGTTTGGCCTCGCCGGTGAGCGCCTCGGTGAAGTTGCTGCCGGTGCGGTGCTGAAGCACGCCAAAGACTTCAACCTCACCCGCGAGTCGGTGCTGGGCTCGGCGCTGGACCCGGCCACGCCGGCTTACGACCTGCAGCAGGCCTGCGGCACTGGTCTGGAGACGGTCGTGCAGGTGGCTAATAAGATCTCGCTCGGTCAGATCGAGGTTGGTATCGCCGGGGGAGTCGACAGCGCCAGTGACGCCCCGATCGCGGTCAGCGACGGGCTGCGCTCGGCCTTGCTCAACGCCTCACGGGCCAAGACCCCGGTCCAGCGGGTCAAAGCACTCGCAGCCATTCGCCCCAAAGACTTCACCCCGCAAACCCCGCGCAACTCTGAGGTCCGCACGGGGTTGTCGATGGGCGAGCACCAGGCCATCACCGCCAAAGAGTGGGGCATTAGCCGTGAGGCTCAAGACGAGCTCGCAGCCGCTAGCCACCATAATCTTGCGCAGGCCTGGGAGAGGGGGTTCTTCGATGACCTCGTGACCCCTTTCATGCGCGTCACCCGCGACCAGGGGGTGCGCGCAGACACCTCTATCGAGAAGTTGAGCAAGCTCAAGCCGGTGTTCGGAAAGGGCGAGGGCGCCACGATGACGGCCGGCAACTCCACGCCACTGTCCGACGGGGCAGCGTTGGTGCTGATCGCCGAGCAGCAGTGGGCCCGCGAGCACCACCTGCCCGTGCTAGCGCGCCTGGTTGACTCCGAGGTCGCAGCAGTCGACTACGTCAGCGGTGACGAGGGCTTGTTGATGGCCCCTGCCTATGCCGTCTCCCGCCTGCTCGAGCGCCGAGGCCTCACGCTCCAAGACTTCGACGAGTACGAGATCCACGAAGCGTTCGCCTCGACGGTCTTGGCCACCATGGCGGCGTGGGAGAGCGACGAATTCTGCCGCGAGCGCCTCGGCCGCGATGCCGCACTAGGCTCGATTGACCGCAGCAAACTCAACATCCACGGCTCATCGCTGGCCGCCGGCCACCCCTTCGCCGCCACGGGCGGTCGGATTGTGGCTACGCTTGCCAAGAGTCTGGCCCAGAAAGGCACTGGGTCGCGCGGTCTCGTGTCGATCTGCGCAGCGGGCGGTCAAGGAGTCGTCGCAATCCTGGAGGCAGTCTGATGCCCGATTTGTATACCTCGATAAGCCGCAACCCGGTCGGCAAGATGGTGACCAAGAAGCTCGGGTTGCCGCAGCCGGCCACCCTGCGCCGTGGTCGAGAACTTCCGGCCGGAGACATTGTGCTGGGCACTGTCGGCAGTGGCGATATTGCTGCGCGCACGTTGAGTCTGCTGGGCCTCAATGTCACGGAGGCCCTGCAAGACTCATCCGCGACGGACGGCTCGGGGGAGCTGCCGGCATACGATCAAAAAATCGGTGCCATCGTGCTCGACGCGACCACGGCCCGCGATCTGGACGACCTGGAGCAGGTCCGCGCCTTGCTGCGTCCTGCGCTCAAAGCGATGGGCCCCAGTGGCCGTGTCATCGTGATTGGGGTGGCTCCGCACAAACTGACCAGCGTGCAGGGCTCGGCCGTGTGCCAGGCCCTCGAAGGCATCGTGCGCAGTGTCGGCAAGGAGATGCGCGCAGGCGGCACCGCCAACCTCGTGCAGGTAGCCGATTCCTCGCCTGCTGGGATCGCGTCCACGCTGGAGTTCTTGCTGATGGGGCGGTCGGCGTACGTGAGCGGCCAGCCCATTCGGATCGGCTCTGATCGGCACGCCCAAGCACCGACCACCCCAGCGTTCGCGGACAAAATCGTCGTGGTTACCGGGGCCTCGCGCGGCATCGGCGAGTCCATCGCCTCGGTCTTCGCCCGCGATGGTGCCCACGTGGTGCTCGTGGATGTGCCCGCCGCCGGAGACGCGTTGGCGAAGGCCGCCAATTCGCTGGGTGGGACCGCGCTGCAGCTCGACATCACGACGCCGGACGCGGGCCGAGCCATTGCCGCTCATGTCGCGAGCCGCTTCGGCGAGGACGCGCGCATCCACGCGGTCGTGCACAACGCGGGCATCACCCGGGACCGACTGCTGGCCAACACCGACGCCGCCCGCTGGGGCAGTGTGCTCGACGTCAATCTCACGGCTGCGCTGCGCATCAACGACGCGTTGCTCGACCCGTGGGTGCCGGGCGGGCTCGCTGACGGTGGTCGCATCATCTCCGTCGCCTCGACGTCTGGCATTGCGGGCAACCGCGGTCAGGCCAACTATGCGGCCAGCAAGGCCGGCGTGATCGGCGCCGTAAGGGCCCTGGCACCACACCTCGGTGACCGTCGGATCACCGTGAACGCGGTGGCCCCGGGCTTCATCGAGACCGAGATGACGGCCAAGATCCCCGCCGCCACGCGTGAGTTCGCGCGCCGCTTCAACTCCGTGCAGCAGGGTGGCAAGCCGGTCGACGTCGGCGAGACCATAGCCTACTTCGCCGACCCGGCCAGCTCGTCCATCACCGGCCAAGTGCTTCGGGTATGCGGGCAGTCTCAGATCGGTCGGTGACAGCTCGTGAGTGATGTGGTCGCGAATACCGACCAGCTTGCCGATCCAGATGTCCACGTCGAGCTCCTGACCCGCCCCCCGGCGCTCGGGCCCCTCATCGCTCGCGCAGCGGTTGGGTCGCTGATGCCCGGCAAAAGGGCATCGGCGCCGTCGCTGCCCCGCCGCCGCGTCATGCTGGCCGACCGAAGCGTTGAACCCGAGCGCCTCGCGACGTTTGCGCGGGTGTGCGGATTGACCCTGCGCAACGAGATGCCAGCGACCTTTTTGCACGTGCTGACCTTTCCCGCGCAGGTACACCTGCTGGCCGCCAAGGACTTTCCTTTTTCGATGGTCGGGATGGTGCACATTGCCAATTCCATGACCCTGCACCGCCCGGTCGATGTGGCCGATCCCCTGACCCTCACCTCTTGGGCCGACAACCTTCGTGCCCATCCGCGGGGTGCCAGCGTCGACCTGATGGGCAGAGCCCAGGTGGGGGACGAGGTGGTCTGGGAAGGCCGCAGCACCTACCTCGTGCGCGGCGCATCACTGGATCCCGCTGATCACAGCGTGGAGGGGACGGGCAACGGCGATCCAACGACGCCAAACGCCGGCCCCATCGACACGCAGGCTTTGCGCACATGGGCGCTGTGGGACTGCCCCGCGGACCTTGGTCGGCGGTATGCCGCGGCGTCCGGGGACGTCAACCCGATCCACGTCAATCCGCTGGCTGCTAGAGCCCTGGGCTTCCCGCGTGCGATCGCGCACGGCATGTGGACTCACGCCCGGGCCCTGGGTGCGTTCGAAGGTCGACTGGGCGATCGGCATACGGTGGCTGTGTCGTTTCGCAAACCCATTGTGTTGCCCTCACTCGTCGCCTTTCGGGCCTCCCAAACCACCGATGGATACTCCTTTGCGGTCACCAATCGAGGCGGCGATCGTGAGCACATGACCGGTTCGGTGAGCACGGTTTTCTAAGGCTCAGGGCGCCTCGGCAGCCCTCGGTTTCAGTGATTTCGCGGACCGGGGGGTCGCCATGTAATCTTGCACAGCGCTGCGAGCCAGCGGGCGTTGCCCGTATGTCGTGGGCCCGCCCCCATAGCTCAGTCGGTAGAGCGTCTCCATGGTAAGGAGAAGGTCAACGGTTCGATTCCGTTTGGGGGCTCGCGAGAAACGTAATTGCCACCGACCGTGGCGATTACACCCCGAGGCGGGGTAGCTCAGATGGTTAGAGCGCACGACTCATAATCGTGAGGTCGCGGGATCGACGCCCGCTCCCGCTACAAGTACGACCGCACCTGGTAGTAACAAGCAGCACCGCCTTAACAACAGTCAATCCGAGAGCAGGTTCACCCGTGGCTAGCAAGAGTGGCGACGTCCGTCCCAAGATCACCCTCGCGTGCACGGAGTGCAAAGAGCGCAACTACATCACCAAGAAGAACCGCCGTAACAACCCTGACCGGTTGGAACTGGCGAAGTTCTGCTGGCGCTGCCGCTCGCACACTGCGCACCGCGAGACCCGCTGAGCGAGTTCCTTAACTCGCTCCACATCGCATCAGGGCCCCCGTCCTCGTGGCGGGGGTCTTCTGCGTGGCCTCGCGGCTAGGGTTGTCTGCTATGGCTGTGAACCCAGACTTTGCCGGACGTGTTTATCCACCGACCGACCCGTATGCCGTCACCGCTGAGCGGATCACCGCGTTCGCCGAGGCCGTGGGTGCGCAAAGCCCGTTGCACAGTGACTCCGACGCCGCGCGTGCCGCCGGATTTGCTGACGTCGTAGCGCCGCCGACCTTCGCGGTGACGATTGCCCAAGACTGCGAAGCCCAGTACGTGGCCGACCCGCAGGCCGGTATCGACTTCACTCGGGTGGTGCACGGCGAGCAGAAGTTCGTCCACCACAGCCCGATCACCGGCGGCGACGAGATCGTGGCGACGCTGCACGTGGATGCGCTGCGCCAGGCCGGGATGCACTCGATGATCACCACCCGCACCGAATTGACGCGGCCTGATGGCGTCGCGGTGAGCACCGTGACCTCGATGATCGTGGTCCGCGGCCAGAGCGAGGAGAGCGCATGAGCCCCAGCCTCAGTGGCCTCAACGTTGGCCAGATCGTGGCCGCCACCACGATCCACGTCGATCGAGCGCGGCTGCGCGACTACGCCCAAGCCAGCGGCGACCACAACCCGATCCACCAAGACGAGGAGTTCGCGCGCTCCGTCGGGCTGCCCGACGTCATTGCGCACGGCATGTGGACCATGGGCGCGGCCGTGGAGGTGGTCTCGCAGTGGGTCGGGGACCCCACCGCCGTCGTGGCCTACAGCACGCGCTTTACCAAGCCGGTTGTCGTCTCGGAGCAAGACGGTGCTGAGATAAGAGTTCAGGCTGTGGTCAAATCCATTGACGAGGCCACCGGCCGCGTCACCCTCGACCTGGCTGTCAGCTGCGGAGACGACAAAGTACTGGGTCGTGCGCTCGCCGTGGTGCAAGCCGCGCAGGATTCGAGAACCTCATGACCCAGGCACTTTCGCAGGTCACCACGATGGCCGTAGGCGGTGCCCCGCAGCAGTGGCGCACCGCCACCACCGAGGCTGAGGTGATCGAGGCCGTCGCCGATCTGGACGCCACCGGTGTGCCGGTGCTGGTGCTCGGGGGTGGGTCAAACCTCGTGATCGCCGACGAGGGGTTTGCTGGCGCTGTCGTGTCGGTGGCTAATACGGGCATCACGGTCGAGTCCGACGACATGTGCGGCGGGGTCATCGTGACCGTGGGCGCTGGGATGAGCTGGGACGAGCTTGTCGCCCGGGCTGTCGAGAACTCATGGTCAGGGATCGAGGCGCTGTCCGGCATACCCGGCAGTGTCGGTGCCACGCCGGTGCAAAACGTCGGCGCCTACGGCCAAGAGGTCGCGCAAACCATCTGGAACGTGCGGGTCTACGACCGTGTGGAGCGCCGGGTCCGCACCCTGGCTAGCGCTGAATGTGAGTTTTCGTACCGCCATAGCCTGCTCAAATCCTCGATGGCGACCTCACCAGATCCCAGTCCCCGTTACGTCGTGCTGGCGGTGTCGTTCCAACTGCGCCCCACCGATATGTCACAACCCCTGGCCTATGTCGACCTGGCCCGCGAACTCGGCGTGGCGGTGGGCGAGCGGGTGCCGTTAGCGGCCGCCCGCGAAGGGGTTTTAGAGCAGCGCCGGATGCGCGGCATGGTGCTGGACGCAGCCGATCACGACACCTGGTCCTGCGGTTCCTTCTTCACCAATCCTCTGCTCAGCGCCGATCAGATGGCGGCCCTACGGGACGCGGCAGCCAAGCGCCTCGGCCCCGATGGCCCCACCCCACCGGAGTTTGCGGGGCCAAGGGGGACCACCAAGACCTCTGCCGCTTGGCTCATTGACAAAGCAGGCTTCACCAAGGGGTATGGGCTGCCCGGCCCCGCTTCGCTCTCGACCAAGCACACCCTGGCGGTGACCAACCGGGGGCAGGCCAGCGCCGCCGACGTGCTTTCGCTGGCGCGCGAGGTGAGGGACGGTGTGAACGACGCGTTCGGCGTCACCTTGGTCAACGAGCCCGTGTTGGTGGGGGCCGCTCTGTGACGCTGGTGCGCGCGTGGGTCGTTCCAGACGGGCGTGTCGCCGGGGTGGTCGCTCACGCAGGTGCGGGAGATCCCAGCCAGGCGTCGACCCCCGCCAGCAACTCTGATTTCGTATGCTGCGGCGCCCGTGAGCCGATGATCGACCCCCGTGCCAGCTGGGCTAGGGCCTCGTCGTCGAACCCGTGGTCGATCCGAGCAGATTCGTACTGCTCCGAGAGGCGCGAGCCGAAGAGCAACGGGTCATCCGCTCCCAAAGCCACCCGCGCGCCAGCCTCGACGAGTCGCGACAGCGGCACCGAGGCCAAGTCTGGATAAACCCCTAGCGCCACGTTGCTGGAGGGGCAGACCTCGAGCGTGATGTCACGGTCGATGACCGTCTTCAACACATGAGGGTCCTCCACGCTGCGCACCCCATGACCCAGGCGATCCGGCGCCAGCGAATCCAGCGTGGCAGCGACGTGATCAGGCCCGCACAACTCGCCAGCATGCGGCACCGCGGCCAACCCCGCGTCCCGAGCAATCGCAAACGCCCGGCCAAACTCCGCCGTCACGCCCCGACGCTCATCGTTGGACAAACCAAAGCCGACGACGCTGGCCGGGCCGCTTCCGGCGTGCGCTGCAGCCAAACGGGCTAGCGTTCGCGCCTCGAAGGGGTGCTTCATCCGGCTCGCCGCCACCACGATCGCCACCTGAGTTTCGGTCTCCGCGCTGACCCGCGAGGCCTCATCGAGCACGATCTCGAGCGCAGGAGTGATCCCCCCGACTAGCGGCGCGTACGAGGTGGGGTCGATCTGCAACTCCAACCACTTCGAACCCTCGCGAGCGTCGTCGCCGGCTGCCTCGCGCACGATCCGGCGCATGTCGGCCTCCGTGCGGACGCACGCTCGAGCCGCGTCATACAACCGCTGGAACCGAAACCAGCCGCGCTCGTCGCGTGCGCTGAGCTCCGGTGGCCACTGGGTCAACAGCGATGGCGGCAACCGCACACCGTGCTGGCGCGCCAAATCGCGGAGCGTGCCGATCCTCATCGAGCCGGTGAAGTGCAGGTGCAGATGGGCCTTGGGGAGATCTTTGACCGGGCGCGTCATGTGGATAGGTCTATCGCATCGCGATTAGTCTTCGTGAATGGCTGTGATCGAAACGAGAGGGCTCACCAAGCGGTACGGCACCGTGACCGCGATCGGCGGCCTCGACATCACCGTCATCGGCGGCGTGACTGGGCTGGTGGGGGCTAACGGGGCGGGCAAGTCGACGCTGATCAAAATCCTGCTCGGACTGCTCAAGCCCACCGAAGGCGGCGCGCGAGTGCTTGGCCACGACATCGCTAACGGGGGGGCTGGGATTCGCGCGGTGGTCGGCTACATGCCCGAGCACGAATGCTTGCCTCCCGATGTGCGCGCTATCGACTTCATCGTGCACATGGGGCAGATGTCCGGTTTGCCGCCCACTGCAGCGCGTGAGCGTGCCGCCGACGTGCTGCGGCATGTAGGGCTTGCCGAGGAACGCTACCGACTGATGGGCGGCTACTCCACCGGTATGAAGCAGCGCGCCAAGCTGGCCCAAGCCCTGGTGCACGACCCCAAGCTGGTCATGCTTGATGAGCCAACCAACGGTCTGGACCCCGCCTCGCGCGACGACATGATCGAGTTGGTCTCACGCATCGGCAACGACTTCGGCATACCGGTGCTGGTGACTTCTCACCTGCTCGGTGAGCTCGAGCGGGTCAGCGATCACGTCATCGTGCTCGACGGAGGGCGGTTGCTGAGCTCCCAAGCCACCACTGACCTCATGCGCGACACCGGCTTGATCTTGGTCGAGGTGCTGGGCGATGCCGAGGAACAGCACAAAATGGGCGAAGCGCTCGCGGCCAAGGGGCTGCCGTGCCGACCGCGCCAGCAAATGATCGAAATCGACGGTCGCTCGCTCCCCGCAGATGCCGCACCACACGACCTGATCCGCGACATTGCGTGCGATCTCGGCCTGGGGTTGGTGCGCATCCAGGCGGAGCACGGGCACATCCAAGACGTCTTCTCCGGGGAGCCTGAGCATGTCCGCTGAATCGCGCGGTGTCATCCACGACATCGGTTATCGCACCTACGACGGCCCCCGTCGAGGCAACCGACCTATCGCGCTATCCCTATTTGTCAACGGGCTGCGCTATGCCTACGGGTTAGGGCGATCCGGCAAGGCCAAAGCGTTGCCGATGACCATGCTGGCGTTTGCGCTCATTCCGGCGCTGATCATTGTGGCCATTGTGGTGACCGTCAGCATTGATGAATTCGTGAACTACAGCACCTACTCGAACACCATGTTCGTGCTGGTCATTATTTTCGTTGCCGCCCAAGCCCCGGTGCTGTTCACCCGCGACCTGCGCTCCGGGTCCATCGTCCTTTACCTGGCGAGGCCGTTGCCGCCTGCGATGTTCGCCCTCATGCGTTGGGCTTCGTTGGCCACGGCTATCTTTATCTTTCTCTCCATTCCCGTCCTAGTTTTGTATCTGGGTGCCCTCGGCGCCGATCTCGACTTCACCGTGCAAAGCGTCGACTTTCTTCAGGCGCTCATGGGCTTGGTGGTGCTTTCGGTGGTCTTGGCGACCGTATCGGGCCTGATGAGTGCCTACACCTTGCGGCGTGGATTAGCCGTCGGCGCGATCATCGTGGCTTTGCTGGTCACTAACGGGTTTGTCGTCGCGATCAAAGGTGTGGCCCTAAGCACTAACAATGATGCCCTGGGGGAGTGGATCGGCTTGTTGTCTCCTTTCACCTTGTTTGACGGTATTCAATCCGGCCTCCTTGGCGGCACCTCGTTCTACTTGCTCTCGCCACAGGGCGCCGGCATGGTCGCGCTGTATGCCGTCTGGATGGTGCTCGTCGTCGGCGGCGGGTTGTGGTTGCTGACCCGGCGGTATCACCAACAAGGCAACCGATGAATGGGGGAGTGTTATGACGTTGTTGCGCGTGCGCGACGTGTCGCGGTGGTACGGAAACGTGGTCGCGGTCAACGACATCTCGATGGACGTTGGGCCAGGTGTGACCGGGTTGCTGGGGCCCAACGGAGCGGGCAAGACGACGCTGATTGCGATGATGGCTGGGTTCTTGGCGCCGTCGGCGGGCACGGTAGCCCTCGACGAAACGCCGATCTGGCGCAACACCGAAGTCTATAAGTACATCGGGCTGGTGCCCGAGCGCGAGGCGAGCTTTGGCTACCTCACCGGGCGCCAGTTCGTGCGGGCCAATGCCGAGCTCCACGGGCTCGCGAGTCCCGGTGAAGCGAGCGAGCGCGCGTTGGCTGAGGTCGAGTTGGCTGAGCCGGCAGGGCGCCTCATCAGCACCTATTCCAAGGGCATGCGCCAGCGGATCAAACTGGCCTCGGCGCTGGTGCATGCCCCCTCAGTGTTGCTCCTCGACGAGCCCTTTAACGGGGTTGATCCTCGCCAACGCCTGCACCTCATGGGTTTGTTGACCCGGATGGGTGCGCAGGGCCGCACCGTCTTGTTCAGTTCGCACATTCTTGAAGAGGTCGAGCAGATCGCCCGGCACGTAGAAGTGGTGGTGGCTGGGCGCCACGCAGCCTCCGGCGATTTTGGTGCAATCCGACGGTTGATGACTGATCGGCCCACCCGCTATCGCATCCGATCTAGCGACGACCGTGCGTTGGCCACCTCGATGATGTCGCTGGAATGCGTGCGAGCCATCACCCTGGCCGGAAACAAGGGCCTGGAAGCCGAAGTCAGTGACCTGCGGGCCTTCGCTATGGCGCTGCCCGCATTAGCGAAGAATGCCTCGATCACGTTGCGCGAAGTGAGCCCCACCGACGAATCGTTGGAGTCGGTTTTCGCCTACCTGGTCTCGGCATGAACACCACCGTCGCTCGACTGTCCGCCCAGTCTCTCTTCGGCCAGCGCCGTGGCATCATTCTGGTGATTTTGCCGGTTCTGCTGCTGTTGTTGTCGCTGATTACGGTGGTCGTCACTGACGGGTCGTTGGCGGTCGAACCGATCACGATGGTTTTCGGTTTTTCGTTGGTATTGCCCTTAATTGCGCTCTTAATCAGCAACGGTGTGTTAGGCCCGGAGATCGAAGACGGATCGATCATTTACCTACTCTCCAAACCGATTTCGCGGTATACGGTGGTGTTCAGCAAGTTCGTCGTCGCGGCTTTGGTCAGCGTCATTTTCGGCGGGGGCTCGGTTTTCCTCTCGGCGCTGATTCTCGATATCAGTGACCCCGCCCAGGCCGTTGCCATCGGTGTTGGGGGCCTCGCCGCGACGCTGGGATACTGCGGCTTGTTCATCGCCCTTGCGACGGTGACCCGGCATGGCACCATAGCGGGGTTGATCTACATCCTCGGGTTTGAGGGCCTGCTCGCGTCCTGGCTGGGAGGCTTGCGATACATCTCGGTCGGCTCGTGGGGCAGGCGAATCGTGGGGTCATTAAGCGACGATCTTGCGCTTGTGGTCCGTGACCTGAACCTGGTTTATGTTGTCTGCGCGCTGGTCGTGCTGACCGTCGGGGGAGTGGTCCTGGCGGGGCATCGTCTGCGCTCTTTCGAGCTCCGCGGGGAAGACTGACTTCCAGCCTCAGCAGGCCACATCCACGGTAACTACTTCCGGGCGCTTACTTGGTGCATCCCACAAGCCCGTCGCTCGGCATACATAAGAACCTTGTTGCATCGGTGACTGTGAGGAACCTGGGAACAAGAGCACAGTGTGTTGAAGCGTGATGGTGCGCTTCGCGCTAGTGACAACGCGCGCTGTGAACACAGGATCGCGCACCATCACCAACGAACCACAAGAACGAGAACCCGTCGCTACGTCAGGAGTCCGCATGTTGCAGTTGACCGTTCACACGCGCCAACCCTTCGGAGTCTGCCGATGAGCGCCCAGCCTGAGGTCACCGACGCTGACCGTGAGTTCCTCGAGGAAGCCGTCCAGCTGGCACGCAAGAACGTGCTCGAAGGCGGTGGCCCCTTTGGCGCCGTCATCGTGGCCGACGGTGAAGTCGTCGCCCGTGCCGCCAACCGGGTCACCCGAGACAATGACCCCACTGCGCACGCCGAGGTCCTGGCCATTCGCGCCGCCTGCAAGGAACGCGGGGACTTCCAACTCCGGGGCATGACCCTCTACTCATCCTGCGAGCCCTGCCCGATGTGTATGGCGACCGCTCTGTGGGCGCGCGTTGACCGCGTGTTCTTCGCCGGCGATCGTCACGACGCTGCCCGCGGCGGCTTCGATGACTTGGCCTTCTACGAGTTGTTCGCGACCCCTCGCGAACAGTGGGAAACCACGGTGCTGGAGGTCCGCACGCAAGACCCGGCAGCGCCGTTCGACGAGTGGCTGAACAGCGAAAGTCGCACCGACTACTGAGCCGCCTCACCAAAACCACCGCACGTCCGGAGCCTCGATCTCTGGGCGTGCGGCTTTGTGTGCGGCCCGGTCGCTGAGACACATAAATGCCGCTGAGATACACAATTGCCGCCGAAACCCCCGATATACCCCGGGTCTCGACGACTTTCTCGCCTGTCGTGGTGAAAAGCGTATCTCGGAGTGGGGAGTGGGGAGTGGGGAGTGGGGAGCGCGGCGTGTGCTCAGGGCCTATTCGGAGCGGGCGAGTGTGGCTGCTGGGGAGTCCACGGAAGGCGGGGCGGCTGAGCGCTGGAAGGCGACCAGCAACTCGGCTGCGACGCTGATAGCGATGACGGCTGGCTCCTTGCCACTAATCGACGGCCCCCCGATGGGGCAGGTGATCCGGTCAATCTCAGTGTCACTGTGGCCCTCGCCGGTCAGCATCGAGCGGAAGCGTGACCATTTGGCGCTGGAGCCGATGAGGCCCACGCTGCCCAAGCCAGGGCGGCGCACCACAGCGTCGCACAGGGCAAAGTCCTCGGCGTGGTCGTGGGTCATGATCAGAACGTGAGCCCCGGTTGGCAGTTGCTCGAGCACACTCTCGCCCAGCAACACTCGATGGACCTGCACCAGGGCCGGACCGTCGGTGACCGAAGCCAGGCGCAGCTCGTTCATCTGCTCGGCTCGGGAGTCGACTAGGTGCAGTCGCACCTCTAGCCGGGACAGGATGCGAGCCAACTCAAACCCCACGTGGCCCACCCCAAAGATGGCCACGGTGGGTCGAGGCGGCAGCGGCTCGAGCAAGAGCTCCATTTCGCCGCCACAGCATTGCTGCCCATGCTTGTTGCGCTCGTGGCTGTTCAGCCGCGAGGTGAAGCTCTCGACTGCAGTGGCTCCCTCAGCGATGAGCTCACGGGCGCGCTCGATGGCGCACTCCTCGACGTTGCCGCCGCCGATCGTGCCCCAGGAATGGTCAGCGCCGACCACCATCTTGGCGCCGGCCGCGCGGGGGGCATGGCCGCGTGCTGCGGAGACGGTGACGAGCACGCCATACACACCGTCTTGCCGCAGTTGCGCGACCGCCGCCAACCAATCCATCTCAGACCCCGGCGAGACTTTCGGTCTTCGCTGACGCTACGTCAGCGTCGGCACCGGGGTTGCCATCAGCAGAGGCGTCTTCGCGGACGCTCTCGATGGCCCAGTAGACCGCCTCGGGGGTGGCCGGGCTGCCCAATTCCACCGACGCACCGTGCGGCCCGAACGCCGCCACCGCTTGCCGCAACGCCTCGCGGACACTGAATGCGTGCATCAGCGGAGGTTCGCCGACCGCCTTGGAGCCGTAGACGACCCCAGACTCGGTGGCCTTCTCGTAGAGGTGCACGTTGAACACCTCAGGCATCTCCGAGAACGACGGGATCTTGTAGGTGCTCGCCGCCTGCGTGGCCAAGCGGCCACGGTTGGGGGTGTCGCTGCAGTCCCAGGTCAACTCCTCGAGGGTCAGCCAACCGGCACCTTGGACGAAGCCGCCCTCAATCTGGCCGATATCGATCAGCGGTGACAGCGAGTCCCCCACGTCGTGCTCGATGTCGACGCGACGCAACCTGTAGGCCCCGGTGAAACCGTCCACCTCGACCTCAGAGACCGAAGCCCCGTAGGCGAAGTACTTGAACGGCTCGCCCTGCATCAGCTCCGAGTTCCAGTGCAGACCCGCGGTCCGATAGAAGCCGGAAGCCCAGAGCTGCACGCGCTGGAAGTACGCGTCGTGGACCAAATCCTTGAACTCGATCTGGGTGTCGTGGAAGCCGATACCGGTGACTACCCCATCGACAAACCGCACGTCGTCCGGGTGGATGCCGAGCTTGCCGGCGGCCACCACGTTGAGGCGGGCACGGATTTGGTCACACGCATCCTTGATGGCGCCACCGTTGATGTCGGCGCCCGAACTCGCTGCGGTGGCCGAGGTGTTGGGCACCTTGTCGGTCCGGGTCGGGGCCAAGCGCACGATATCCAGCGGGACCCCGAGCGCGGTGGCCGCAACCTGAATCATCTTGGTATGCAGGCCCTGCCCCATCTCGACGCCACCGTGGTTGATCAGCACGGAGCCGTCTTTATAGACGTGCACCAACGCGCCGGCTTGGTTGAAGGCGGTCAGGTTGAACGAGATGCCGAACTTCACCGGGGTGATCGCCATACCGCGCTTGACGTCGGTGTGCGTGGCGTTGAACTCCGCGATCTCGGTCTTGCGGGCAGCAAAGTCACTGCGTTCGCTCAGCTGCTCCCAGATGTCTTCTAGTCGCTCGGCATGACGCACAGGCTGGCCGTATGGCGTGGCCTGGCCGGGGGCGTAGAAGTTGCGGTGACGCAACTCATCGGCCTCGATGCCCATCAGCGGAGCGCACCGACCGAGGATGTCTTCCATCACGATCATGCCCTGTGGACCACCGAAGCCGCGGAAAGCGGTTTGAGACGTCTTATGAGTGTGGGCCACCCGACCGTGCACGTGGATGTTGGGCACCCAGTAGGCGTTATCGATGTGGCACAACGCGCGAGCGAGCACCGGCTCGGACAGGTCGATGCTCCAACCGCCGTCGCTGGTCAGCGTCGCGTCGAGCGCGACGAGGCGCTTGTCCTCATCGAAGCCCACCGTCCACGTGGCGTGGAACGGGTGTCGCTTGCCGGTCATCGTGATGTCTTGGGTGCGGTTGAGCCGCATCAGGACCGGACGGCCAGTGATGATGGCGCCGAGAGCGGCGATCGCTGCATACCCGTGGGGCTGCATTTCCTTGCCGCCGAAGGCACCACCCATGCGCAAACACTGCACGGTGATGTGGCTGCTCGGCAGGTGCAGGATGTGACCGATGATCTCCTGGGTCTCACTGGGGTGCTGAGTGCTGGACTGCACGAAGATCTGACCGGCTTCGTCGATATACGCCAACGACGCGTTGGTCTCAAGGTAGAAGTGCTCCTGGCCGCCGAACTCGAACTCGCCGGAGAAGCGGTGTGCCGCCGTCTCCATGGCGCCAGCGGCGTCGCCGCGAGCGACGGTGCGCTTGTTGGCCTGGAAACTCTCGGCCTCGATAGCCTCGGTGAGCGTCATGATCGAGGGCAGCGTGTCGTATTCGACCTCGATGGCGTTGGCGCCGTTACGGGCCGCCTCCTCGGTCTCGCCGATCACCCAGCAGATCGCGTGCCCGTAGAACATGATCTCGTCGGGGAAGAGCGGCTCATCGCCCTTGATGCCGGAGTCGTTGACCCCGGGCACATCCTCTTTAGTGAGCACGTAGACGACGCCTTTGACGTCATACGCCGGCTCGACGTTGAGCTTGGTGATGGTTGCGTGAGCGACGGTGGACTGCAAGGGCCAGACGTAGAGGCAGCCAGCGGTGCGACCGACGAGGTCGTCGGTGTAGAGCGCAGCCCCGGTGACGTGCAGGTTGGCGCTCTCGTGCGAGATCTCCAACCCGACCTTGGGGTTGAGGGGACGGTCGGCCAAGGGGCCATGTGCCTTGCTCATCGCCTAAACCTCACTCATCTGGCGCTGCGGGGCAGCGGTGGCGTTCTGGTTGTAGAACTTCATCAGAGATGTCTTCAGCATGGCCGAGCGGTAGTGCGCGCTGGCCCGGTGGTCGCTCATCGGGGTGCCCTCGGCGCCCAATACGGCAGCAGCCGTAAAGGCGGTGGCGCGGTTCCAGGGCTTGCCGAGCATGGCCTGCTCGGTGGCTGTGGCGCGCAACGGCGTCGCTGCGACCCCGCCGAGGCCGATCTTGATGTCCGCGACGATCTGCTCGCAGGCTCCGTTGCTGGAGTGCTCGGTGGGCTCCAGGCGCATCGCGAAGGCCACGGCAACACTGGAGATGTCGTCGAAACGGCGCTTGGCGATCTTGTGGAAGCCGGTGATCGGGGCGAGCGGGGTGGGGATGCGAATGGTCTTGATGAGCTCATCCGGGCGTCGCAGTGACTGTCGATACCCGGTGAAGTACTCCGCCAGCGAGACCTCTCGTTCACCGTCACTCGAGGCCAAAACTAGAGTGGCGTCGAGGGCCAACAACCCTGGGGAGGTGTCACCGATGGGCGAGCCGGTGCCCAGGTTGCCACCGAGGGTGGCACCGTTGCGGATCAGGCGGGACGCGAACTGCGGGAACAACTCGGCCAGCAGTGGCACGGCGCCATCGAGGCCACGCTCGATCTCGGTTAGGCTCAGCGCTGCGCCGAGGTCAATGAAGTCGTTGCCGACCGAGAGGGTGCGCAACTCGTCGAGGCGGTCGATGCCGATGCTGTAGTCCGCGCGAGCGTGGCGAATGTTGAGTTCCACGCCCCAGTCGGTGGATCCGGCAACCAGGACGGCGCTCGGGTGATCGGCCAGTTCTTCTAGCGCCTGCATCAAGGTGACGGGGCGAACGAAGGTGCCCTGGTCGCTGTCGATGACGGTGGCGGCAGCAGCAGGAGCGGGGGAGGAGAGACGTTCGGCTAGCGGGTCGCCGTCGACCGGCTGACCGAGGGCGTAGGCAGCATCGCGGATCGGCCGGTAACCCGTGCAACGGCATAGGTTGCCCGACAGCGAATGCAGGTCAAACCCGTTGGGGCCGTGCTCGTGGTCCGGTGCATGGTCTTCTTCAAGCAGGCCCTGCTCGCCGTTGATGCCGGGCTCAGCCTGGGGCTGGCGCTCAGCTTCGCCGGAAGCTGTGGGGGTGCGCTCGGGACGGTAGAACTCAGAGGCCATCGAGCAGATGAAGCCGGGCGTGCAATAGCCGCACTGTGATCCGCCCAGGTCAGCCATCCCCTGCTGCACCGGGTGCAGCGCATCTGGGGTGCCGAAGCCCTCAGCGGTCACGATCTCTTGGCTCTCCAGGCCCGCTGCCGGCACGAGGCAAGCGTTGATGGCGGTCCAGCGGGACGCGTCCTCGCCGTTGGGACGGGACACCAGCACGGCGCACGCGCCGCATTCGCCCTCGGCGCACCCCTCCTTGCTGCCGGTGTAGCCGGTCTCGCGCAGCCATTGCAGGAGCGTGACGTGACCCCCTACATCGCCGAGTGCGCGCTGGGCGCCATTGACCACTACGTGAGGGCTCATGTATTCATCTCCAGTCGGGCAAAACTCAACGTTGGCGTTGACTGTATCCAGGGCGCAGCGACCACTGCTATGGAGATTCCAACAAATCTGAGCGATGGAGCAAGCCGATATCTGTTCCGGCGTTACGGCATCGATCGAAGTGCTAGGAAGACATCGACGCGATCCTCCAGGCTCGACAAATCTCTTCCGGTTAGTTCTTCCACGCGTTGTATGCGGTAGCGCACGGTGTTGACGTGTAGGTGCAGCTGCTCGGCGGTGCGGCTCCACGATCCTGAACAGCCCAAGAAGGCCGCAAGCGTCTCGTGTAGACCCGCACCGTGCTTGGCGTCGTAATCCCAGACCGCGCCGAGCACGCGCATCGTGAAGGTGCGGCGCACCGCATCAGGCACGGCGGCCAACAGGAGAACATGCGAAGTAACTTCGGTGCCGCTGACCACGGTGACGGGGTCGTTGCCGAGTTGGGCCAGGTTGCAGGCGTGTCGCGCTTCCTCCCACGTTCCCGACAGAGCCGACAGCGGAGCTGCGTCGCTGATCCCCACGGCCAGCGGCGTTCGGGCCATGCTCGGGGAAAGCCTCATCAGGGCCGTGCGTAGTTGATTTGAGAAGTCTGGGCTGACCGCCTGGACCAAAGCGATCGTCTGCCGATCTGGCCCGCTGGCCACAACACTTGCGCCGAGGTGCCCGGTGGCGTCGTCGAGCACAGCACGGGCTTCCTCACCCCACTGTGAGAGTCCGAAGCGGCAGGCAAGGACGGCCATCGGCTGGTCGGGGTCCATCCCCAACTGGCGGAGCTGGGTCATCGTCTCGGAGCGGTTGGCGGTCCCGTCCAAGACGGACTGCACGATCTCTGTCGCCACGACGCGGTTGACCCGGGTGGTTTCATCTCGCCGGGCTCGCTCCCATTGGGTGATCGAGGCGAGTTCACTGACCGCGTCGACGGCGGCCACCGGCCACGTGGTGAAGTCGCCCTCGACGACCAACATCCACGACATCGCACGCTGGCCGAGCGCTGGACCCACACCGAAGATGGAGAACGTCTGCGCTGCCGCGGACCCTATTTCGGAGATTTCGGCGACCTCTGCGGGAGGTGTCAACGCGGGAGTTGTCACGGCGCAGGGCAGGCGCGCGGACGTCAGGAAGGCCGTCGTGATCAGATCGAGTTTGGCCTCGGGTAGGGGGTTCGGACCAGGCACGACATGACGGCCCGTGGGAGTGAGCACTCGGCACACCAAGGTGTTGTCCAAGGACACCGAGCGGATCAGATCCTCCAGAGCCGTCCCCTGAGCCACCGCCGTCAACATTTTGCGATATCGACCCAAGGTGGCTTCAAGGCGCTCGCCTCGTGCTGCGGTCGAGGCACCACTGACGGCTTCGTTGATTTGGGTGAAGGAGAACTCGACCGGCACACCAAAGAGAAGCAGGTTGTGCCGGCGAAAGGCCTCGATAACGTCGATGGGAACTTCGCCGAACATCGCTTCTCCGGCGGCGAGACCAGCGGCGCCAGCCGCTTTGAGGTTGGCAGCGAACGTTTCGCTATCTTCGGGAGCGTTGCGCCACACCAAACCACTGACCACTAACTCGCCCCCACTCAGATAGCGGCCCGGGTCGATGAGATCGGATGAGTAGGTCAGCCGCAGTGGCAGTTCGAGGCTTTCTTCGTCGCCGTGCAGGAGGCGCAGCGCGAAGTCCGGCATCGCCAACAAATCGCGCATCTTCATCAGAGGAACATACAACCGGGAGTGGTATTCCGTCACGGTCTTCGGTGTCATTTCTTGGTATTGGTGCCACATAGCCAGGATGGTCAATGGAGGATGATCATGATTGACGATGCCCACGTTGTGACCATGGATGAGGACCGCAACGAGTATGAGCAGGGCTAGGTAGCGGTGCAGGGAAAGCGAATCCTGCACGTGGGGCGGGGATCGGCGCCGGACCATATTCGCTCCAGCGCCAACCGAAGTGTTGATGGACGCGCGGGCTCGCGGTGGATTCCACGCTGTTCCAGTAGCTCACGACGTTGTACCCGGTCTGGGCCGGCATCGGCGAGGACTGTGTGCGGACGGCCGCCTGCGGGGGCTCGGCTCGCCTAGCGCAAACCGTGTGCACCACCAGCACCGACCATCACTACATGTTCCCCGCGACGGGGGCGACGTGCTGGGGGCCGAGATCGACGCCGCTGCCGAGCTAGGGCTGCGATTCCATCCCACCCGAGGGGCAATGGACGTGAGTCAGAAAGACGGTGGTTTGCCGCCCGACAACGTGGTCGAGGACCGCGCATCGATCATCGACGCCTCAGCAGACGCCATTTCCCGGTGGGACGACCCATCTCCGGACTCGATGCTCCGAATCGGCCTGGCGCCGTGTTCTCCGTTCTCGGTGACTGGGGAGCTGACGCGCGAATCAGCAGAATTGGCGCACGCCCACGGGGTCCACTTCAGCGACGCCGAGGTGGCGCACCTCGGGGCGACGCGCACTGGAGTGGCC
>JBBSKS010000018.1:0-22761 GCA_038256095.1 Actinomycetales bacterium | reverse complement strand
TGACCTCGTCCGCGGCACACGTCGCGGCAAGGAAATTGATTACAAGCTGGCCGATGAGCACGTTGGCCACATGGTGGGCGATGCCTTGGCGCACAGTGTCGAGCAAGGCCCGGACCACAGCAACACCCCGAACGAACCCAACCAAGAAGCGGAGCACACCCCATGAGCACCCAAACCCACGACACCCACGCCGAGCACACCCATACTCACGGGCAAGAATGCGGCCACGCCACAGTGGACCACGACGGGCACACCGACTACCTGCACGACGGCCACGCCCACCACGTCCACGACGGCCACATCGATGAACACCCCGTCCCCGAGCACGCCCAAGCCGAGGAACACGACCACGCCCACGGGGACGACTGCGGCCACCCCACCGTGGAGCACGACGACCACGTCGACTACGTCCACGGTGAACACCGTCACGCCCCACACGGCGACCACTACGACGAGCACTAACCTACACAGAAGGTGAGAATCAGCCACGGGAGCACGCGCGACCACAGCAACTCGGCAGTTTGTATGCCGAACTCTTTGGGGAGTGAGGGCTCGGTGAACAGGTGCCCGGCACACGAATACTTCAAGATCTCGATACTGGCTCCTGCGTTGTTCACCATGGCAGCGACAGCGTTGATGCTGGCTTGATCACGGAACGGCTCACGCTGCAGCCGGTCACATGCAGTGATGTAGCCACGTCCACGAAAGAGGATGGCCGCGATCTAAAGGTCGTGGCCACTCTCTGGTGCGCTATTAAGTTGTAGAACAGGCGACAACGCCGAAATGGAGATCATGGACTCCGTGCGGCGAGCAGCCTCGACGTTTCCATGCCTGCGATGTATTGACCTGTGAGAGGTGCGATGGCTTGACGCGAGGCATCACACAGGGCGAGCCACCAAGAGTGGGGGTCCTGCTCGTGCCGGGAGCCGTCGCGGTGGCAAGCGGCGAAGAACCTGCGCCGCAGAATGTCCCGGAGGCATCGACAAGGACCGCGCGCACGCTGGGTGCCGATGTCCAACCCGAGACACACCTACGGCTCTGGCCCTGACGTCATCGTCGTAGGGCGACTGCCCTGCTACATCAGCGCAATGAGACGTCCCAAGCCCTGAGTTCCGGCCAAGTCAGCGTCGAGGAGCGGCACCTGCGTCATCGCGATCTCCGGCAACGCGTGACGCAGCACCTGCAAATGTGCCTCTTCTTGGCGGTGGCGCGCGGCAAGAAAATTGCCGGCGTCGGTCGGGGAGCGCTTGTTGACCACCAGTGCATTGACGTGTGCGCCGAGCCGGGCGAGGTCCCGCTTGAGCTCGATGGTCTCCAAGACCGGCAGCCGCTCGGCCGCAAGCACCACCACAAACCCCGTGTGCTCGCGATCGGTGATGACGTTGCGCAGGTGAGCGAAGCGGGCTTGCCGTCGCACCAGGATGTCCTTGATTTCGACGTCACGCGCCGATCGGTCACGCTGGCGGCGGGTTACCTGGGGGACGACTTCGGCGCCAGGATCGGTCTGACGCTTGCGCCGGTCGAGGTTGGTCATGGCTTCGGCGAAGCGTTGCGACGTGTCTTGGCGATCCAACAATCCCGACGTCCACGCACTGACCACCTCCGGCAAGCCGAGCATTCTGACCGTGTGCCCCGACGGTGCGGTATCGACCACCACGAGGTCGTACACCTGCTCAGCGCCCTCGACCACATCCGCCAGGCGCTCCAACACTGCGGCTTCGGCCGCCCCTGGTGCCTGGCGAGCCAACCTCAAATGTTTGGTGACTTCGCCGCCAAGATGCTCGGGCATGAGTCGGCGCATCGTCCGCTCGGCCGCCGCCAGGTGCGTGTCCATGGTCTTCTCAGGGTCTAACTCACACGCGTCTAGACCCGGGGCGACCTCGACGAAGCCGTCGCCGATCGGCATACCGAAGAGGTGTCCGAGGTTGTGTGCCGGATCGGTGGAAACCAATAAGACCCGGGCTCCGGCGCGAGCGCGGCCCAGGGCGAGCGCGGCCGCGATGGACGTCTTGCCCACGCCTCCCTTGCCCCCGACGAACACCACCCGGCGGCACGCAGCGAGGTCTAGCAGCACGAGATGCGGTCCAACGGTGACCGGTCCAGACCCATGCGTTGGTGCCAGGCGTGGAAGCGGTCGTAGACCACCGGAAGCAACTCCACCGCATACCAATTCATCGGGTTGGGCACGCCGAGGGATTCGCTGAGGACGAGCATCAGCATGATGTCGTCTTCGTCTTGTTGGGCGCGAGCAAAGGTATGCCGATAGCGGCCGGCGAAGACCTCGTGGAACCACTCCCTCAGGCTCGGTGTGGCCGCAGGATCGAAGCCATCGCGCCTCGACGGGTTCACGGTGACCTGCTCACGCTGAGCGCCTCACGAAACGTGCTTCACGATGATGGGCCCGCGGACCGCGCGTCGGTGTCAGCCTCCTGTTTGGCCGCCATCTCATCCGCCCAATCGACGTCCGAGCCGTCCGCCTTCGCGCTGCGCATGGCCCCGACCGCTTCGAAGATGACCCACACCGCGGCCACCAAAATCACCAGGTCGAGTCCCAAGAGCAACCAGTTTTGGTCGGTCCAGAAAGTCCTCAACTGGGCAAACAACGCATAGACCGTCATCACCAGGAGGAAGACCAACGGAATCATCAGGGCAATCGGGTTGCGCCCTCGACGCATGACCATGATGGCCACGATCGACAGCGTCAGGCCCGCCATGAGTTGGTTGGTTGTGCCGAACAGCGGCCAAATCAACATACCGCCGGAGCCATCGGCGCCAGCCCCGAAGGTGAGGCCGAGCGCCACCACCACCGCGATGACGGTGGCGATGCCTTTGCCGAGGGTGAAGCCCATGATCTCGCCAATCTCCTGGACCACGAATCGCTGCAGGCGGACCCCGGTGTCCATCGTGGTGGCGGCGAAGAGGATGGCCGTGGTGGCCAAAATCGTTGCGGCCAACGGCTGCGACAGTCCCAGGCCGCTCTCGACGATGGCGCCACCGCCCTGCACAAACGCGGCGACACTGCCCGCGCCGAACTCGTTGTAGGTCTCTTCCCACGCTTGCAGCGTGGCGAAGCCAGCCGTCGTGGCGATGATGGCCCCGAGCGCCAGCAGGCCCTCACCGACCGCTCCGAAGTATCCGACGAACCGCGCGTCGGTCTCCTTATCGAGTTGTTTGGAGCTCGTCCCGGACGACACCATCCCGTGGAATCCGGAAATGGCACCACAGGCGATGGTGACGAACAGCAGCGGCACGATCCCGGGAGTGCCATCGGGCACGTTGGAGTTGAAAGCGGGGGCCACGATGGTCGGCGACGCGATCAGCACGGAGACGTACAGCAGGCCAAGCGCCAGGAAGAGCTGAAGGCCGTTGATGTAGTCACGGGGCTGCAACAACATCCACACCGGCAGGACTGACGCGACTCCGGCATACGCAAACAGCAGGATGATCCACACCGAGTTGGCCGGAAGACCGAGCATCGAGTCCGGCAACGACAGGGGCATCGCGTTGCCCCACAAGATCATCGCGTAAAGGGCCACGACTCCGACGACCGAGACCACCGGCAGGCTGGCCAACCCGCGGTACAACGCCTGCCCGATGATCAACGCGACCACGATCGCGCCCCAGGTGGGGATGACTGCAGTCGGGGTCGAGACCAGGAGGCCAGCGATCACCACGGCAAAGGCCGCGTTGACCATCAGCAGGAGCAGGAAGATGACGACGAGGAAAAGGTTGCTGCCGCGCTGCCCGATGTAACGCTGCGACAACGCGCCCATGGAGCGGCCCTTGTTACGGGTGGAGGCCCACAGCGCACCCATGTCGTGAGCGCCCGCGAAGAAGACGGTGCCGATCGTGACCCACAAGAACGCGGGCAGCCACCCCCAGATCACCGCGATAGCTGGCCCAACGATGGGGGCCGCACCAGCGACGGAGGTGAAGTGGTGTCCCCAGAGCACGAACTTATTGGTCGGGACGTAATCGACGCCATCTTCGAGGGCATGCGAGGGCATGATCGCGTTGGGTTGTAAGGCGTAGACCTTGTTTGCCAGGTAGTGCGAGTACAGCAGGTAGCCAGCCAGGATCATGGCGATCCCGATGAGGGCAAGAACGATCGAGCTCATGGCCGACTCCAGTCTTTGATGACGCAGTTGTCACGTGACCTTCACACGGTAGGCCCTTGAAGGCGTCGGCGCCAGGGCTCGGTTAGGGAACGATCGCCTCGGCCTCGTCGATGGCGTCAACGCCCGGCACCATAACGAACGGCGCCTTGAGCAACGCGCTTTCTAATTCGGGCGTTTCTCCTTCGTCAAGCACTAACTCTTCACCGTCCGCATCAGGAAACGGCACCACGGTCAGCGGGAAAACGTTCAACGCGAGTGACCCGGTCACGAGTCGTGCAGTTTGCCCCCATGCACACATGTCCTCGTCGTACTCCTGACTATCGACATACTCCACGGATGTTCCAGGGGCGATGCCTACCCACACGGGGATAAGGAGCAAAATCGCGAGGCCGTTACCGAGGGTGGTCACCGTCTCTTGGCCAGGAAAGGTCCACCGCCCTCGGCCCAGTTGCACGCTGCCAATGGTCGCCATGGCAAAGACGATCAGGAAGAACCCAGACACTTCGACAGCTTCACCAAAGACCGCGCTGCCGATTTGCCACACCACCCACGTCGCCACGAGAGCGCGCACCACCCACCACACCGGCGCCAGCACCGCGAGGAAGTCGATCACCGAAGCCACAGATTTATCGCGGCGAGCAGACTGCAGGGTGTTGTCCCATGAACGGCGGGCGTTGCGGGCCAGTCCGGCTGCTTCAGCGCGAAGCCCCGTCACCGCCTTGGCCCCGACCGGCAATCCCGCCGCCGTCCGCAACTCCATCGCGTATGTCGACGGGTCCGGTAGGGCGCGCGGGTGTTCGCCGGCATACTCCTCGGCGAGGTCGGCCTCGAGACCGTCGGTCAGGCATCGACCTCCTCGGCGGGCAGGTCACCGAGCGCGTGGCGCACCGATGTTGCGAACGCCGAGATCTCGGCGGGGATCGTGGTCGAGTTCATGCTGCCCTCCCGTTGAGCAATGTGGTCATGGTGGTGGCGAAGCTCTGCCACGTTTTGCGTTGGTCCTGCAGGGTTGAGCGGCCCTGATCGTTGAGGCCGTAGTACTTGCGGTGTGGGCCCGACTCGGACGGCACCACGTAGGTCGTCAGCGCCCCAGCGGAGTAGAGGCGCCGCAGCGTGCCGTAGACCGAGGCGTCGCCAACATCCTCGAGGCCGGCCTCACGAAGTCGGCGCACGATGTCGTAGCCGTATCCGTCGTCGTGCTCGATGACGGCCAACACCGCCACATCAAGTACCCCCTTCAGCAATTGCGTCGCATCCATGGACCGAACGGTACTCCGCATTCCGCAGCAGCACCACCAATAGCCGGTTTCGC
The DNA here is from genome assembly GCA_038256095.1 of Actinomycetales bacterium. Taxonomy (GTDB): domain Bacteria; phylum Actinomycetota; class Actinomycetes; order Actinomycetales; family Dermatophilaceae; genus Ornithinicoccus. Next base: position 17,331 of record JBBSKS010000018.1, on the reverse strand, counting down.
GCAGGCTCAGCGCACACTGTGCCTCGTGAGATCACCGCTGCACGACCGCCTCGACGCCCTCCACAACGAGCTGATCTCCGCCCGCGAGGGCACCATCGCCGGGTATGCCGAATCGCTCAGTGGCCTCAACCCCGACCGGTTCGGGATCGCGCTGACGACGCTGGACGGCACGACCTACGCGGCGGGGGACACCGACGTTCCGTTCGCGATCCAGTCGATCTCGAAGGCGTTTACCTACGCGCTAGCGCTCGCCGACTCCGGGTTTGAGGCCGTTGACGAGAAGCTTGACGTCGAGCCCTCGGGGGAGGCCTACAACGAGATTTCGCTGCAGGCCGGGACCGGACGGCCCGCCAATGCCCTGATCAATGCCGGGGCCATCGCCGCTGCGTCGTTGGTGAGTTCGGTCGAGGGTCACGGCGGGGTCAAGGGGCCCGGAGGGATCGACCGGATCCTGTCTGCATACTCCCGGCTTGCCGGTCGAGAGTTGGTCGTCGACGAAAAAGTCCTGGCCATTGAGCGGCGCGAGGGGGACCGCAACCTGGCCCTGGCTCACCTGCTGCGCAGTTTCGGGATCATCGACGGGTCTGCGGAAGACATTGCCGACGACTACTTCTCCGCATGCTCGATCAGCGTCACCGCACAGGATCTGTCGTTGATGGCGGCGGTGTTGGCCACCGGTGGGGTGCACCCGGTGACCGGCGAGCGCCTGCTTGCCTCGCGCGTGGTCTCCCGCGTGCTGGCGGTGATGTCGACCTGCGGGATGTATGACGATGCCGGCGAGTGGATGGTGCGCGTCGGGCTACCCGCAAAGTCTGGGGTGGGTGGGGCGATCATCGCGGTGGTGCCCGGCCAAGTGGGGATCGCCGTGTATTCACCGCGCCTGGATCATCACGGCAACTCGGTGCGCGGCGTGTTGGCCTGCGAGCGCCTGAGCAGCGACTTTGCGTTGAACCTGATGCGCGGCACCCAAATCGAGCATGAGGCGGTGCGGGTGATGTATCCGATCACCGAGGCCCCGTCCGGCGTGCGTCGTCAACCAGTCGCTCAGGAGTCTTTGCTGCTTCACGGACATCGCGCGCTGGTGCTTGAGGTGCAGGGCGACCTGACGTTCGGCGCGACCGAGTCGGTGCTGCGCGAGCTGGCTGGCCTGCATACCGACGTGGAGTTTGTGGTGCTCGACGTGCGCCGCATCACCGACGTCACCGACTTTGCCCGGCGAGGGTTGCAGAGCATCGACGAGGCGTATGCCGAGCAGGGACGAGTGATCGTGGTCGTTGACGATTCGGGTCGGGTCAGCGCCGGGACGTCGGGTCAGCCGGGGCCGCAGCAGGTGTTTAAACGGCGCCGCCAGGCGATCGAGTGGGTCGAGGAGCGATTGCTGGAGCGGCACTGTTCGGCTCCCAGTCACGCCCCCCAGGTCGACGCGGCCGACGCACGGGTGCTGTCGGGGTTGGACGATGAGTCGAGCGCTTCGTTGCTGGCGGTGATGACGACGGAGCAGTTCGCGCCCGGGGCGGTCGTGCAGCGCCAGAACGAAGCCTTCGGCGGAATCTTCGTGATCACCCGCGGCGTGGTCGAAACATCGGTTGCTGACTCCGAGGGGGACCAGCAGCGTTTGACCGTGCTGGGCCCGGGTATGTCGTTTGGCGAGTTCGGGTTGATTGGCGACGGCCGACATGCAGCCACCGTGACGGCGATGGACGATCTTGAGGTTGCCGTGTTGAGCCCGCAGGCACTGTCTGATCTCGAGCGCGACAACCCGGCATTGGCGCTGCAACTGTGGCGTGCCATCTCCCAAGACGCCTTCACCCGGTTGCGTGAGCAGCTTGCCGAAATCCGAGACCACAATCGCGGCTCCTACTGACCGCCGCTCTCCACACACAACCCCACGCTACATACACACCATCGCTCTGTAGCGCGACGTTCTGCACCCACGGTGCGGTTGCGTCACTGAGGCGATGGCGAGCAGACGAAAGGCAGGTCTAGCCTGAGGCGGTGAACATTCGAACGTTGTGGACCTCCCCGATCGTGGCCGCCGGTTTGGTCAGTGGGTATGCCGTCGCGGCCGCCACCGGGGCCCGGCCCCTGGGCGGGGTAGTCCTGTTGGTGGCCGGCGGAGTCGCCGCCTGGGCGTGGACAGCCCGCGACGGCTGGCCCACCGCGATCGGCCTCGGGGTCATCTACGCCGGGGCGTTTGCCGCGTCCCACCCCTTGGCCCCGATGATCGGCACCTGGCCGTCGGTGCTGGGTGTCAGTGCGATTGCGGCGCTATCTGCATACCTGGTCTCGGACCGGCGGATCTGACGCCGGCGAGTCCCGCAGCACGATCTCCACGCGACGATTCTGCTGCCGCCCGCCCGCCCGGCCGGGTCGTCGCTCGTTGGTGATGGTGGAGTCTTCGGCACGCTCGGCTGCCTATCCATACGCCTAGGGATTCGCGCGAGAATGACCTCGACCGACTACGGGCACAAAGGGTGCAAGCTTGTGCCTCCGGCCTTCGACAACATGATGGAGGCGTCCTGAGCAAGCAGGGCGACCTCACGACTCACATCATCGCCATCGACGATGAATCCCAAGGCCGCTGTGTCGGTGTAATACGCGTGGATGTGCTCTTCGAGGCGCTCCGGGCTAGCGCTTCCGAGGCCAAGCCTTTGGGCCAAACTCACCAAGTCGGTGGCATCTTTAGTGCGCTGGGCGACAAGTTTGTTCGCCAAGAGAAAACCGTCATCTGCATAGGTCACTCGTAATCCTGGTGCAGCTGGGGGATCCAGGACTCCCTTGGGAAGCGGAGGCATCCACATTCGAGCCCTCGAGTTAAGCCACGTTTCAGGGAGCCCTCGCTCGATGGCCAACGTGCGGGCTTCACGGATGACGATGGCGTCGCTGCTCATTGCGTCCACATCTTCCGTGAGGCGGCCCACCCGTGCGCCACCCACGGCCATCGCAGCACCTCCCACCACAAAAATGGCCGCAGCCACATCCGCCGATCTCAGTCGTGCATCGAGTCGATCCAGAAGATCCGCAATCTCCCCTGCGCTGAATTCATGTCGGATGCGGGAAGTCACGCGGTCACGAGATCACGGGCGGGAACGTAAATATTGCGGCTCTTCAGCCACTCTGGCGTCTGCGCTCTCACGCGATCAGGAGTAAGAAAAGGGTGGTGGGGCAGCCACTCCATGTCTAGCGGCTCCGCCATCGCCCAACGCGGGGCCTCTATCCCGAACTGTTGATACTCGTGCGCCACCACCGCCCCCAAGAGCGCGTCCCAATTCAGCGACCCCGTTGATGATGGCTTGGCCTCCCAGGCGGCCAAAAGTTCGCGGTCGCTCTCGCCCAAAATCCAGGTCAGGTGATCTCGTCCCTGGAGCAGCATCCGCCACGTCCATTCCGTGTCGTGAGCCAACACCCAGTCGCGCATCTGTGACGCGGTGATGGGGGCCGACATCCACCCCAGGGCAGACGCCCTACCCAACGCCCGACCAATCCGCCGCGACCTCACTACAAAGTGCGCGGAGGGCCGTGTTTCACCACTGAGGTATGTCGAGAGACGAGGCGCCGACGTGCCCAGCGCCCGCGCAAAAGCCGCTTGCGGCAGACCACTCTCGGTCACGGCGACGCGGAGCAACTCGATCACTGCCTCGGTATCCCGGTCCTTAGTGTCCAGCATTTTTCCAACATACCGTTATCTGATTCGATAACTAAACCCCAGCCTAACGCTAGACGCCTCAGGTCTCTAGGCCACGGATTCGGCCAGCTCGGCGTGTGAGCGCACTTGGTCGAGGATCATGGTGATGTTGTCGAAGTGGTGATCCGCGAAAAGCGCAAGCGGACCAGCCGGTGCGACATCCGTGAAGGGAGCCTCGAACAACCGCGAAGGATCCATGACGCCATTGGCGGTCAAGTCTTCGACGATCAGCTGTATGAAGTTGATTTCGGTGGACGTGAACGTGCTGCCGGCCAGGAACCCAGAGAATGGCTCGGTGGCCGCTTCCCGGTCCAGCCCGACGAGGGATCGCACAAACAGGCCAAGCCCGTGTGCCTCTTGTCGAGCTCGTTCGATGTCCTCGAGGGCGCACGCGCCGCTGTCAGCGAGAAGTCCCTCCAACTCAGCGAGATCAGCGGTGGTCAACTGCCGATTGCGACGGACCCGTTGCACGGCAAGGTTGTTGTCGTGCCCTGAGAAGCAGGCGCGGGCCTTGGCGATGAATCGCTCCCATTCAGTGCCGACTTTCGCGCCCGACAGTTCCACCACAGTGCCGGGGGCCGCGCTGGCCGAAGCTGCGACCGAGTTGTACTGGCTCGAAGATCAGCACTAGCCCGTAGAGGAGCACGAAGTTATTTTGTAGTCGTCCGCGGAACGTTAAGTGACCTGCTGGCCTAGGACCGACGTAGCTTTCGACTCATCGAAACGTGGGACGCGCACCACTTTTTGATCGAAAGTGATGCCTCTCCTGCGGATGGATGGGGGTCGAGCAGCGTCAGGCGGCTGCGGTGACCTTGCGCTTGGCTAGGCGCGCCAAGTTGGCGCGCCCGTTGCCGCTCAGTGTGGTCGCTTCCTCTTCCGAGACGGCGCCACACTCGATGCCGCGCAGCACAAACCCGGCCAAAGCCGTGGCCGTCGCGGGCTCGTCCATGTATTGCGAGTCACCACCGCCGGTGTAGGCCAGCAACCGCGCCGCAGCCACGTCGAAGCCGTCGCGGTAGAACGCAAACGTTGCGGCATACCGCGTGGGCAGTTGAGCCGGGTGCAAGTCCCAGCCCTGATAGAAGCCGCGCTCCAACGAGCGTCGCACCAATCGGGTATGCAGGGCCCACGCTCCGTGCACCTTGCTGGCATCGCCAACGGGCAGGATGTTGGTCGAGCCGTCCGAGACGAAGACACCCGTCCCAGCCGCACTGACCTGCATAAACGACTTCGCGAAGTCGGCCGCCGGATGCTCCATACTCTGGTATTCCGCAGCGATGCCGCAGGACGCCGAATAGTCGTAGGTGCCGTAGTGCAGCCCGGTGCAACGACCGGCCGCAGCCTGGATCATCCGGGACACAGCAACCGTGCCGTCCATCCCGACAATCGACTGCGGGGTCTCGACCTGGATCTCGAACCCAAGTCGGCCAGCAGCCAGCCCGTAGGTGGCCTCCAACCATTCGCAGGCTTTTGCCATCGCCGAGACCTGCTCGATCGCGGTCACCTTGGGCAGCGTCAGCAAGAAGCCCTCACCGATGGCTCCACCACGGGCCATCTCGCCGACAAAGGCGTCCAGCGTGCGCAAACCGCGGTGCCGAGTGGCGGCCTCGAACGACTTGAACCGGATGCCGCAAAACGGCGCCGCGGTCCCAGCAGCCAGGCTGGCCGTCAGTGCCTGAGCAGCGGCAACCGCCGCAGCGTCCTCGGCCTCGTCTCCCTGATCGCCGAAGCCGTCTTCGAAGTCGATCCGCAAATCTTCGATCGGCTCGCTGGCAAGCTTGGCCTGAATGCGCGGGTAGAGGTCTGCCATCAGCGTGGCGTCGAGACCCGTTGCCACAGCGAACGTTGCACCGTCCCCGCCGTGAGCGGCCAGCGCCTCGGCGGCACGCTGGCCCCACTCGGTGATGAGGTCAGCGTGGTAGAGGTGGCCGGGCACGTAGACCGTGTGCAGAGGTTGACGCACCCCACGGTCACCCGGGAAGCCGACGATGAGGGCCGCGTCAGAAGCCGCCAGGTCATGGTCTAACTCGGTGGCCAGGTCCGACAGCGTTGAGGCTTGGGGCGTCTGACTCATTGAGCCACGACCGCGTCGTAGGCCGGGTCGGTCAGGAAGTCCTCAAACTCCTCACCGAGGGCCACCTGCTCGAAGACCTCGCGAGCCGTGTCAAGGTGCTTGCTGCCCGCACCCTCGTCGGAGTCCTTGATGCTGGCCATCTCGGCATCGAGCACCTCGCGCACCAACTCTGCGGTAATCACCGTGCCGTCTTCCAGGGTCGACTCGTTGCGCACCCACTGCCAGATCTGCGAGCGCGAGATCTCCGCCGTGGCCGCATCCTCCATCAGGTTGTGGATACCCACTGCCCCCAGACCGCCCAACCACGCCTCGATATAGCGCAGGCCCACGTCCACGTTGCCGCGCAGGCCCTCGCGGGTGATCGACCCGGTGGCGCTGGAGAAGTCAAGCAGTTCCTCGGCCTTCGTGTCACCGGTGTCAACGGCAGGCTTATCGATTTGGTTCGGCTTGTCACCGAGCACCTCATCGAAGATCTCCGTGCAGGTGCTGACAAAGCGCGGGTGAGCCACCCACGAACCGTCGAAACCCTGGGATGCTTCACGCTGCTTGTCGGCCAACACCTTGGCGAAGGCGCGCTCGTTGACGGCTTCGTCAGTGCGACTGGGGATGAACGCGGACATCCCACCCATGGCGTGCGCTCCGCGGCGGTGGCAGGTGGCGACCAGCAACTCGGCATACGCCTGCATGAACGGGGTAGTCATGCCGATCGTGGCGCGGTCCGGCAGCACGAACTCCGGCCCCGAGGCGCGGAAGTACTTAATGATGCTGAAGAGGTAGTCCCAGCGGCCAGCGTTCAGGCCCGAGGCGTGATCCCGCAGTTCGTAGAGGATTTCTTCCATCTCGAACGCAGCCGGGATGGTCTCGATCAGCACCGTGGCGCGGATCGACCCCTGAGGTATGCCGAGTGCGTCCTGAGCGTGCACGAACACCTCGTTCCACAGTCGGGCCTCGAGGTAAGACTCCATCTTTGGCAGGTAGAAGTATGGCCCGCTGCCACGCTGGAGCAACTCGGCGGCGTTGTGGAAGAAGTAGAGACCAAAGTCCACGAACGCACCGACCGTGGGGGCGTCGTCGACCAACAGGTTCTTGTCGCTCATGTGCCACCCGCGCGGGCGCACCACAATGGTCGACAGCCGCTGGTCGTCCCGCAGGGAGTATTCCTTGCCCTTGGGGTTGGTGAAGCTGATGTCACGACGGATGGCGTCGCGCAGGTTGACCTGGCCACCGACGACGTTGCTCCAGTGCGGGGTGCTGGCATCTTCCATGTCGGCCAGCCACACCCGAGCGCCCGAGTTCAGGGCGTTAATGGTCATCTTGCGATCGGTGGGCCCGGTCATCTCGCACCGACGGTCCTGCAGGTCTGCAGGGGCCGGGGCCACCTTCCAGTCGCCGGTGCGCACCTCGAGGGTCTCGGGCAAGAAGTCGAGTCGGTGAGTCTTCTCCACCTCGGCCTGACGTGCCACCCGGGCGGCGAGCAATTCGTCTCGGCGAGCGCCGAACGTGCGTTGCAGCGTGGCGACGAAGTCCAGGGCCTCCGGGCTCAGAATCTCGTCCTGACCCTCGATGCCGGTGTCGCCGCCGATGATGTTGACTCCCACGTCTGTGACCTTTCGTGTTGTGGTGCTCAGGTGGTGATGAAGTTCAGCTGGAAGGTGTGGTGGATCGCATAGCGGCTTCGGCTGCCTTGCGGACGGCTGAGGCCACGTCGGGCGCGACGTCTGGATCGAAGACCGAAGGCACGATGTAGCTCGCGTTCAATTCGTCCGGCCGGACGGTGTCAGCGATAGCCGTCGCCGCCGCCAACATGATCTCAAGGGTGATCTCACTGGCACCAGCGTCGAGCATTCCGCGGAAAAATCCGGGGAAGGCCAGCACGGTGTTGATCTGGTTCGGGAAGTCGCTACGACCGGTAGCCACGATCGCTGCGTGTTCGCGCGCCGCGATCGGGTCGACCTCGGGGTCGGGGTTAGACATCGCGAAGACGATGGCGTCGTCGGCCATCCCGGCAATGTCGTCACCGTCGAGGAGGTTCGGAGCAGAAACACCGATGAAAACGTCGGCGCCGACGAGGACCTCTTTGAGCGTCCCGGTCTTACCGTCGGCATTGGTGTTGTCCGCAATCCACTGACGGTCTTGGTCTAGACCCTCCTGGCCGCCGTGCACCGCGCCGTTGCGCCCGCACGCCACGATGTGCTGCACGCCTTGAGCTCGGATCAACTGGATGATCGCGTTGCCGGCTGCACCGACGCCGCTGACGACCACGGAGATGTCTTCGATCTTCTTGTCGACCACGCGCAGGGCGTTGACTAGGGCGGCGAGCACCACGATGGCGGTGCCGTGTTGGTCATCGTGGAAGACGGGGATGTCCAGCTCAGCCCGCAGTCGACGCTCGATTTCGAAGCACCGGGGGGCGCTGATGTCCTCGAGGTTCACGCCGCCATACACCGGGGCGAGCGCCTTGACGATCATGATGATCTCTTCGGTGTCTTGGGTGTCCAAACACACTGGCCAAGCGTCGACGCCGGCAAACTGCTTGAACAGCGCAGCCTTGCCCTCCATCACTGGAAGGGCCGCCGCGGGACCGATGTTGCCCAGGCCGAGCACCGCCGAGCCGTCGGTGACCACGGCAACCGTGTTGCGCTTGATCGTCAGACGGCGTGCGTCTTCGGGGTTTTCGTAGATTGCCATGCACACCCGAGCCACACCCGGGGTGTAGGCACGGGATAGGTCGTCGCGGTTCTTCAGCGGGACTTTAGCGTTGACTTCGAGCTTGCCACCAAGGTGCAACAAGAAGGTACGGTCACTGACCTTGCGGACGGTGACCCCTTCGACTCGGGCTAGGGCCTGGTTGATCTGCTCTGCGTGGTCGGCGTCGGTGGCGTCACACGTGACATCCACCACAACTCGGTCGGCGTGGGATTCCACGACGTCTAGAGCAGTCAGCGACCCCCCAGCGCCACTGACGGCGGAGACAAGCCCGCTGGTGGCGCCCGATGCGGAGGGCGCCTCGACACGAACGGTGATGGCATATCCGGGACTGGTGTTCGCCATGGTCTCTCTCTCGTAGATTCCGACATGTGGATATTACTATTTGCTAAGCGGAAAGTCTAACGATCTTGGAGGCTCCGCTGTGTAAACGTAATCATCCGCTATGCGAAAATGGGACATTGCCCAACGGTTGGAGCCCTATGTCGCAAGCAGCAGACGTCACACCCATTGCCACGCGCCCCGGGAGCGTGCAGTCAATCCAGCGTGCCTTCACACTGTTGGAGACGATCGCTGACAACGGTGGGACGATGGGTTTGTCGGCGATGGCCGAGAGTTCCGAGTTGCCGCTGCCCACGATCCACCGCCTTGTGCGCACCCTCGTTGACTTGGGCTACGTCCGTCAAGACGCCAACCGTCAGTATGTCCTGGGCCCAGCGCTCACGCGCCTCGGCGAGAGCGCGGCTGCAACTCTGACCGTGTGGGCTCGTCCCTACTTGCAGAAGCTGGTCGACGACTTAGGGGAGTCCGCCAACTTAGCGATGCTGGAGGGCGATCAGATCGTCTACGTGGCCCAGGCCCAGTCGCGCCGCTCCATGCGGATGTTCACCGAGGTCGGGCGCCGCGTCCTGCCCCACAGCACGGCCGTCGGCAAGGCCATCATGTCGACCATGCCCGAGGATGACGTCCTCGACCTCCTCAAGCGCACCGGCATGCCGGAGCACACCGACACCACGCTCACCACCCCTGAAGGGTTCTTGGCCGCCCTACGCGAGTCCGCCAAGAGCGGGTATGCCATCGACGAGGGCGAGCAAGAGCTCGGGGTGAGGTGTGTGGCGGTGCAGGTGCCAGACGTGCCGACCCGTTTGGCCATCTCGGTCTCGGGGCCCGCCACACGCATGACCGATGAGATCATTGCCGAAGCGGTGCCGCTGTTGCAGGCCGCCGGCCGGGCTTTGTCCCACGACCTGGCCTAACTCCGCAGAGCCCACCTGAGAGGGTGGGGCATGGCGCTCCGAAGCAGCATCGACCTCAACGCCGATCTTGGCGAGTCCTTCGGCACCTGGCGTCTCGGGGATGACGAGGCCATGCTGGACATCATCACTAGCGCCAACGTGGCCTGCGGCTTCCACGCGGGAGACGCTCTGACTCTTCAGCGCACGTGTGCGGCTGCAGCCGAGCGCGGGGTCGTGATCGGCGCCCAAGTCAGTTATCGAGACTTGGCCGGTTTTGGCCGACGGTTCATCGCGATGGAAAGCGCCGAGCTCACTGCCGACGTGCTTTACCAACTCGGCGCCCTCGATGCGATGTGCCGGGTGGCGGGCACGCGGGTTCGCTACGTCAAGCCTCACGGAGCGCTTTATCACGCGGTCACCGACCACGACGATCAAGCGCGGGCATTGGTCGACGCGGTGGCGGCCTACGACCCAACGTTGCCGCTGATGGGGCTAGCAGGCGCGGCTTCGCTGCGGATGGCCCAGACTGCGGGTATGCCGACCGTCACCGAAGCGTTCGCCGACCGGGGCTACACCGCCGCAGGCAGGCTCGTCCCGCGCGGCCGCCCAGGGGCGTTGCTGACCGATCCCGAGGACGTGGCTGCCCGGATGGTGCGGTTGGCGACCGAAGGCGTCGTGACCTGCGAAGACGGCACGGACGTCGAGGTCGATGCACAGTCCATCTGCACCCACGGCGACTCCCCTGGAGCGGTGCAGATGGCGAGCGCCGTCGCCGCCAGCCTTCGTGCCGCAGGGGTCACCATCGAAGCGTTTGTGGCCAGCGCATGATCACCGCCACGGCACTACCGATGGGCGACGCGGCCGTGTTGCTTGAGGTCGCCGACAGCGCGTCTGTCGTGGCGCTTCACCGCGCGTTGCGCGAAAACCTCGATCAATCCTCGGCCGCCGAAGAAGTTCAGCCGTGGGTCGGTGTGTTCGATCTGGTGCCGGCGGCGCGGACCGTGCTCCTGCATACCCGCCCTGGCGTTGATCTCGGCGCTCTGGGACAAGCAGCCGTGGATCTCGCGGCCTCGCTGCCCGACCCCGAGGGCGCTGACCAGTCGAGTGGTGCCGAGTGGGTGGAGATCGCCGTGACATACGACGGCGATGACCTCGACGACGTGGCGCAGGCGACCGGCCTGAGCCGAGACGAAGTCATTGCCGCACACACCGGCAGCACGTGGCGAGTGGACTTCTTCGGCTTTGCGCCCGGTTTCGCCTACCTCGGGGGTGGTGACCCACGGTTGCAGGTCGCCCGCCGATCCGAGCCTCGGACCTCGGTGCCGCCCGGTTCAGTGGGTCTGGCGGGCAAGTTCAGCGCCGTCTATCCGCGCTCATCGCCTGGCGGTTGGCAGCTCATTGGGCGCACGGACGCGGCCATGTGGGACGAAACTGCCGACCTGCCTTCGCTGCTGCAACCCGGATCGCTCGTCCGCTTCGTGCAGGCGGATTCAACGTGATCTCCCTCGAAATCCTCGACTCCGGGCCTCAGTCGCTCATCCAAGACGCGGGCCGTCTGGGTTGGGCCTCGATCGGCGTCGGCCGCGCCGGGGCCGCGGATATGTCCGCCTACGAGCTGGGTGCTCGATTGGTGGCCCACGAATCGGGGTTGGCCGCTCTGGAGATCACTTTCGGTGGGCTAGTTGCGCGCGTCCACGGGTCGATGACCGTGGCGCTCACCGGCGCCGACGCCCAGGCCAGCGTCGACGGACGGGCGGTGGCTCACGCCGCGTTGCTCGACCTGCGCGACGGACAAGAACTGCGCCTGGGTATGCCGACCGCCGGGCTGCGGACCTACCTCACCGTTCGTGGGGGCTGGGATGTGCCGCCGGTGCTCGGCTCTCGATCGACTGACACGCTGTCTGGGTTGGGCCCCTATCCGGTGACTGCCGGGACGGTGCTGACCGTCGGCGACTACCAAGGCAGCTACCCCAATGTCGATGTGGCTCCGGTGCCGCTGCCGGCCAATGGGTTGGTCGCGCTCCGGGTGCTGCCGAGCCCGCGGACCCACTGGTTTGACGGCGCCGACCGGTTGGGAGAGCAGGTGTGGGAGGTCTCGGACCGGAGCAACCGCATTGGTCTGCGACTCACAGGCGAAGCGTTGACTCGCGCGTCGGCATACGCCGAGGTGGAGTTGCCGAGCGAGGGCATGGTGCGCGGGGCAATCCAGGTGCCCCCCGACGGCCAGCCCGTGCTGTTTGGCAACGACCACCCCGTGACCGGCGGATACCCCGTCATTGCGGTCGTGACCTCGGCCGACATAGACCTGGCCGCCCAGCTGCGGCCGGGTCAACAGGTCAGGCTCAAGTGGGCCCCATGAGTTTCGACCCAGAGGTGACTGATGACGTCGGTGCCCTGAGCCCGGCCGCAGCCCGAGCCCGCTTCGCGGATGGCCTCACCGTGCCGACATCGGGCTGGAGCCGGGGTTTCGTGCAGGCCAACATCATCGCGCTTCCCCGCGAGCTTGCCTTCGACATGATGGTCTTCGCTCAGCGCAACCCAAAACCGTGCCCGGTCCTGGAGGTCATCGACGCTGGGTCGGTCCGCGCCGACCCGGGCGGCTCGGTGTTCAGTGATTTAGCTGCCGACATTCGCCGCGACGTGCCGCTCTATCGGATCTTCCGCGATGGCGAGTTCGTCGAGGAGGTGGCCGACGCCGCAGCAGTGTGGCGCGATGACTTCGTGACCTTCGTCATCGGCTGCTCGTTCACCTTCGAGCATCCGTTGCTCGACGCCGGGGTGCCGGTGCGTCACATGACCGCCGGACGCAACGTACCGATGTATCGCACCTCGACCCGCTGCCGCCCAGCCGGATCCTTGGCGGGGCCGCTGGTGGTCTCGATGCGCGGCATACCTGCTGCTCAGGTCGCCGATGCGGTGCGGATCTCCAGCCGCTACCCAACGGTGCACGGAGCCCCGGTGCACATCGGAGACCCCGCAGCGCTCGGCATCGAGTCGCTGGACCACCCCGACTATGGCGACCCGCCGATCCTCGAGCCTGGCGACATACCCGTGTTTTGGGCCTGCGGTGTGACCCCCCAGGCCATGGTGATGGAGTCACGACCCAGCCTGGCGATCACCCACGCCCCCGGTCACATGCTGATCACCGACGCCAGGGACTCCGACTACCTCGTCCCGTAGCTGCGCGAAGGTCTCCGCCTCTTGGAACGCCAGGGGGTGAGATGACGCAAAGCTCGCTGCTCTGCGTCGGGCAGGCGAGCATGGTTGGTCGGATATAGCCTCGGGGCGTTTCGATGACATCGCCGAAGACAATCTCGACGAGTTCATCGGACAACTTGGGGTCCAGGCGGCACAAACCCAGCCAGCGGGCTGATGACTGGGTATCGCCTCAGTCAGGTTGCCCGAGACGACATCATTTCAATCCTTATATGGACGCACGAGCGGTTCGGCGAGGAAGCACGCCAGCGTTGTGAGGTGCTCATAACCACCGCGCTTCGCGACGCATCGTCGCGGACTGGCGATGTCGGACCTACAACGCGCCCCGAGTGGGAAGACGACGTATTCATCTGGCACGTGGTTGCCAGTCGGACGCACGCGCCTGGCCGGAACGTCGGGCGTCCGCGACACTTCCTCATCTGTCGCTTCGCCGGTGAGGTGCTGGTCGTCGGCAGGGTCCTACACGACGCCATGGATGCACCACGACACGTCGACCCTGGTCAGTCGTGGGAGTAGACAACCCCGGGGCGTAAATGTGGCACCTTCTGCACCTGAGAGACTGACGAACGTGAATTCTCGCGCGGCGTCGATGAGCAACGAGGCCGACGCGCGCGCCCTGCTGGCTCAGTTGGGTGCTGCCATGATCGCCACCGGGCAGCCGGTCAACGAGATCGAAGAGGAACTGCGCGAAGTCGGCGTCCGACTGGGGTATGCCGACCTGCAGGTAGGCGCCGCGCCCACCGGCCTATGGGTTTCGCTGCACAGCGGTGCCCCGTCCGCATACGAATCCGTGACCGCGCCCGTCCGCCTCGACCAGACCAGCGAGGTGCGGCGCATCCGGGGCCAGTTGGTTTCGGCGGAACTCAGCCCGGCCGACGCCTTCACTCAGTTGTCCACGTTGCGAGCCAAGGCGCCGCGCTATCCAGGGTGGGTGACCCACTTCGCCTGGGTCTTCGTCGCCGCGGGTATCGGCCTTATCCTGCAGCCGAGTTGGGCCAACGTGGCCGTGGTGGCCGTGTGCTCGGTGGTGGTGCGAATACTGATGGGGGTCGCGGGTCGAGTTCAAGTGGTGGCAACGTTGCTGGCAACGCTGGCGGCCTTCGCCGTGACCGTCATCGTCTTTATGTCTGCCAACGCCGGCATCATTGAAGGTCCGATGCGCACGGTGTTGCCGCCGATTGCCGCGCTCCTCCCTGGGGCCTTGATCGTGACCGGTATGTCGGAGCTCGCGGCCGGCCATATGCAAGCCGGAACGTCCCGGTTGGCCTATGGCGTCGTGCAACTAGGCCTGTTTGCCCTCGGCCTGATCGCGGCCACCACCGTCTTGAGTGTGCCCACCGACATGATGATGAACGTGCGGGTCGACACCATCGGGTGGTGGGCCGCTCCGCTCGGATTGCTGCTGATCGGGATCGGTATCAGCGGTATGGAAGGCGTCGAATGGCGGATGCTCGGCTGGGTCCTGCTGGTGCTGCTGATGGCCTTTGGGGCGCAGTCGTTTGGCCACGCTGCGGGGTCGGCGGTGCTCGGCGGCTTCCTGGGGGCGGTGGCTGCCAGTTTGGGCGCAACCTTGGTGGAGTTGGCGCGGCCACAGTTGGCGCGGCTCGTGCTCTTCTTGCCGGCCTTCTGGCTGTTGGTCCCCGGAAGCCTCGGGCTCATCGGCGTCACCACGTTGATCGCCGATCAGGGCGCCATCGTCGAGACCGGTCTGGACGTCGCCGGCGTCATTGTCGCCATCGCTTTGGGGCTGCTCGTCGGGTCTTCGCTGGGCCTGGCGGTCCGCAATACGGTCCGCCCGACCCCATTAGGGTCTTAGGCCATGAGCCTCTTCAGTCGCAAACAGTCCTCCCCGAGCGGGCCAACGTCAACGACGCGACCCGATGTCGAGCGCGACGAAGACGGCATCCCCCTCTCCCCGACCCAACCATTGCGCGACGAAGACCGCGCCGAGATCGATGGACACCTGCAAGCCCTGGATGATGCTGGCGTCGATATCGACGACCTAACCTCGCTGAGCAACGGTCTCGATGCGGCATACCAAGCCTGGGCCGGGGCCAAGGACACCGATCACGGGCAGATTGTCCAGCGATTCTCGGTGGGTATTGGCGAGCACCTGTCGCGGCACACCGACCTCGACTGGAGCCTGGTCAGCGACGTCTTCGGCACAGACCTAGGCCTGGTCGAGAGCAGTAGGGCCATGTTTATGGTCGTGCCGAGCAACATCGTGGCGGCCCGTTGGATGCGCGGCGAGACGATGTGGATCCCCGACGTCGTCGGTCACCTGGTGCGTCGCCGCCAGCGCTGAGCGCTATTGGTAGTGCGTTAACCACGTCCGGTCCACTCGACGCTTGAGTCGCAACGCGGCGCGTCCCAGCCACCACCACGACCCCCTAGTCGCCAACCCCACGCCATCGCCGAGGTCGAGCACCTGCAGCGCATGGCGTTGCGGCACGAACTCAGGCAACGGTTCGCCGGCTGCCCTAGCCAACAAACTGGCTAGCAGCACGGGGCCTTGGCGCACGCCATAGACCCCGATCTTCGCCAACGGTTGGGGCATGAAGTGGGCGCAGTCCCCGACGGCATAGACGTCGTCGTGGTCGCGGTGTTGCAACGTCGCCCGCACCGGTATGCCGTCCGTCACGACCCTGTGGTCGCTCACCTCGGGGTGGGGATCGGCCAGTCCGACATCGGCCAGGAGCGACGGGCTGACCAGGCCGGTGGCTAGCACCACAACATCGTGCGTCACGCTGGCACCACCCTCGAGAATCGTGTGGTCGCTCTCGATGCTCCGAACGGAGCGCCCCTTCAGCAAGGTCACTTCCCGGCTATGCAGCAGAGCCAGCAGGCGCCGTTGGGCTAGCGCTGGAAGGTGTCTCATCACCGTTGCTTCTGCCTCGATGACGGTGACCCTTCGCGGCGGCGCGCCCTCGAGGCCACGCCCACTCGACAGGTTGCCCGCGAGCTCCATGGCCGTGGGGCCACCGCCGATCAGCGTCACCCGAACGGGTGTCCCCGCACCGGTCGCCGCCGCAGCGATTCGAGCGTTCAGGTCGAGCAACTCCTCCAAAGGTTTGACGGCCACCACATCGTCGGTCCACACCTCATCCGTCGCTTCGATGTCGTAGCGGTTGGCCACACTGCCGATGTTGATCGACAACACGTCGAAGTCCAACCACGTCCCGTCGTCGGTCCGCGCCCTTCGCGCTTCCACATCGAGGTCAGCCAGCCTCTGGCGGTGATGAGTCACCGCGTCGCCAGCCAGGGCTCCGACGTCGATTACCCCGGTGTCGATGGACAACGCACCGGTGGAGCTGCTGGACGCCACTCCGCTGTATATGAAGTCTGCTGGCGCGAGCAGGGTGACGGCATACCCGGCGTCGCGTAGTTGGTCTGCATTCTTGAGCACATGCAGGTGCGTGTGGCCGGCCCCGACGAGCAGCAGGCGTGTGGGTCCGGGCGAGGGCATGTCCTATGAACCCACATGGGGTGCCTTGGTGTTCCCCGCCGTAGAGTGCTCGCGTCGTCGAAATGTGGAGGAGACCCCAGTGAGCACCTGGCTTGACGAGCCCGAAGAGCAGTGGCGCGAACGACGCGCGAAGCGACAGCGACTCATCGCATTGTTGGTCGTTGGCGCAATGGCCTTTCCAAGCTTGATTGTTTTCTACGCAATGCTGACGTAATCCACAGCAGACGTATTCTAAGCGCATGAAGGTTTTCGTGCGCACGGTTGTGCTTCTCGGTCTGTATGCCGTCGTTTTGGCTGTGCTTCTTGTTGTGCGGGGGAACGGAAACACCAACACCGTGGGAGGCCTGTTGCTGCTGACTCCGGTGATTCTTGGCGCCCTGGTCTGGGGTTATATCGATGGGCCATCGGTAACGTTCGACCGGCATATCTTTCGTTGGATGGCCGTGGGTGTTGTCTTAGCCGTTATGGCGACAATCCTGGCCAGCATCGTGTCGGGTGAACTTAGCAACCTTGGGCGCGACATTGTGGCGGTCGTTCCGCTCTTTGCCTCCCTGGTGACCTTTCCGGCGATTGTGGCCGGCGGGGTGAGCAAACTCTTAGGCGGGGGCGGCCATAGCAATACGGCCGCTGCGTAGCGCCGAAACTGCAACCACCGTCAGGCGACGGTGCGCAGGACACGTCCTGATCGGCACACCCGCACCTCTTGCCCCCACCCCAGCGTCACGCAGTCCTCTTCCATCCCGTCTCCAAAGACAACCAACGAGTCTGATTCGACGCGCACGCTCAACACCTCATCCACACCAATAACGCCGCTGCGCACGGTTGCCCCCGTCGACGGCGAGGGCCAGGGCTCGCGCACGAACCATGGCAAGCCAGGATCGTCGGCAGCCGGCATGAGCATTTCGGGCGCCTGGATCTGCTGGATCGAGCGGCCCCACCCGGTCGCCCC
>JBBSKS010000017.1:0-22976 GCA_038256095.1 Actinomycetales bacterium | reverse complement strand
TACGCGTCTTGATTCACGGGTGCGTGGTGCGCGCTCGAGTGAGCGGTGAGCACCACGAAACGCTCGAGGACGACGAGCATGTCTGGCGTGTAGTCGGCGAAGAAGTCGGCGTGCGTACTGCGCCACTGCGACAGCGTGCGCTCACCTTCACCCTCGGCGACTGCGTGCTCCTTGCTGACGTCGGAGAACGCCTTGACCGACACCTCGGTGGTGCGCAGCAGTGCTCGCGGGTGGCCAGCGCTGTCGAGCAGAATGGACAGCATGCCTGGGGTAGGCAGATCGTCATCTTCCGCATAGTCGCTGCGCGCACTCGACGTGGCCGTTTTGGTGCCCGCGATCACCAGCGCCACGAGGGTGTCGGCGTGGGCTGCGTCGCCGTTGAACGTCCATGCGGGCGGCGGTAACGCCTCATCAACCGTCCGCCCGAGGTATGCCGAGGCTGGGTTGAGCCCACCCCGAATCCGCGCGTCGGCCCAGAAAGCGTCGATCTCTGCTTGGTCCATGAGGAAGACGCTAGCCCGTCACGTCGGCGGCTTGGGCGCGCAGGGCTCGGGCGATGCCGTCGCGGTGCTCACTGATAGTGCGGCGCAGGCCGTTGGGAACGTCCGGGTGATCGTCGAGCCAGCTCTGGGTGGCCTCCAGTAGCTCCTCGCTGGCCACGGCCATCGGGAAGAAGCCCACGGCCAGCGCTTCGGCGATTGCGTGAGTTCGGGAACCCCAAATGCCTTCGATGGCCATGAAGTATCGGGTCAGAAACGGCTGCAGCAATGACCGATCGTGCACCCGGCCAAAGCCCAGGGCCATGGCGTTGAGAACGGCATTGGGCAACGTCGTCTCTTCTACGGCGGCGACCCAGGCCAGGTCCTTGGCCTCAGCGGTCGGACGTGCCGCCATCGCGCGGGCGGCCCTCTCGCGGCCAGCGGCCGTGTTGTCTGCTGCCCGCTCGGTCCCAACCTCTGCCTCGTCGGCGCCGCCGGCGGCCACCAGGCCGGTGAGCAGCGTCCACCGCATGTCCTGATCGAGGGTGAGACCTTCGATCGCCTCCGAGCCGTCCAGGGCTGCACGAAGCCGAGCAACGTCGTCGGGGGAGCGTACAAAAGAGGCCCATGCGCCGACGAGTTGCAGTTGGGCGTCGCTGCCTGGCTCGGCACCCAGCGCCGCAGATCGCAGGCCGGAGGCCACGTCAGCCACCACGGCGTCGCGGCGGCTGGGTGCGGAATACATCAAGGTCGCGCTGCTGAGCTGCATCAACAGCACTCGCAGCAACGTGGAGTCCTTCTCGCCGTCGAGAGCCCTGAGCGCGAGGCGCACGTAGTCGCCGGCCGGCATGTGAGCGTCGCGGGTCATATCCCACGCAGCCCCCAACACCAGAGCCCGGGGCAGCGACTCGGCGAACGCGCGCGGGTCAGCCAGGGCGGTCGCCGCTGAGTGGGTGTCGAGCCGGATCTTGGCGTACGCCAAGTCGTCGTCGTTGAGCAAGATCAGACCGGGCATTGAGCGTCCAGCCACCTCGGGAACGTCAGTGCGCTCACCCTCGATGTCGAGCTCGAAACGCTCCGTGCGCACCAACTGCCCGTCTTTGTCGTCGTAGAAACCCACCGCGAGGCGATGTGGTCGCAACGTGGGGAAGTCGGATGCTGCTGACTGCACGATGGCCAGCGACTCGATGACCCCCTCGCGCACGACCAAATCCGGCGTGAGCGTGTTGACCCCGGCGGTCTGCAGCCACACCTGCGCCCAGGACGACAGGTCGCGGCCCGAAGTGGTCTCGAGCTCCACGAGTAGATCGGCCAACGTCGTGTTGCCCCAGGCGTGCTTCGCAAAGTACGCGCGGATGCCGTCACGGAAGGGCTCACGACCGACATAGGCCACCAGTTGCTTGAGCACCGAGGCACCCTTGGCGTAGGTGATCCCGTCGAAGTTGACCTCGACGGAGGCCAAATCGACCATGTCGGCAGCCACCGGGTGCGTGGAGGACAACTGATCCTGGCGGTAGGCCCAGGCCTTTTCGGAGGTGGCAAAGGTCGTCCACGACTCCGTCCATTCGGTGGCTTCGGCCTGACACACCGTCGAGGCCCACTCGGCAAAGGACTCGTTCAGCCAGAGGTCGTCCCACCACTGCATCGTCACCAAGTCGCCGAACCACATATGCGCCAGTTCGTGCAAGATGGTCAGCGCGCGTCGCTCGACGATGGTGTCGGTCACCTTGGACCGGAATATATAGGTCTCGACGATCGTGACGCAGCCAGCATTCTCCATCGCGCCCATGTTGTATTCAGGGGTGAAGATCTGGTCGTATTTGTCGAACGGGTAAGCGCAGTCGAATTCTTCTTCGTAGAATGCAAAGCCGGCCTTGGTGCAGTTCAAGATGTTGTCGGCGTCCAGATACTGCGTCAGGCTCTTGCGGCAAAACACCCCGAGCGGCACGATGCCGCCGCGAGTGGAGACCTCGTCGCGGACCACGTCATACGGCCCGGCGACGAGCGCGGTGATGTAGGACGACATGCGCGGGGTGGGCTCGAAGGCCCACCGGGCCACTTCGATGCCGTTGACGTTGACGGCCTGCGGGGCAGCAGCAGCTTCTGGTGTCGGCTGATTGGAGATGACCTGCCAGTGAGCAGGGGCGGTGACCGTGAAGGCGAACGTGGCCTTGAGGTCGGGTTGCTCGAAGACGCAATACATCCGGCGGCTGTCCGGGACCTCGAACTGGGTGTAGAGGTAGACCTCGCCATCGGCCGGGTCCACGAAGCGGTGCAAACCCTCACCGGTGTTCATATAGGAACCGGTGGCCACCACCGTGAGTGTGTTGTGCGCAGCGAGGTCGGCCAGCTGGATCCGTGAGTCGGCGACGACATCGGTCACCGTCAATGAGACTCCGTTGAGCTCGACGGACTCGACCGAATGAGCAATAAAGTCGATAAAGGTGGCTGCCCCTGGGGTGGACGCATCGAAAGTCACCGTGGTCGTCGTAGCGAAGGTTTCGGCCCCGCAGGTGAGGTCTAGGTCGACCACATACGCGTCGACGGAGATCAGTGCCGAACGCTGCTGGGCTTCATCGCGAGTCAAGTTCTTGCCTGGCATCGATTCCTCCTGCGGAACGGGGGCTGGATCAGATGCCACGATGGTGTCATGGTGTGGCGAGCGACCTCACTTGACGAGCAAAAACGAGCCTAGGAGAGCACGATGCGCGTTCACATCGGCGGCGACCATGCTGCATACGAGATGCACCAGGACTTGCGCGCATGGTTGGGCGAGCAGGGTCACGAGGTGATCGACCACGGGCCGCATACCTACGACGAGCTCGACAACTACCCCGTCTTCGTGTTGCGCGCAGCGCAGGCCGTGGCCGCCGATGAGGGCTCGCTCGGGATTGTCCTGGGTGGCTCCGGCAATGGTGAGCAAATGGCCGCCAACAAGGTTGCCGGCATCCGCGCGGCGCTGTGCTACAACCCCGAACTGGCCACCCTTGCCCGCCAACATAACAACGCCCAGATCATCTCCATCGGTGCGCGGATGCATACCCAAGAAGAAGCCCGCGCGATGGTTACCACCTTCCTGGAGACCGAGTTTTCTGGGGTCGAGCGCCATCAAACCCGCATAAACATGGTCTCGGCTTACGAAGCCGACGGAACTCTGCCCGACCTCACCTAAGCGATGAGCGACAGCGCGGCGTCGAGGCCCCAGCACGCTGAACTTGATCTGTTGCGCGCCTTCGAGCCGGTGATCCGGTTCACCCGAGGAGAGTTCTTTTACCCCGTCTCCGCCAGGCTGTATGTCGCGCGGGCGGCACTGTGGAGCGATGACCCCGATAGAGAGCCCCGTCGCGCTTTCGCCGCCACCGAGTTAGACCTGGGGGCCCTTACCGCGCACAGTGGCGTGACGCTAGGGCTGGATCATTCGTTGTCGGGTGTCGACGTCGGCGCCGAACACCATGAGCACCTGCGTATACCCATCAAAGAGCGACCTCCGCCGTTGGCTGGCGTGAGCCGCCTGGCCTCGGTCGGGGTGACCGCACGCATGATTGATGCCCTGAACCGGCTCTCGCTGTTGTTCCGGGGGAGCGTGCCAGGGGGCAGCGCCGCCCGATCCTTCCTCCTGCAACGTGACCACCTCGAGCCAGAGCGACCCATCTACTACGCCCGGGTGCTGCGCGACGGACCCTGGACGATCTGCCAGTACTGGTACTTCTACTCGTTCAATAATTGGCGCTCCGGCTTCGGTGGCGTCAACGAGCACGAGGGCGACTGGGAACAGGTCACGATCTATCTCGATGGAGATGGGGGCCCTGATGACGAAGGGTTGCCACACCCTCGGTGGGTGGTCTTCTCGGCGCACGACGAAACCGGAGACGACCTACGGCGGCGCTGGGACGACCCCGACCTGGTGATTGCCCAGGGCCGTCATCCGGTGGTCTTTGCGGGGGCTGGCTCTCACTCTGGGGCGTATGCGCCGGGTGACTACCTGATCACCGTGCAACCCCCCACGCTGCCCGGTGTGGTGCGGCTGCTGCGCAACACTGCGCGCGTATTCACACCTTGGTCCACTACCGCCAAAGGCGGCGGCGTCGCAATTCCATACGTGGACTACGCCCGTGGTGATGGGCGCAAGATCGGCGTTGGTGAAGCCGAGCAGTGGACGCCGGTGGTGCTCGATTACACCCAAGATTGGGTGCGGGCCTACCGCGGCCTGTGGGGCCACGACACGCGTGACCGACTGGGCGGCGAACGAGGGCCAGCTGGGCCGCGCTACGAGCGCGACGGCACCGTGCGGCAGTCCTGGGCCGACCCGGTCGGCTGGTCGGGCTTGGCAAAGGTCGCACCGAATCGTGTGATGGAGCACGCGATGATCGCGGCCCGCGCGGAGCAAGCCCGTGAACGTGCTGCTGAAGTGCGGACTGAGATCGAAGCAGCCCGCACCAACTTGGGTATGGCGGCCGCCGGGTTGGCGCCCGGTTCACCAGAGGTGCGCATGCTGGCTGGGGAGGAAGAGCGAGTGCTCGAGTTGTCCATGGAAGCCACCAGACTTGAAGACGAACTGGTCCAGATGAACCAATCACTGGCCTCGCAGGCGCCCGTCCCGGGTCCGCACGCCCACTTGAAGCACCGTCTGACGCCGATGGAGCCGGTCACCGGTGTTCGGGGGAGATTGCTGTCGTGGTGGTCGGTGCTCTCTACGCCGCTGTTGCTGTGCGCGCTGGCGGCAGTAGTTTCGCCTGTTTTCGGCACCAGCGCGACGCTGATATCGATCTACTCGGTGGTGATCCTGATGTCGATCGAAGGTCTTCTGCGGCAACAGTTTTTGGCGGTCGCGCTGCGCTTCATCGCGGCGGCGGCTCTCATCGCGCTGCTGTACTTCGCCTGGCTTGAGTGGCAGGCCGTGATTGCGGTGCCGCTGCTGCTGGCTGCCGTGGTGGTGCTGGTCGTGAACGTGCGCGAGGCGCTGCGCCGATAGCCATAAAGCCCCGAGCACGGCGAAGCCCCCAAGCGCCACGGCGTGGGGGCTTCGTTGCACAGACGAACGTGAGCGTCGGTGCTACTTACTTGTTGTGAGCCGTCGCGTTCTTGGTGTCGCCGGAGTCACCGTCATTGCTGCCCAGACGATCACCGACCTGGTCTTCGCCCTTGTCGATCTTGTCGGTGTGCTTCCCGCCGGTCTTGTCGTCAGCGAAGTCACCGCCCTTCTCAATTCCCGAGTTCACCTTATCCGGGTTGTCCCGCGCGGCGCGTGGCCTGTTGGATGGAGCGGGTGACGAGAATCGAACTCGCGTAGCCAGTTTGGAAGACTGGGGCTCTACCATTGAGCTACACCCGCGAACGTGACGTCGTAGAACGCCGCGCCGAGGGGATAGTCTAACGGCCGCCGGGGTGATGCAAAGTCACCACGGCACAGCAATGCAATGACGGGGTATGGCGCAGCTTGGTAGCGCGTCCGCTTTGGGAGCGGAAGGCCGCCGGTTCGAATCCGGCTACCCCGACCGACTAGCATGCCTTGACGTCCTGTTCGAGTGGTGCCGCCACCCGCGCAGGCCAATCACCCCTAGCCGATCTGATTCTGGAGTGCCTTGTAGTGAAGAGTGCCGTCGAGACCCTGACCGAGACCCGGGTCAAACTGACCGTTGAGGTCCCCGCTGCTGAGCTGAAGCCTCGCTTGGACGCGGCGTACGCAAACATCGGCAAGCAGGTGAATGTGCCCGGCTTCCGCAAGGGCAAAGTTCCCACCCGCATCATCGACCAGCGCTTCGGTCGCGGAGCCGTCGTGCAGGAAGCTGTCAACGACGCGCTGCCGGAGTTTTACACGCAGGCGATGCAAGAGAATGATCTGAAGCCGCTTGGCCAGCCCGAGGTTAACCTCACTGAGTTGCCCATGGCCGAGGGTCAAGACTTCATTTTCGAGGCCGAGGTCGACATCGTCCCGAACTTCGAACTCCCCGACTTCACCGGCATCTCGGTTGAGGTTGACCCGGTCGCCGTCTCGGACGAGGACGTCGCAGAGCGCCTCGACAACTTGCGTGCCCGTTTCGGCACCCTGGTCGGCGTCGAACGCAAGGCCAAGGAGGGTGACTTCACCTCCATCGATCTGTCCGCCACGATCGACGGCGACGAGATCGACTCGGTCACCGGGATTTCCTACGAGATCGGCTCGGCCACGATGCTCGACGGTCTCGACGAGGCGCTCATCGGCACCTCTGTCGGCGAGACGATCAATTTCACCAGCCCGTTGGCCGGTGGCGAGCACGCTGGCCGTGACTCGGACGTCACCGTGACGCTGGTGTCTCTGAAGGAGCGCGAGCTGCCTGAGGTCGACGACGAGTTCGCCCAGTTGGCTTCTGAGTTCGACACCGTCGAAGACATGAAGGCTGACTTGGTCAAGCAGGCCGAGCAGGGTGTGAAGTTCGAGCAGGGCGTGCAGGCGCGTGACCGCGTGCTCGACAAGATGCTGGAGATGACCACCATCCCGCTGCCTGATGCTCTGGTGAAGGCTGAGGTTGACGCGCACCTGGAGAAGGAAAGCCGCAGCGAGGACGACGAGCACCGCGCCGAGGTTGACGAGTCGACCCGCAAGGCCATGAAGACCCAGTTCTTGCTGGACGCACTGGTTGAGCGCGACCAGGTCAACGTCGAACAGAACGAGCTCATCGAGTACATCATGATGACCGCGCAGCAGTATGGGATGAACCCCAACGAGTTCGCTCAGCGCATCGACCAGGACAATCAGGTGCCCGCGATGGTCACCGAGGTTGGCCGTCGCAAGGCGCTTGCCGGGATCCTCGAAGAGGTCACCGTTCACGACACCGACGGCAACGTCGTCGACCTGAGCGACCTCGAAGAAGACGCCCCAGAAGACAACGACGACGACTTCGAGGGTGACGTCGACATTGACGAAGCCGACGAGGGTGTCGTTGCCTCTGACGAGGACGCCGCCGACGAGGTTGTCGCCGAAGACGAAGGCACGCCCAAGGACGCCTGAGCCTCACGCACACAACAGGTATGCCGTCCGCTCACTCGAGTGGACGGCATACCTGCGTCTAGAGGCCCTTGTGGTGGACGAAATGGGGGACTAATGCGCTCACGGCGAACATGGCATACCTGCGGGAGTGCAGGCGCACTAGTGAACGTTAGTGTCATCGAAGGCATAGACCTGTGACACCACAGATGTAACAGCCACCATGACGTGAAAGCAAGGAGCAACGATGAGCAACTCTGAGATCGTCGCGGCCGGGGATCGCCCGCTCGCTGGTCTGGACGACCAGATCTACAACCGTCTGCTGAAGGAACGCATCATCTTCCTCGGCTCCGATGTGCGCGACGACAATGCGAACGCGATTTGTGCACAGTTGTTGCTGTTGGCCGCCGAAGACCCCGAAGCTGACATTTGGCTCTACATCAACTCGCCCGGTGGCTCGGTGACCGCTGGTATGGCGATCTTCGACACCATGCAGTGGGTCCCCAACGACGTTGCCACCGTTGCGATGGGGTTGGCCGCGTCGATGGGTCAGTTCCTGTTGTCCGCCGGCCAAAAGGGCAAGCGCTACGCCACGCCGCACGCTCGCGTGATGATGCACCAGCCCTCGGGCGGTATTGGTGGAACGGCCAGCGACATCAAGATCCAGGCCGAGCAGATGCTGCACATTAAGAAGGAAATGGCCGACCTCATCGCTGAGCACACCGGCCAGACGCCGGAGCAGATTGCCGAGGACTCTGACCGCGACCGCTGGTTTACCGCCGCGGCTGCCAAAGAGTATGGCTTCGTCGACCACGTCTACGAGCACTCCGCCGCGACCGGCGCCGAGACCCCGGGCGATAGCCCGACCGTCTCGGCCGACGACACCAGCTCCTGATCCGCCGACGAGACGAGAGAGAAGAAAAGATGAACACCCCTACGTTCCCGTATGCCGGCGGCCCCTCAGCAGGCCCGTTGGCCCCGTCGAGCCGCTACATCCTTCCGCAGTACGAAGAGCGCACTGCCTACGGCACCAAGCGCCAGGACCCCTACACCAAGCTGTTCGAGGACCGCATCATCTTCCTCGGTGTGCAGGTTGATGACGCCTCGGCTGACGACATCATCGCCCAGCTGATCGTGCTAGAAAGTCAGGACCCGGACCGCGACATCCTGATGTACATCAACTCGCCCGGTGGCTCGTTCACCGCGTTGACGGCGATCTACGACACGATGATGTACATCCGCCCCGACGTGCAGACGTTCGTGGTCGGTCAGGCTGCTTCGGCGGCTGCGGTTATCGCTTCGGCTGGCGCCAAGGGCAAGAGGTTTGCCCTGCCTAACGCGCGCATCCTGATCCACCAGCCGGCCCTGGCCGGCGGCGACTATGGCCAGGCCTCCGACATCGAGATCCAGGCCAACGAGGTGCTGCGGATGCGAACCTGGTTGGAAGAGACCTGGGCCAAGCACTCGAACCGCTCGGTTGAGCAGGTCCGCAAGGACATCGAGCGCGACAAGATCTTGATCGCAGCCGACGCCAAGGAATACGGCTTGATCGACGAGGTCCTCGAGAGCCGGAAGGCTTCCTTGCAGGACTGATTAACGCACCTCCAGACCCCCGGCTCGCCCTGTTATCTTGGGCGTGTCGGGGTTTCTGCGTTCGGTGGAGGATTGTCGACGTACGGCAGCAAAGTCGATCCGTCACCGTGGGTTCCCTTGCCGATCACCCCTAATGCCCCATCCTGCGCGCCCCGGTGATCCGTAAGAGGAAGACCAGCGCGACGTATCCGGCCACCACCGTGATGGCGCTGTGTGCGATGGGCGTCCACCCGGTCCACAGGAATTCCATCGGCTGAGATTACTCGCAGCCGTGGGGGAGGAGTAGCGCGAGCAACGAGTGGCAGCTTTCCTACGATTCGCACCGCGATTTGTGCACTACGAAACCTGGCAACCATGAGCATCAGCGATGTGCGAGATCACTGACCGGATGCGATGGAAACCGCTCGCACCGAGGCCGTCTTCGTGCAACGTGGTGGTCGTGAGCCAGTACCGAATCGAGTTTCGCCCGGGAGCGGCGCGATCCTTGCGCACCCTCGAGCCGGGAGCGCGCCGACGCGTCTAGGGCGCGATAGCCTTGCTCGCCCAAGACCTAAGACCCAAGACCGCCGGGGCGCGAGTGCTGAAAGGCAAGAGTGGCCTCCGCGTTCGCCTGGGTGACTACCGCATCATCTACGCAGAAAAGGACAACGCCTTGTTGGTTGTTGTGGTCCGGCTCGGTCATCGACGGGGACGTGTATGACGCCTGAAGCAAACCTAGGATGGGGCGCCGACCGCGCACGTGCCACGTCGCACCTCGAAGCCCTCTCCGTCGTCGGCGTTGATGGATTGGCGCAACTTCTGGATGGTTTTTGGGTGGGCAGTCACACGAGCGCGGTGCTGATGGTGCACGGCGGCGAGATCGTTTATGAGTGGGAGGCGCGCCCAGGAGCACTGACGCAAGTGCTGCCCTGTTTCTCGATTACCAAGTCGATCGTCGGGGTGGTCGCGGGGGTGCTGATGGAGCGGGGTGATCTCGACCCTGACCGGGGCGTCGTGACGTATCTGCCCGAGTTAGAAAAGGGGGGATACCGCGGGGTGACGGTGCGTGACCTGCTGGACATGCGCACCGGAGGTGACTACCGCGAGAGCTACGAGCCCGGTGGTGAGCTCGCTCAATTGGCGCTGACGCAGGCTCAAGCTCCTGGAGCCCTCTTCAGCTCGGTCTACGACATGGTGTGTGGCGCTGAGCGTTTAGGGGTCCACGACGGTCCCTTTGCCTATCGGTCGCTCGACACGGAGGCGTTGGGTCTGATCATCGAGCGGGCGAGCGGGGTGCCCATCAGTGACCTCGTCGATGAAATGGTCTTGGGTCCGCTGGGGTGCGAAGGGGCGACGTTTGCTCGTGACGTCAACGGACAGGCGGCTCCCTCGGGTGGGCTGAGCATGCGATCAATTGACGTGGCCCGTTGTGGCGTGATGATGCTCAACTCTGGAGCTATCGGTGACCACCAGGTGGTGTCACCACTGTTCGTCAAAGACCTACGAGCAGGTCACCCCTGCGATGCGGACGTCGAGAAGGAAGGCTCTTACCGCAACCAATTCTGGGTGCCAAAACGCGGCGGTCGCGAGTTGCTAGCCCTCGGCATACACGGGCAGATGCTGTGGATGGACGCCGCTACCGACACCGTGTTCGTCAAACTCTCAGCCTGGCCGACCCCGAGCGACCCGCCACTACTATCCGCAACGTATGCCGTGGCGCAGGCCTGCGCCACGGCCCTCGACGAAGGGCCACCACGTGACATTGCGGTCCCTCACTGACCGCTTGAAGCACACATGGTTGAGCCTGCGTAGCCGCTAGGCAAGGATGAGCGCAGACCGGTGGCCCGTCGTGGCCGCTTCCCCGAGCGAGGAGCCCTCGATGACCCCTTCCGACCCCACCACGGCCCCGCCGCGTCAACTTCGCAATATGTCGGAAATCCGGTCGTTTTTCCGGATGAACGAGACCCCGGTCTTCTTCCTTGGGGCCACAGCCTTCAACCTGCTCGGGATGGACCGCTGGGTGCGCAACTTCTCGATGATTTCCTACTACGACTCGTGGGACGGTTACCACCCCCGCGTTTTCGTGCCGCCGGAGATCGACCATGAGCAGTTCACCAGCGGCGAGGACATCAACCACTATCTGCTGCGTCACCCCGACGTGCGTGCCCACATCGACGCCGCCGCCAAGCGCACGGGGCACCGGCCCAAGATCACCATGGTGTTCTTCAACGAAGAGACTGAAGCGATCTGCGAAGAGTCGGGCTGGGACATCATTCACCCCACCCATGAGCTGCGGAACTACCTCGACTCCAAGATCACGACCACCCGACTTGGCAACGAGGCCGGCGCGCCGTCAGTGCCGAACATCATGACGACGGTGGACGGCTGGGACGACCTCCTCGCACAAGCCCAAGAGCACGGTCTGGGGACCGACTGGGTGCTGCAGACCGCATACGGCGACTCGGGCAAGACGACCTACTTCGTCACCGACCAAGACTCGTGGAACAAGGTCGCTGCCGACGTGGTCGGCGAAGAAGTCAAGGTGATGAAGCGAATTAACAACCGCGCGGTCGCCGTGGAGGCGGTCAACACCCAGCACGGCACCGTCGTCGGCCCCTTCATGACGGACCTGACGGGGTATGCGGAGTTGACCCCATACCGCGGCGGGTGGTGCGGGAACGACCTCTATCCCGAGGCACTGACCGCTGATCAGCGACGTCGCGCCATCGCGCACGTCAGCCGATTGGGGGACCGGCTGCGTCAAGAGGGCTACGTGGGTTTCTTCGAGGTTGACGTGCTCGTCGACACGGACGACGACGAGGTCTACCTCGGTGAGCTCAACCCGCGCATCTCTGGGGCCAGCTCGATGACCAACGTGACGGCCGGTGCGTATGCCGATGTGCCGCTCTACCTCTTCCACCTCCTTGAATACCTTGGCGTGGACTATGTCATTGACACCGCCGAGATCAACACTCGGTGGGACCAGCTGGCCTCCATCGATGTCTGGAGCCAGTTGATCCTGAAGACGTCGCGCACCGACATCGCGATGGTCACGTCCGCGCCACGCACCGGGATTTATCACATCAGCGCCGACGGAGCCCTCGAGTACCAGCGCAATACGTTGGACTGGCACTACCTGGTCTCTGACGACGAGGCGTTCTTCCTTCGCGTGGGCGGCGAGGGGTCCTACCTCTATAAGGGTGCCGACCTCGGCATCTTGGTGAGCAAGACCCGTATGCAGACTGAGGATGGGCAGCTCACCGACCAGTGTCGCCACTTCATCGACGGGCTGCACGCCCTCTACGAGGTGGAGTCGTTTGAGCCGGTCGCCGAGGCCGTCCAGCAGCCCTTCTTCGCGCTGCTGAAGTAACGTCCCGGCGCCGCCGGCTTAGTCGAACGTCGGCTCAGTCGGCTGGTTCAGGGCCCGCCCGATCGCTTTAAATGCCTCGATCGTCGGGATCAGCCGGTCCGCGTCCTGGGGGTAGGGCCACGTTGAGAGTTTGACGCCGACCATCTGTGTGCTCGGCTCCACGAAGATCATCTGGCCGTGGATGCCGAGCGCCATCAGGATGGGACCGTTGTCACCTGGGATGCACCAGAACTGGTTGCGATACCAGCCCCCAGGCAGATAGGGCTCGTTGTCGGAGGCCGCGAAGGCTTCACGGACGTCGGCCGGCGGGTAGAGCGTGTCGTGGATCCACTCGCTAGGGATCACCGCATGGTCGTTGGCGAATCCGGATTGCAGCAGCATCTGACCGAACCGAGCAAGGTCGCGCAGGGTGGCCGAGATGCCGCCGTCATGGATCGCTGAACCCAGCGGGTCCACGGACACCTCGGCGTCGTACTCGGCGCCCAGGGGCTGCCAGACCCGAGCGGCGATCAAGTCAGCCATCCGTGCTCCGGCGGCCCGCTCGCAGACCCAGCCGAGCATGTCGGTCTCCACCGATCGGTATTCGAAGGTGCCCCCGTGGTCCCGGTCTTGGGTGCAGGTCAAGATGAACGGATACATACCGACGGGGTCGTCGCTGCCGCGTGGTGCCCAGCCCATCGACCGCTCCATCACTCGCACTTCGGAGTCTGGGTCGAGGTAGGTTTCGGCGAACTTGAGGCCTGAACGCATATCGAGGATGTCGCGAACGCGAGCCCCGGCATACCCACTCTCGCCGACCTCCGGAATGTAACGCTGGATCAGCGCCTCGGGGTCGAGGACCCCGTCTCGGACCAAGGTCGCCGCGACGCACGAAACGATCGATTTCGACATCGACATCACCAAGTGAGGCGTGCCATGGCCCATCTTTCCCCAGTAGCGCTCATCAATGACCTGGTCGCGGTGCAGCACCATGAAACCGTCGGTCTCAGTGCTCGCGATGATGTCGTTGACGGTGTGGCCCGCGCGCGCCTCCACCGTGATACCGCCGACAAAGACGGGCGACTCGGCATACGCGAATGCGTTCGGGGCGGCGGATGCTTCGATGAGGTGGCTCGGCATGATCTCGCGCATGTGTTGGAACGAGTGGCGCAGGGTGGGCCACTCTTGCCAGTTGTCGATGGTGACGAGCTCTTGGCCCTGCGGAAGGAGTGACTGCGCCTGTGCGACAGCGCCCCACCCCGCCTCCCTGCTGGGGGCGTCGGCGGTGAGGGTGTCGTGGTCCGTGGGTGTGTCGTCGTTCACGGGCGCAAGTGTAGGTGTCTGCGCACTCTTCCGCCCCGATGGACCCCCCTGCCCGCGAGCTCTGCCACGCCGCCGCTGAGCCAGCCGCACTACGGGATGTCATTCAAACCGGCGACGAAGCGAGCGTTCGCCAAGTACGCCCAGTTTGAAGGACGCGCTAGCCGCAGCGAATTCTGGTGGTTCTACCTCGCCACCGTTCTCCTCGGCTTTGTCGCTTTGGCGCCAGCACTTCTCGGTTTCGTTGGAGTCGTCACCGAGAGCGGTGCCGTTGCTGCCCTCGGGTTCGGATTATCGGGTTTGCTCATGCTGGCGCTTCTGGGTCTTATCATCCCGAGCATCTCCAGCCAGGTGCGGCGATTGCACGATGTGGGTTTTAGTGGATGGCTCGTCCTGCTGAACTTCGTGAGCCTTGGCACTGTCGTGTTGGTGCTCTGCGCGTTGGAGACGTCGCCGAACGGCGATCAATACAACATTCGGTAGCGCTCGCTAGGGGCCGGTTTCGGTTATCCCTAGCGCTCATTCTTATCTGGACGCTAGGGTCGAAGTCATGTCTAACTCCGGCAAGGCGACGACCGAAGCGGAATTCACAAGGGTTCTAGGACAGTGGGATGTCCTGGCCATAGCCTTTGGGGCGATGATCGGCTTCGGCTGGATTGTGCTCACAGGCGGTTTCCTTGAAGGGGCCGGCACGATGGGCGCCGCGGTGGCGTTCGTGCTCGGTGGGATCGTGATGGGGTTCATTGCCCTGACGTATGCCGAGTTGTGCTCTGCAATGCCACAAGCCGGCGGGGAACATCACTACGTGCTGCGGGCGATGGGGTCCAAGGCGGCCTTCGTGTGTTCTTGGTTCTTGGTGCTTGGTTATGTCTCGGTGGTGTCGTTTGAGGCGGTGGCCTTGCCGCAGACCATGCTTTTCCTCTTCCCGGACATGTTGGCCGTCAAGCTGTGGACGATTGCCGATTACGACGTTTACCTGTCTTGGGTTGCCGTGGGTGTCGTCGCCGCCATTGTGATGACGTACCTGAACTACCGGGGGGTTCGGGCTGCCGCCATCTTCCAAACGATCGCGGTGCTGTTCCTCATGGCCGTCGGCGCAGCGTTGATCTTCGGCTCCTTCTCTGGCGGCAGCATTTCGCAGATGGACCCGTGGTTCACCGGCGGCTTCGCCGGAATTATTGGAGTGCTCGTCGTGACACCATTCCTGTTTGTGGGCTTCGACGTGATTCCGCAGTCGGCCGAGGAGATCAACCTGCCCTACCGCAAGATCGGGATCATGATCTTGGTGTCTCTGTTTGCCGCGGTTGCTTGGTACGTCATGATCATGTTGACCGTCGGCTCCTCGTTGCCGGCCGCAGATCTTGCCGCTTCCGACCTTGCGGTCGCCGATGGTATGACAGCCCTGTGGGGCAGCGAAGCGATGGGCAAGATCCTGGTGCTCGGTGGCATTGCCGGCATCCTGACCTCATGGAATGGCTTCCTGATTGGCGCCAGCCGCCTGGTCTACGCGATGGCCGAGTCGGGCATGCTGCCGGCTTGGTTCGGTGTGTTGCACCCGAAATACAAGACACCGAAGAACGCGTTGCTCTTTATCGGCGGGCTGTCGATCGTGGCGCCGTTTTTTGGCCGCCCCATGTTGGTGTGGCTCGTTGACGCCGGCAGCCTGAGCCTGATCATTGCCTTTATCTTCGTCAGCATCAGTTTCGTCCTGTTGCGCCAGAAGGAGCCGGACATGGAACGACCCTTCCGCACCCCCGGCGGCATTGTCACTGGCGTCATCGCCATCGTCTTGGCGGCGGCACTTGGAACGCAGTTCATGCCCGGTCAGGCGGCCGCGCTGATCTGGCCATACGAGTGGGCAATTTTCGCGGGCTGGGGCGCCGTTGGGGCCTACCTGATCACCCGGATCCCGCACGTAGGTTCAGGCAAAGGGTCCCACGATGAGATGGTCCACGTTGCTCGCAAGCGCGGTATGCCGCAAAATCAGGGCTCGCCCGAGTAGTCCGCCAAAACGGCTCCATCGAGCAGGTGCTACGGAGCCGGTCCACATCGGGTGTGTCGCGGGACGGCGCGCGGTCAGCGGAAAGCGGCCTGACCGGTGAGCGCTTGGCCCACGACCAGGGTATGCATCTCCGGGGTGCCCTCGTAGGTCAGCACAGATTCCAAGTTGTTCATGTGCCGGATGACGGGGTACTCCAACGAAATGCCGTTAGCGCCCAAAATGGTCCGCGCCGAGCGGCAGATATCCAGGGCCTTGGTGACATTGTTGAGCTTCCCGAGGCTGACCTGCTCTGGGCGCAGGGTGCCGGCATCCTTACGTCGGCCAAGATGAAGTGCCAGCAGCGTCCCGTTGGTCAACTCAATAGACATCTGCGCGAACTTGGCTTGCGTGAGCTGGAACCCGCTGATCGGGCGGTCGAACTGAACCCGCTGCCCGGCATACTCCAACGCTGAGGAGAATGAGCTGCGCGCAGCGCCCATCGAGCCCCAGACGATGCCGTAGCGCGCTTCGTTCAAGCAGGATAACGGGCCCTTGAGCCCGCGGACCTCGGGTAAGACAGCGTCGGCGGGTAGGCGCACACCCTCCAAGACGAGCTCGCTGGTGACCGAAGCCCGCAGCGACATCTTGTGCTTGATGACCGGTGCGGAGAAGCCGGGGCTGTCGGTGGGCACCACGAAGCCGCGGACCCCGTCGTCGGCCTGCGCCCAGACGATCGCCACGTCGGCGATGGCGCCGTTGGTGATCCACATCTTGGCGCCGTCCAGGATCCAGTCGGAGTTCGCGCTATCGGTGTCCCGCCGCGCACGGGTGCGCATGTCGGCCGGGTTGGAGCCGGCATCGGGCTCGGTCAATCCGAAGCAGCCGATCGCGTCACCGGCCGCCAACTGGGGGAGCCACTGCTGCTTCTGCTCTTCGCTGCCGTGCTTCCACAACGCAAACATCGCGAGCGAGCCTTGCACGCTGACCAAAGAGCGCACCCCAGAGTCGCTCGCCTCCAACTCCATACACGCCAAGCCGTAATCCACCGCGCTCATGCCCGCGCAACCGTAACCTTCCAGGTGCATACCGAGCAGGCCCATCGAGCCCATCTCCTTGGCGAGCTCGCGGATCTGCGGCATTTCACCGGACTCGAACCACTCGGCCACATACGGGTCGACACGCTCGTCGCAAAGGTGGCGCACAGCCGCGCGAATCGCCTTCTCTTCGTCGGTCAGCACATCGTCAATCCCGGCGAGGTCCATCGGGTCCAGGGCGGTTGTGCGAACGGTGGCAGCAGTCATCAGTGCATCTCTTTCGTCGGTATGCGGTCGCTGTGGTGTCCAAGGTCGGGTGCGCCGCTGCTGGCGAGCCAGGCGCGAACTTCGTCGTTGTGCTCGCCGAGGGCGGGTGGCCGCCGTGGCGGAACCGTCAGATCGGTGTCGTATTGCGCTGGGTGCCGCACCTGTGGGCTCGGCGACGTGGGGGACCCGGCGTCGCTGTAGGGCTCGAGGCCGAGACGCTGCGCGAGAGCGAAGCCGTCGGCGATGCTGCCGACGCGGCCCGCCGGAACGCCGGCGGTGGTCAGCGCGCGCTCCCAGGTCTGCGCGTCGTCGGTTTTCAGCAGCGACTCGAGACAACGTACAAGAACGTCACGGTGCGCGACCCGCTGCGCGTTGGTGGAGAACCGGACGTCCTCAGCGATGTCCGGCCGGCCGAGGGCTGCCGCCAAGCGGGCGAACTGGCGGTCGTTGCCGCAGGTTAAGGCCAGGAGACCGTCGCGGCAGAGCAACGTTTCGTAGGGCGTGATCGAGGGGTGTCGATTGCCCATCCGGGTGGGCGCATCGCCTGTCGCCAGCGTGCTCTGACCCTGATTCACCAGCGCCGACAGCAGGCTCGACAACAGGTTGACTTCCACCAGGCAGCCGTGGCCGGTGCGCCCTCGTGAGATCAGCGCCGCCAGCACTCCGGTGGTCGCGTCTTTGCCGGTCAAGACGTCAATGAGGGCGACGCCCACCTTCGTCGGAGGGCCGTCGGGCTGACCCGTGACGCTCATCAATCCGCCTACGGCCTGCACCAGGAAGTCGTAGCCCATCAGGTCGGCGCCGCCTTTGCGACCGAAACCGGTGATCGAGACGTAGATGACCCCGGGGTTGATGGCCTTGACTTGGCTGTAGCCCAAGCCAAACTGATCGAGGGCACCAGGGCGGAAGTTCTCGACCAAAACGTCGGCTCGGCGAGCCAACTCGATCGCCGCTTCGTGGTCGACCTGATCGGTGAGGTCCAAAGCCACGCTGCGCTTGCTTCGGTTGACACTCTCAAAGTATGTGGACGTGGTGGGTGTCGACACATCCGGCTCGGTCCACGGTGGGCCCCAGCCTCGCGTGTCGTCACCGACCTCGGGCCGTTCGACTTTGATCACGGTGGCGCCGAGGTCGGCCAGGTTCATCGTGCACAGGGGGCCAGCCAGTACGCGGCTGAAGTCGGCCACTAGGAGGCCATCGAGCGCGGGGCTCATGCCGGGGCTCCCCGGGAGACTCCAGGGGAGGCGTCGCCATGGGCCTGCGCAACCCAAGATCCGTCGATGCGGCGAGGCAGCCCCCACGGGTTGTCGTCGCGCAGGCTGGCCGGCAGGGCCGACTTGGGCGCACCTTGGAAGGCGATCGGTCGGGTGAAGCGGTCCAGTGATCCGGCGCCGACGCTGGTCGCCTCGGGGCGACTGGTGGCTGGCCATGGACCGCCGTGCTGCTGGGACCACGTGGTGGCGACACCGGTCGGCCAGCCGTCCACGACGACCCGCCCCACCTGGGGGGCCAACGCCTGCACGAGGCGAGCGGTGTCGGGGTCATCGGCACCTGACGTCAACACCGAAGCCGCCAGACTGGGTTGCAACCGGGCGATCACGGTGACGACTTCCTCGAAGCCGGAGTAGTCGACCATGATCGCCAATGGACCGAAGCACTCTTCAAGAAGGGGCGAGTCAGGCTGAAGATCTCCGGCGGAGGCCCGCAGCACGGTTGCGGCAGTGGCGAACCCTGAAGTTGCCGTTGGCCCCTGGGCGACCACATCGGCACCGGCGCTGTGAAGCGTTTCGATGCGGTCGGCATACCCCATTGCCATGGCTGCGGTGAGCATGCGGCCGGGCGAGATGTCGGCTAGGGCTTCTCCAATGGCGGCGGTGGCCGCAGCCAGGTGGTTGGTCGGGACCAGGAGTAGGCCGGGTTTGGTGCAGAACTGTCCGTGGCCGAGCGTCAGGGACACCACGAATCCGCTGATGATCTCCGCGAGGCGGTGCTTGGCCCCGGCTGGAGTCACGATGGCCGGGTTCACGGTGCCCATCTCGGCATACACCGGAATGGGGCGAGGGCGGCGTTGGGCTCGCTCGACGAGCGCCATTCCGCCGCGCTGGGAGCCAGTGAAGGCGACCGCGCTCACGCCGGGGGCGTCAACGAGGGCCAATCCGGCATCCATACCGGTCACCACGGCGAACGTGCCCGACGGTGCACCGGCCTCGGTCAGTGCCTGCTGGGCGACGTCGGCCAGAGCGGCGATGAGCCTGGGGTGGGCAGGATGGCCCTTGACCAGCACCGGGCATCCGACGGCGAGCGCGGAGGTGGTGTCGTGGCCGAGCACGCCAAACGCGAACGGGAAGTTGCTGGCTCCGAAGACGGCCACCACGCCCACCGGCATACGCACCCGGCGCAGGTCGGACCCGTCGGGAAGGTGGTCAATGCTGGCGGCGAAGCAACTACCCTCCACTGCTACGGAGGCGTAAAAGCGGGCTTGGGCTGCGGTTTTGGTCAACTCGCCCTGGAGCCGTTCGAAACCGAGACCAGTTTCTTCGTCAGCCAGGGGGACGAGCGTGTCGGCGTTGCCTTCCAGGGCGCTTGCCAGCGCCTCAAGCCATCCGGCACGGGTCTGCGGTGAGTGGCGCGCGATCTCACGGGCCGCCGACACCGCGTTGGTCAGCGCGACCGCGACACCATCTGCACTCGTATGCCGAATCTCGCCACGCGCGCTGCTGTCACGAGGGTTGTAGCTGACATCACTGTCCGTGGGTTTGGTGTTCACTGCTGAGGTGCTCACCGCCGTGATGCCTCGCGGATGGCGCCAGCTAGGACCGCGAGGCCCTCGGCCAGCAGGTCTGGCTCGATCACCAGTGGTGGCAACAGACGGACGACGTTGCCGAAGGTGCCGCAGACCAGCACCAACACGCCGGCCGCGTGACAGGTGGCGGCGACCGCTTTGGCTACCTCTGGCGCGGGGTCCAGGGTGCCTGGCGCCGTGAACTCGATGGCCATCATTGCGCCGCGTCCGCGGACGTCGGCAATGGTGCCGACCTCGGCGGCTAGAGGCTCAAGCACCCCACGGATCTGGGTCTCGATGCGCTGGGCAGCGCCCAGCAAGCCGCCGTCTTCCAGCATCGACAACACGCCGAGGGCTGCCGCGCACGCCAGCGGGTTGCCTGCATACGTGCCGCCGAGCCCGCCGGGGTGGACGGCGCCCATCAACTCGACGCGACCGGTGACCGCTGACAGGGGCAGGCCGCCGCCGAGGGCCTTGGCCGAGACGACGAGGTCGGGCACGATGCCTTCGTGCTCGCTGGCATACATCGCGCCGGTGCGACCGGTGCCAGCCTGGACCTCGTCGGCGACCAAGACGATGCCGTGCCGGCGGGCGATCTCTTGGACTCCGGGTAGGAAACCGGCCGACGGCACGATGAATCCGCCCTCTCCCTGGATCGGCTCAACGACGATGGCGGCAATCTGGTCTGGGCCGACCGAGGCGATCAGGTCTTCGAGGGCCGCGAGGGCCTCGGTCGTGCAGCCCTCGGGGCCGGTGGGCCAGCGCAGTGGGTAAGCGAAGGGTGCGCGGTGAACGTGGCCGGGGAAGGGGCCGAAGCCGTGCTTGTAGGGCATCTCTTTGGCGGTCATCGCCATCGTCATCATCGTGCGGCCATGGTAGGCGTGATCGAACACCACGACGTCGCTGCGACGGGTGGCGCTGCGGGCGATCTTGACCGCGTTCTCGACGGCCTCGGCGCCGGTGGTGAAGAGCGCAGTGTGCTTGGCGTGGGTGCCGGGGGTCAGTCGGTTGAGCGTCTCGGCGACCTCTAGGTATCCGGCGTACTCGGTGACCATGAAGCAGGTGTGGGTGAACTTCGCGGCCTGCTCCTGCACGCGGCTTACGACCTCAGGGGCGCTTGCACCGACGCTGGTTACGGCGATGCCCGAGCCGAAGTCGATCAGTTGGTTACCGTCGACGTCGACGATGATGCCGCCCTCGCTGCGGTCGACCCAGATGGGTAACACGGTGCCTATACCCGCTGGCACGGCGGCGTCGCGGCGCTGCTGCAGACGCTTCGACTCGGGCCCAGGGATCTGCGTATGCAGGATCCGGCGTTGCTGAACGGGGGCAAGGGCGAGGTCGAGGACCGACATAAGACTCCTTCGTCACGTTTGGATACCACTTCACTTCGGATACCACGTCACGATAGGGATCACTGAGCCATGCCGTTTAGGATTATCGGACGAAGTAGCGTGTTTTTTTGGTCGATACGTCTAAGAGTTGGGAGGTAGCCGTGGCCAACCTGGTTGAGTTGTGCGCGGCGCTTGGGGCAGACCTTTGTCCCGTGCCCGAAACGGATGTGCCCACCACCGATCTCAATGGTGTTCACGTCAGCGAACTCAGCGACCCCACATCTTTCCTTGAGGGCGGTGAGTTGTTGCTGACCACCGGGATGCCGCTGCGTCTGACGGGGCTGGACACGACGGCATACGTCTCGCGGTTGGTGCGCAGGGGAGTGCCGGGCTTGGCGCTCGGGTTGGGGCCAGTGCACGCCGAGGTGCCGCCCGTGCTCCGCGGTGCGTGTGCAGATCTGGGGTTGGCGTTGTTCACGGTGCCGCCACCGACACCGTTTCTCACGATCTCGCGGACCTATTGGGGGCTGATTGCGCAGTCGGGCCGCCAAGAGCTGAGTGCAGCTCTAGGCGCACAGCGGGCGTTGGTGCGGGCCAGCGCGGGGGATCGACCGGCCGAGACAATGGTTCGGCGGCTCTCGGACGTGATCGACGGATGGGCCGTGTTGCTCTCGGCGGACGCGACCGTCTTGACTGTGCGGCCGCGCAAGCGGGAGTCGCTGGCCGAGCAGGTGTCGAAAGAGATCGCGCGGTTGCGGATGGCAGGGCCGCACTCCGCGGCGACGTTCCCGCTGGGCGACGACGATGTTGTGGTCTATCCGCTGAACGCTGGGGGACGGCTCACCGGCTATCTCGCGGCCGGGTGTCGACGCCCGATGAGCCGAGCAGACCGGCACCTGATCGTCACCGCAGCGGCATTGTTGGCTCCGGGGAGCACTGAAAACAGTCCCGCGCTCTCGCAGCGCCAAGGAGTGCACGCAGTCCTGGCCAGTTTGATTCTCGATGGCGACCTTGCGGTGGCTTACCGGCTAATGCTCGAATTTGGCGTGGCCGGGCGGCCGGGGTCGGTGCGTCTCGTTGCGCTTCACCCAGCGCCAGCGGCTGAGGACGGTGTGGATGAGGCGGTGCGGCGGTTCCTCGCCTCCGAGCAGCGGCCCGCTTTCGCGGTGCGCCGGGGTGATTCGGTGCTCGTGGTGGTGACTGACCATGTCGAAGACGCTGTCCTGCGGCGCTGCCATCAGTGGCTGAGCTGCGCCGAGCCCGGGCTGCGTATGCAGAGCACGAGCGCGATCGACATTGTTGCGTGTCAGCAGGTGCAGACGCGTCTGCTGCGTGACGTTGCGGCTTTGCCGCCGGGCACGGTCGCGCTGGCCGAGGACGTGACCGCCGACGACGGTGTCGCGATCGATCTCGGTCTCCTGCAAAACTACCCGCGTGGCGACCTCGTGGCGGCCGTGTCGGCATACCTGAGGGCTCGCGGTCACTGGGAAGAGGCAGCGCGTGATCTTGGTGTGCACCGCAACACGCTGCGCTATCGCATCGGCACCGCCAGGCGGGTGCTGGACGTGGATCTCGACGACCCTGACGTGGCTGCCCGGCTATGGCTGACCCTGCGAGGGGCCGGCCTCGCCTAATCGACATACCCAGCACTGAAACGGTCGGACCTGATGACCGATGTGCGCGCCGATGAGGGGTTCGAGGCGGGGGATGGCGAGCACAACGGTCATTGGCTGGGGCGACCTTGGACGTAGGGGAGGACGGTTGAGCCGTCGCCGGACTCGCGAGCCGCGGTATGAACGTCTGCCTCAGTGAGTTGATGCTTGCGCAGCGAAGACATGATGAGTTCGCCTTGGTACCAAAGCAGCACGGGCGGCGGATCGACGGCTTTGCGGAT
>JBBSKS010000016.1:0-23309 GCA_038256095.1 Actinomycetales bacterium | reverse complement strand
GCCACCGGGCGTAACCGCCACCACCTGTGCAAACACCGTGATCGCGGTGACCCCGGCGGCCTGCGCAAAACTGATCTCCAGCCCCGCAGAGGTCGCCACGGCCAGTAGCACCACGCCCTCCAGAAGCCACGCGCCCACCGTCGCCACCACGACCACCAGGTCCGGGGTCTTCGCCGCCGCCTCCGCGCTGACCCGTTGGGACCACCACCACGCGGCAGCCAACCCGGCACACAGCAGCGCACCGATAGCGAGCGAGCCCCCCACGCCCACGATGGACGTTAACGCCACCGGAGTAGCCACCGCTGCAACCAGGATCAACGCCACCAAGTCGCCCAGCCGCAGCACCACCACCCCGGCGATCACCACCCGAGGCGCCAGCGCGGTGCGGCGCAGGACGCTCGTCACGCGCAAGATTTCCCCGAGTCGCAACGGCAGCACGTGATTGCCCAGGAGCGACACGTGAATGCCCGCCCACGCCTGCCCGCGACTCAACCCAGGTTGCACCCGAGTCCAGGCGAGGGAACGCACTCCGAAGGCCAGGGCATACGCAATCAAAGCCCCCATGATTGCTATCGGCGAGCCGGCTACGGCACTTGCTACCTCTCGCAACGGGGCGCTCTCGACCACACCCACCAGCCACCACAACGCGGCCATCATCACGACCACCCCGACGACGGTCCGCGGCGTGGCCAGGCGATCCGTCCACTTCTGGGGAGTTGCCGAAGCGACGGCGATGGCACCGTCAGGACGTTTGTTCATTAGGCAAGGATGCCCTAACCTAATTAGGTACGTGAACACTTGCGTTATTCGCCGCACCCGGAGGTTGAGTTGGGCATCGTGGTCACCGGGGCCTCCGGATTCCTAGGGAGCACGCTCGTGCCGACCCTGACCGGGATCGGGCATGAGGTTGTTGCGATCGATCGCCAAGCCCCGTCGTTCTTTGCCCCCACGGTGGCCCACCTCAGCTGCGAGCTGTCAACGCCCAGCAGTGAGGTCATCACCGCCCTGCGTGAAGCCGACGCAGTCATCCACCTCGCCGGCTGCCCAGGGGTGCGCGACTCCGCGCCGATGGTGGCGCAACGGCGCCACCGCGACAACGTACTGGCCACCGAAGCCGTCCTCGGCGCCACATCCGCAAGCACCCCGGTGATCGTCTTGTCTTCGTCGTCGGTCTATGGTGGCGCGCGCTTCGATCCCTCCGGTCACCCCCGAGCCGCCATCACCGCTAGTCACGAAGACGACACCCTGTGCGCCAGAGGGGGTTACGCGGAAAGCAAAATCGAGACCGAGCAGGTATGCCGTTCACGCGCGCTGGCAGGAGGTCACGTGCTCGTGGTCCGCCCCTTCACAGTGCTGGGCGAAGGCCAACGCGCCGACATGGCGGTCGCCCGCTGGGCCCACGAGGCTCGGGACACCGGAGGCGTCACCGTGCTCGGTGACCCGGCGCGCACCCGGGACTTCACCGACGTTCGCGATGTGGCCCAAGTGCTGACGTCTCTGGTGGAGCGCGGAGCGACCGGCACGGTCAACGTGGGCACGGGGCGCGGCCGGAGCCTCGCCGCGCTGGCCGCGGCGGTGTCCAGGGCCGTGGGCGTCAACCCGCAGCTTCACGTGGTTCCCGCCGGGCAGGCCGAAGTCGCACACACCCGCGCCCACACACAGCGGCTGCGCTCCCTGGTCGGCTTCGTCCCGCACACCGACTTGTCTGACGTGGTGGCCCGCTCCGTGGCCAGCCTGCGAGTGAGCGCTGAGGCAACGTTGGACGACTGGAATCTGGACAAGCGCATGCGGGTCGGCGCATGACCGCCCAACGGCGGGCTCTGCTCGCGACCGCGTTGATCGCCGGTCTGCTGAGCCTGGTGGTTTCGGCGCTCGGCATCTCGATTCGCGCTTCCGACGTCGGCGCGGCTGCGGTCGATGAGCCGCAGTACTTGCTCACCGCGGCCAGCCTGTGGGAAGACGGCGACCTCGACATCGCTAACCAGCGAGCTCAGGGTGCGGCCAGTGCCTATTACGACGGCAGGCTTCCGGTGCAGACCGCAGTGCAGCCGGGCGGCGAGCGCATCAGCCCGCACGACCCGCTGCTGCCGGTGATTCTGGCCCCTGCGGTGGGGCTCGGGGGTTATCTGGGGGCTAAGACGACGATGGCACTAATAGCCGGGGTGCTGGGGGCAGCAACCGCCTGGGTGGTGGGCACTCGGTGGGCCGTGTCCCCGCTGTTGGCGGGCACCGTGGCTGCGATCGCGGGCATGTCCGCGCCATTAGCGATCTACGGCAACCAGGTCTACCCGGAGTTGCCCGCAGCGTTGGCCGTGGTCATCGCCGTCGGTGCCGTCGTGCGACCCCTGGGTCACGTCGAAACTGCTGGCAGTTCGGCGATTCGAGCAGTCGTCTTCGTGCTGGCCGTGACGGCATTGCCGTGGCTGGCGATTAAGTACGTGTTGGTCGCCGGGGCCTTGGCCGGCGTCGGGCTGTGGCGCGTGCGCCGAACCAGCCCAACCCTCGTGGCACCCGTGATCGGTGCCTTTGCCATCTCCGGAGCCCTCTGGCTCATCGCACACCAACTTTGGTATGGCGGCTGGACGGCGTACTCCACCGGCGATCATTTCCAGGGCTCGGGTGAGTTCGGGGCAGTCGGGTTCGCCCCGGACTATCTCGGCCGCAGCGTGCGACTCATCGGGTTGTTGACCGATCAGGACT
This sequence comes from Actinomycetales bacterium, assembly GCA_038256095.1. Taxonomy (GTDB): domain Bacteria; phylum Actinomycetota; class Actinomycetes; order Actinomycetales; family Dermatophilaceae; genus Ornithinicoccus. The sequence continues at coordinate 20,609 of JBBSKS010000016.1, read as the reverse complement.
ACGGCCTGATCGCATGGGCCCCCGTCTGGCTGCTCGTCATACCCGCCGTCGCGTTCCTGATGGGGCTGCGACGCCCGCGCCTGTCCGGACTGTCGCTGCTCGCCCTCCCGTTGCTCGCTGGGTGGCTGACGGCCACTTTCGTCGCGCTGACCATGCACGGATTCTGGTCGCCGGGGCGCCAAGTCGTCGTGGTGTTGCCGCTCGCCGCCATGCTGATCACGGTCGCCTTGTCCGAGGTCCACACCCGTGCGCCACGGCATACCGCCAGACGGGTTTACACCGGCGCTGGCGCCCTCGCCGTCGTAAGCATCGCCATCATGGGATGGGTGCTCATCGCGGGCTACCAGGGCACGCTGACCTGGGTTGGCGCCGCCAACCACACGCCGCCAGCGCCCCTCGCCGCGATGCGCTCGATCCTGCCGAACTACCGAGACCTCGGCACCAGCACGTGGGTGCTGCACGGCGGTTGGGTAGTCGCTGCCATCCTGATGTCGGTAGGCAGTGGGATGGCCGGTCGTCGCCTCACCACAACTGATCTCACTGACCACGCGCACTCTGACTTTTCCCACCCTGAAATGAGAGAACTGACCTCATGACGCTGCCCCGCCCCAAGCCCCTGCGCGCGCTCGCTCTCGGCGGGTTAACGGGCGTCCTCGCGCTGACCGCCACCGGCTGCGCGGGTGGCGACGACAACGTCGTTCGGGTCTACGCGGCTCGCCACTACGACCTCGAAGAAGCCTTCGCGAAGTTCAACGAAGAGACCGGAGTCAAGGTTGAGTTCCTGTTCGGCTCCGACGCTGAACTGCGCGAAAAGATCGAAGCAGAAGGCGAAGACACCCAAGCCGACGTCTACATGACGGTGGATGCCGGCAACCTGGCGAGCGCCGCCGAGCAGGGCGTCTTCGCCCCGCTGACCTCCCCGGTGTTGGACGAGGCCGTGCCCGAAGGTTTGCGCGACCCGCAGGACCGATGGTTCGGTCTGGCCCAGCGCGCGCGCACCATCGTCTATTCCCCTGAGCGCGTCGACGAGGGTGAGCTGTCGACGTACGAAGATCTGGCCGACCCGAAGTGGAACGGCCGTCTCTGCCTGCGCAACTCCACCGCCACATATACCCAGTCGCTAGTAGCCTCGATGATCGCCTCCGACGGTGAAGCTGAGACCGAAAAGGTCGTCAGCGGGTGGGCCGACAACGCCGAGATCTTCAACAACGACGTCGACATCATCAGCAACATCGCCAGCGGCAAGTGCGACGTCGGCCTCGTCAACCACTACTACTTCGCAAAAGAGCTCAACGACAATCCTGACCTGCCGGTCAAACTCTTCTGGGCCAACCAGGACACCACCGGCGTTCACGTCAACATCTCCGGTGCCGGGGTCGCGGCCAACGCCGATGACCCCGAGCTGGCCCAGCAACTCCTCGAGTGGCTCGCCACCGACGGTCAAGATGAGTTCGTCGGCGACAACTTCGAGTTCCCCGTGAACAAGGACGTGGCGCCCGATTCGCTGATCGCGGACTTCGGCCCCTTCCGCGCGCAAGACGTCGACGCCGTGGCCTACGGCGAGCTCAACACCGACGCGGTCGAGCTCATGGCCCGGGCCGGATACGAATGAGTTTGTCCCAAGACTCGAGGGCAACAACCTCGACTCGGCACACGCTAGGCCCCAAGCGGCTGCGTAACACCGGCGACGGTCGTCGCCGGTGGCAGATCGTGGTGCTCGTGCTCGCCCTGATCACCACGATCCCAGTGCTGCTGGTCGTCGGCTCGCTGCTCACCCCCGACCTCAGCGTCTGGGGCTTCCTGATCGACCTGGGCCTGACCTCGATGGTGCTGACCACGTTGGCCCTGGTCACGGTCGTGGTCTCCGGCAGCGTGGCGATGGGCGCCAGTCTTGCGTGGTTGGTCGGTAAGTACCGCTTCCCAGGCCAGCGCTGGTTCTCGTGGATGCTGGTGCTCCCGCTGGCGGTGCCGGCATACGTCATGGGCTTTGTGTATATCGGCTTGCTCGATCACCCAGGCCCGATCCAATCCGGCCTGCGCGCCGTCTTCGGGCCGGGCGTGTGGTTCCCCGAGGTGCGTTCGTTTGCGGTGTGCGCGATCGTGCTGATCATCGCGCTCTACCCCTACCCCTACATATTGGCTCGCGCTGCACTGCGGGAGCAGTCGGCCACGACGTATGACGCCGCTCGCGCCCTCGGCGCCGGTCCCTTGCGCGCGGCGTGGCAGGTCGTCCTGCCGCTGGCTCGTCCCTCGTTGGCCGCCGGCGGTTTGCTGGTCGCGATGGAGACGCTGACCGACTTTGCGACGGTGCAGTATTTCGGCGTGCAGACCGTCTCGGTCGGCATCCACCAAGTCTGGGTCGGCATGTATAACCGGGCCGCCGCCGCCGAACTGGCTGGCGTGGTGTTGATGTTCGCGGTGCTCGTGCTCGCCCTGGAGCGCATTGGCCGCGGCGGCGCGCGCTTCCACCAGCAAGGTGGCGGCGGGCATGCCATCGAGCCGACAACCTTGACCGGTCGGCACGCTCGCGGGGCGGTAGCGGTGTGCCTGGGCGTGGTTGCGCTGACGTTCGTGGTGCCGGTCGTGCAGCTGATCGTCTGGACAGGTCCGCTGATCGGCGACGGGGGCTTGGACAGCCGCTACCTCGGATATCTCGGCAACAGCGCCATGATCGCGGGCATCGTCGCAGTGACGTGTGTCCTGGTCGGCGTCGTGCTCGCCAGCGCCACCCGCCTAGGTGGTGGCCGCTGGACCGGGTGGATGGCCCGCTCGGCGACGGTGGGGTATGCGGTGCCTGGCCCGGTCGTCGCGATTGGCGTGCTCATCGTGCTGTCGGGTGCCGACTCGATCCTCGATGCGTTCGGCGTCAACTGGGGCGGCGCGCTGATCACCGGCACGCTCTTCGGTCTGCTGTACGCCTACGTCATCCGGTTTGTGGCCTTGGCGTGGAGCAGTCTCGACGCCGGCCTGGAGAAGGTCTCCCCTTCACTGACCGCTGCTGCGCTGACACTCGGCACGAAACCTCTCGGTGTGATGCGGCGTGTGCACCTGCCACTGCTCGGCCCCGGGGTCGGAGTGGCCCTGGTGCTGGTGGCCGTCGACACCCTCAAGGAGTTGCCGATCATGTTGTTGTTGCGGCCCTTCGGCTTCGAAACGTTGGCCGTGTGGGTCTTCGAGTTGGCGGCTGAGTCCCGGTGGGAAACCGCCGGGCTGCCCGCTTTGACCATCATCGCCGTCGCCCTGGTGCCTATCGTGCTGGTGTTCCGGCATACGCTGGCAGTCCCTGATCCAGAAAAGAGTGAGTCGCCATCATGAGCACGACCCTGCGCGCGAGCGATGCTGCTTCTCGTGTCACTGTGTCGACTGACACCGCGTCAGACAGCATTGCCTCAGACAGCATTGCTATCGACAACGCTGCGCCGGACACCGTCCTGCAGTGCGTCGGCGTGACCAAGCGGTTCGGCTCGACGACGGCAGTCAACGATATTTCGTTGAGCCTCGGTCGTGGCGAGGCTTTGGCGATCGTGGGGCCCAGCGGCTGTGGCAAGTCCACCCTGCTGCGGATGATGGCGGGGCTGACCACCGTGGACTCCGGGACGATTTTTGTTGGCGGCAAAGAGGTAGCCGGGCCGACGACGTTCGTGCCCGCAGAGCGACGCGGTGTGGGAATCGTGTTTCAGGATTTGGCGCTGTTTCCGCACCTGAGTGTGGCCGACAACGTGGCCTTTGGGTTGGCCCGTCGATCCGGGACGACGCGCGGTCGAGGCTGGTTGAAGGGTCGAGGTGCCGCGGCAGAGTCGAAACCGAACTGTGCACCACACCGCGAGGGCGGGTCGAGCGACGAGGTCACATCAAGCACCGGCGTCACGTCGAACGATGAGCGGGTCCGCGAAATGCTGGAGCTCGTGGGCTTGAGCCGATTCGGTGACCGCTTCCCCCATCAACTTTCCGGTGGTGAGCAACAGCGTGTGGCCATTGCCCGCGCGTTGGCGCTGAACCCCGCGGTCGTATTGCTCGACGAGCCGTTCAGTCAGTTGGACCGGGGCCTGGCTGCCCGGGTGCGCGACGAAGCCATCCAGGCGCTGCGTGCCGCGGGCGCCAGCGTGGTCCTGGTGACTCACGATCAGGACGAGGCGTTGGCCGTCGGCGATCGCGTCGCGGTGCTGCAGGCCGGCAAGCTGGTGCAGATCGCCGATCCAGAGGAGGTCTTCCACCGTCCGGTTAACCGGTTTGTGTCGACGTTCCTGGGCGAGGCCGACTTCTTCTCCGGAGTTCGACGCGGCGAATCGGTCGACACGCTGCTCGGTCCGTTGCCGGTGTTTGCCGGGGTCGAAGGCGATGTTGACGTCATGACGCGGCCGCACGACCTGACGGTGCTGCCGTTGGTGCTAGCCGATGGCACCGAGCGCACCCACGACCAAGGCGCCGCGGGTGTGGTCAAGCGCATCGAGTTCCGTGGCGGCGACGTGTTGCATCATGTGACCCTCGATGCTGGCCCTTCGCTGCGGGCTTTGACGTCACACACGCAGAAGGTGGCGGTCGGCGAGCGAGTGTTGGTGCCGACTCCGGCGGCCCACGCCCTGACGGCGTTCGATGTCTCGTGCCCGACGCACAAAACGCCCCCCACTCAGGCCTAGACGCTCCAACTCACCCTCGGCGAGCGTCACACTCACGTGAGACCTAGCCAGCAAGCGTTCGCCGATAGTCACGCCCCAGGCACACATCCAGCGCACGCTTGGGCCGGGACCCGACACTTCAACTAGCCGACGAGTTCCTCCACGCTCTTGGGCATCAAGGCCGCAGCAATCACCAGGACCACCGCCACGGCCGCGGAAGTCATGAAGACGGCGTGGATCGCAGGGTCAAGGACCCCCGGTGGCAAAGACTCCAGGTCGGCCGGGGCGCCGGCGAGCCGACCCGCGACGATGTGGTTCACGATCGCACCAAACGCCGCAACCCCGACCGCGCTGCCCACGGACCGAGCAAACAACGACGCACTGGTGGCCACCCCTCGGTCCTTGCGCTGCACAGCAGCTTGTGCAGCCACGATGGCTGGGCTGGCGACATACCCAAAGCCCAGTCCCATCACGAAGCACGGTGCGGCAAGCCACCACACCGGGCTATCGGCGTTAACCGTAAGCAGCATCGAGGCCCCGGCGAGCGCGATCACCGACCCGATCAGCATCGTGGACCGGAAGCCGATCGAGAGGTAAAGCCGCCCGGACGTCGCGGCAGCGATAGGCCACCCGATCGTCATCGCAGCAAGCGCAAACCCGGCGGTGACCGCACCCGTGCCGAGCACCCCCTGAGCAAACAGCGGCACGTATGACGTGAGCCCGAGCAGCAGGACACCGACCACCAGCGAGACGAACATGGCTGAACCCACAACCCGATGGCGGAAGACCCACAGCGGCAAGATGGGCTCGCGAACTCTCGATTCGACCACGACGAACGCCACGATGAGCACGACCGAACTGACAAACATCCCGACACTGATCGGTGAGTCCCAGGCCCAAAAGATGCCGCCTTCGAGCAGCGCGACCAACAGCATTCCGGCCCCGCTGAGCAGCAACAACGCGCCGACGTAGTCGATCTGCGGCTTGGCTTTGGGACGTTCGCGTTCCTCGTCGTACCGCGTCCACAGCATCCATGCGGCCACGAGCCCTAGCGGCAGGTTCACTCCGAAGATCCAGCGCCATGAGAGGTAGTCCGCGAAGATGCCGCCCAGGGTGGGGCCAACCAGTGAGGCGATGGCCCACACGCTGGCTAAATACCCCTGCACCGTGGCGCGCTCGGCCACCGAGTAGATGTCCCCGACGATAGTGATCCCGACCGGTTGGACCGCCCCGGCTCCGAGACCTTGCAGGGCGCGGAAGGCGATCAGCGACCCCATCGACCAGGCCAAGCCGCAGGCCAGGGAGCCGACAACGAAGAGGCCGACGCCCAGCAGAATGATCGGTTTGCGGCCAAAAAGATCGGCGAGTTTGCCGTAGATCGGGACCGAGACGGCTTGGGCGAGCAGGTAGATCGAGAACAGCCACGGGAACTGACTCAGGCCGCCGAGATCCCGCACCACTGCGGGGATCGCCGCTGCGAGGATGGTGGCGTCAATGGCGACCAAGCCGGTGCTGAGCATGACTGCCAGCAAGATCGGGCCGCGTTCGCTGCGCAATCCGACGGTGGCCCGGCTGATGGGGACACCTGCGCTCGCATCGCCGCCGATCGGAGGGCTGGCGGCGGAGGTCACTGCATACCCAACGGTGCCGTGGCCGTGGTCATTCCACTCAGGAGCACCCATGGTGGCGTCGTCACTCCGCGTCGAGGGCTGCTAACTCGGCCAGCGCGTGCTCCCAACGCTCACGCTTTTCCTTGAGCGACTGCTCCCACCAGGGGGTGCCGCGCTCGCCGAGACCGTGCTTAGCCAGGCCCACCCGCGCCCGGTCCGGGGCCGGGTCTTCACCTTTGCGTTTGGCCACTCCCACGGCCGATCGGCCACGCCCTAGATGAGAGCGCAAGGTCGCCGCGACGTCGTCCGGGATGTCCGGGTCCTGGCGACGCCAGCGGCGACCTTTGATGACGAAGAATCTCTCGTCGTCGTGCTCGTCTGGATCACCCACGACCGCGAATCTACGCACCGTTGGGCGATTGCGCTCGCTAGACGCTGCGGTGCTGGGCTTCCCGATAGCGGCGGATCAGCGCGTTGGTCGAGCTGTCGTGCGTCAGCTCCGGTGCCTGCTCGGAGGTCAGCTCGGGCTCGATGACCTTGGCCAACTGCTTGCCGAGCTCGACGCCCCACTGGTCGAAAGAGTTAACGTCCCAGATCACACCCTGCACAAAAACTTTGTGCTCATACAGCGCAACGAGCATTCCGAGGGTGTGGGGAGTGAGCGCGTCCAGCATCAACGTCGAGGTGGGGCTATTGCCCTTAAAAGTCTTGTGCGACACCAGCGCGCCGCTGACGCCGTCGTCCTCCACTTCAGCCGAGGTCTTGCCCATCGCGAGCGCCTCAGTCTGGGCCAGCAGGTTCGCGGTGAGCAGGTCGTGGTGATCACCCAACGAGCCTTCGCCGGTGTGGAACGGCTCGACGACTCCGATGAAGTCAGCGGGAATCAGCTTCGTGCCCTGGTGGATCAACTGATAGAAGGCGTGCTGACCGTTCGTCCCGGGCTCACCCCAGACGACCGGGCCGGTTTGGTAATCGACCGGCGAGCCATCGATGGTCACGGATTTGCCGTTGCTTTCCATATCCAATTGCTGCAGGTATGCCGAGAAGCGCTGCAAATATTGGCTGTAGGGCAGCACGGCGTGGGTTTCGGCGCCGAAGAAGTTGTTGTACCAAACGCCCAGCACCCCCATCAGGACCGGGAGATTTTGCTCGAACGGTGCGGTCTGGAAGTGCTCGTCCATCTCGCGGAAGCCGGCCAGCATGTCGTCGAAGCCGTCGGGCCCGATGGCGACCATGATCGAGAGGCCGATGGCTGAGGTGAAGGAGTAGCGCCCGCCGACCCAGTCCCAGAAGCCGAACATGTTGTCGGTGTTGATACCGAAGTCGGCCACGAGCTCGGCGTTGGTGGAGACGGCCACGAAGTGCTTCGCGACTGCCTCGTCCCCGAGTGAGGCGACCAGCCATTCGCGAGCCGTCGTGGCGTTGGTCAAAGTCTCGACCGTGGTGAAGGTTTTCGAGGCCACAATGAACAACGTCTGCGCAGGATCGAGGTCGCGCGTCGCCTCGAACATGTCGGTGCCGTCCACGTTGGAGACAAACCGGAACTCCATGTCGCGCTGGCTGAAGTTGCGCAGCGCGCCGTAGGCCATGGCCGGGCCCAGGTCAGACCCGCCGATGCCGATGTTGACGACGTTCTTGATGCGTTGACCGGTGTGCCCCGTCCACTGGCCCCCGCGGACCTGATCGGCGAACGTCCGCATCCGGCCCAGCACCTCATGCACGTCGGGCACGACGTTCGCGCCATCGACCTCGATCACCGCGTCGGGGGCCGCGCGCAGCGCCGTATGCAGCACGGCCCGGTCCTCAGTGCTGTTGATCTTCTCACCGCTGAACATCGCATCCATGCGCTCAGCCACGCCACGCTCTCGGGCCAGGTCGAGCAGCAGACGCATGGTCTCGCCGGTGACCCGGTGCTTGGAGTAGTCGAGGTAGAGGCCGCCGGCCTCGGCGGTCAGCCGAGTGCCCCGCTCACTGTCCTGCGAGAAGAGATCACGCAGGTGCACATCCTTGACCTGCGCGTGGTGTGCTTGCAGGGCCTGCCATTGCGGGAGGTGAGTCAGCGTCATACCCGCAGTCTTGCCTATCGGCACGCGTCACTGCATCCGCAGGCTCAAATGGTTGACCCACCAGGCTTACTGAGATAAGCAGGGATGACAAAACACGAGAGAACTACTACTCTGTGTAATACATCGACGAAAGGTGTCACATGACTGCATCTCAGAAGGCCCGTCCGGTTGTCGTCGGGTATGACGGATCAGGTCCCTCCGAGGCTGCCCTGCAGTGGGCGGCGCGCGCTGCCGAGCACCAAGACCGCGGGTTGACGATCCTGCATGCTGCCGAACGCATCACCTACACCCAAGACGCTGGCAGCGGCACGTGGGACAAGAAGGACGTCGTGCGCCAGGCCGAAGAGGTGGCTCAGCGCGGCGCAGACTCCGTCGCCAAAACCAACCCTGACCTTTCGGTTCAGGTCGCCGGTTCGTTGTTCAGCGCCAAAGTCGCGCTCGGCGAATTGTCGACCCAGGCCTCGATGATAGTGCTGGGAAGCCAGGGTAAGGGCCGCATTGGCACCGCCCTGCTGGGTTCCACCGCTTACGCCATTGCCGGCTACTCGCGCTGCCCCGTCGTCATCGTGCGTGATAGCGAAGCAGAGCTGCCCGGCCCCGACCGCCCCGTCTTCGTGGGCATCAACGGCACCGGCGGGTCGGGCCGCGCCGTGGCCACCGCCGTCGAGGTGGCACAAGAGTGGGACGCCCCGCTCGTGTTGATCACCACGTGGAGCCCCGCCGAGCCGGACGCGTGGAACCGCGGCCCAATCGGATACACCTCAGCCGACGCGGCCACGAAGGACTTTAAGGCCAAGGCCGAAAAACTCAGCTCTGAGGCGATAGCAAAGGTCAAGGCCGAGCACGGCGACATCGCGGTCGAGGCGCGTATCGTCCAGGCCCACCCGATTGACGGTCTGGTCAATGCTGCCTCCGGTGGCCTGTTGGTGCTCGGCACCCGCGGCACTGGCAGCTTGGCCGGAGCAATCCTGGGGTCCACGACCCTCGGCGTGCTCCACCAGACCACGTCACCGGTCATGGTCGTCGACTAAGCATTCGCCACCTGCCAGGCAGATCTGCATACCCTGATGACTGTTGTGCGCTCCCTCCCGTCGTTCGCGGCGGGGGTTGGCGCGCACAACGGTCATTGGTGAGCCGCGTTTCACCCCGATGAGAGGTCCCCATGTCAGTCGACGTCGCCCCCGCCCCGTGCCTCCTTTCCCCCAGTGCGCAACGTGTCGTCGAGGCGACCGCGGCTGTCGTGGCCGCGCACGCGGAGGAGATCACCGGGCGCTTCTACCCGGCGATGTTTGCCGATCACCCCGAGTTGCTGCGCATCTTCAACCACGGCAACCAGGCCACCGGTGAGCAGAGCAAGGCGCTAGCTGGCTCCGTCGTGGCGTACGCGGTGCAGCTCATCGACCCAGACGCCCCCTCGTTCGATCATGTGCTGCGCGCCATTGCCTACAAGCACGTGTCGCTGGGGATCCGCCCGGAGCAGTACACGATCGTCGGGCACTATCTGCTCAACGCGGTCGCCGAAGTGCTCGGTGACGCCGTCACTCCCGCAGTAGCGGACGCCTGGAGCGAGGTCTATTGGCTCTTTGCCATGCAGCTCGGCGCCCACGAGTCCCGCATTTACACCGAGCTCCGGGTGGACCCAGCCCACCCGCTGCGGACCTATCGAGTGGTCCGCACGATCGAAGAGGCGCACGACATTGTCTCGGTGGTGATGGAGCCCACCGACGACCAACCTTTGCCCCAGATCACGCCGGGCCAGTACGTGTCGGTGTTCGTCGACCTGCCCGGCGGGGACCGTCAACCTCGCCAATACACCGTGTCCTCGACCGCATCCGGCACCCGCTTACAGATCACCGTGAACCGGGTGCGCGGCACGGACGGTGCTCCCGATGGGCGAGTATCGAGTTTCATGAACGACGAGCTGACCATCGGCGACACCCTCGACGTCAGCGTGCCCGCCGGTGATTTCGTGATCGCTGATGACGAGAGCCCGTTATTGCTGGCCAGCGCCGGCGCTGGCGTGACCACGGTGTTGCCGATCGTCGAGCACATTGCGCGCACCCAGCCTCGACGCCCCGTCATCGTGGCCCACGCCGACCGCACTCCGGGCGACCACGCCCTCCGTGAGACCGTGCTTCATGCGGGCCGAGCGATCGACGACTTCACGGCATACACCTGGTATGAGGATGCCAGCGGTGCGGGCGAGGGCGCGCAGACCGGCTACATGGACCTTGGTGACGTGCCGTTGCCCGACAATGTCCAGGTCTTCACCTGCGGTCCACTGCCGTTTATGCGGATGGTCCGGTCGTCGTTGCTCAAGCGCGGCGTCCCGAGCGACCACATTCGGTATGAGGTCTTCGGCCCCGACCTGTGGGCCGCTGGCGGATTGGACTAGGGCATGCTCGTTCGGGAGGTGATGACCGCGCCCGCGCACTCGTTGCCGACCGGCACTTGCCTCCAGGAGGCCATCGACCTTCTGGTTGTCGCCTCGATCTCAAGTGTCCCCATCGTGGATGCCCAGGGTGCGGTGGTTGGCATCCTGACCGAGGCCGATGTGCTGCGGGTCGGTTTGGAACCCGACACCCGCGCCTCCTTGATGCCGCGCCCCAGCCCTGCGGCGCCCTGGCCAGCCGATGTGGATGCCGTGATGACTTCAGATCCGCACGTGGTGCAGCCGACGACCGACGTCGCCGATGTGGCTCAGTTGATGGGCGAACGCGGCTGGAAGTCGCTGCCGGTCACCGAGCACAACGCACTGATCGGGGTCGTCAGCCGCAGCGACATCGTGCGCGCTCTGCATACCTCGGATCTGGAGATTGAGCGGGGTGTGCGCTCAGCCCTGGTCGCCTCAGGACACCCGGACTGGACGGCCTCGGTGACGCTCGGAATGGTGCGGATCGACGGCCCGCATGACGCCCGGCAAGAGCACCTGGCGCGGTCTGCGGCCACCGCCATCCACGGCGTCCGAAGGGTCAGTATCAACCTCTAGGTATGCGGCGGGGTCGGGCTTGTTGCGCGGGTATGGGTGCGCAGTTGCAGCGTGAGAGCCAAGCGCACGTCGGGGTCGCTGAGGTCGAGATCGCTGAGCTCGGTGATGCGCTGGATCCGGTAGCGCAGCGTGTTGGGGTGCACATGCATCGCTTTTGCCGCATCGCTCGGGGACCCGGGGTGCGCCAACCAGGCGGCCAAAGTGGTCAGGTAGTCACTGCCCTGCTTGCGGTCATGGGCACGCAGCACGTCAAGGGTCACCAGGGTTTCGAGAGCTTCGGACCGGCACCGCGGCAGATCCCGAGGCTTGCGCACGGCTCCCCCGGCCCCGGCCGACACCGGGTCGCCGGCGCGACTCAGGGTGAGCATCAGCACTTCTAGCCACGCCCAACTCCCCGGCACCTCGGCGCCGTCGGTCGCGCCCGCCACGGCGTAGTCCCGGCATTCGATGTCCACCAGCAACGGCCGCGTCCAACCCCGGCGACGCAGCAGCGACTCCCAGAGCTCCAGCCCCGTGCCGGGTCCCAGCGCCACCACTCGCCAGGGCCCTGGCGGAAGCCAACGGTGGGCGTCGTTCGTCGCTCCGGTCAGAGCTTGGCGCAACCGCTCGCGGATCACCCGTTGCGATATATCGGTGCGCGAGCGCAGCCGCAAGAGGTGCAGCGCAACCACTGACGCGGTGCTGATGAGTTCATCGACGATCGCCAACGCTGGGGGCGCATCGATCACCACCCAGATCGACCCGAGCCACTCACCTCCGGCCCGCACCGGGACGACATACCTAGCCGTGGCGACCCCCGTCTTGGCCGGCGGCACCAGGAAGGGGTCAGCCGAGGTCGCCAAGCGGCGAAAAACCCCTTCGGACCGGTATGCCGCAAGCAGGGCTTCGGGAACTCGTCGCCCGATGATCGTGGAGACTCGCGCCTCAGCGTCGGATCAAAGCCATCGCGGAGTCCGCGCAGCCTTTGCTGGCCGGCGCCGACATGGACTCGCGTCGTGAGGAGTGGGTCGGCTCGCGCCCGGTCACCACTGACGGTCTTCCGCTGATTGGTGCCACAGAGTCGCCCCGTGTCTTTGCGGCGGGCGGGCACGGGATGTGGGGCATCACGCTGGGCCCAGCCACGGGCCGCTACCTCGCCGAGACCATCGTCACCGGGAACGTGGCCCCCGAGTTGGCCCCCTTCAACCCACTGCGCTGAACATCGCTGGCGGCCTAGGGCACAAAGACCCTGGGCAGCCTGCCCGCGCCACGGGTACGGTCGCGGGATGGTGGAGAGCGGCGAGATGATTCGGGTCTATCTGCTCGACGATCACGAGTTAGTGCGTCGGGGCTTGCGCGATTTGCTGAGCGCCGAGACCGACGTAGAGATTGTGGGCGAGGCCGGGACTGCTGCCCTGGCCCTACAAGAGATTCTCGCGCTGCGCCCGGACGTCGCCGTGCTCGATGCCCGGCTTCCGGACGGGTCCGGCATCGAGGTATGCCGTGAGGTCCGGGCCCTAGCGCCCGACGTCCACGCCGTGATCCTTACCTCCTACGACGACGAAGACGCGCTCATCGCGGCCATCATGGCCGGGGCGGCGGGGTTCGTGCTGAAGCAGATCAGCGGGTCGGGGCTGATCGATGGCATCCGGCTCGTCGCCGCCGGACGGTCCTTGCTCGACCCTGCCGCCACCGCCCGGGCGATGGATCGGCTGCGGCGCGGCGACCCACGGCAACGCCAACTCGACCTGCTGACACCGCAAGAGCAGCGGGTGCTCTCGCTGATCACCGAGGGTCTGACCAACCGCCAGATCGGCGACCGGCTTCACCTGGCCGAGAAAACCATCAAAAACTACGTATCGGTGGTCCTCGCCAAACTCGGCCTGCAACGACGGACCCAAGCTGCCGTGCTGGGCACGCACCTCTTTGACGACCCGGATCACCCCACGTAATGAGGACTTCGGTCTCCTCGACCTCGGGACCATCGGCCCTGCTCAGCGCGTCAAGACCTTCGGCCTCGGCAAAGCTGGCCGGTCAACAGTGGGTGTCCTGGTCGACTCACTGTCGGTGAGCAGGTCCGATGCGTGGGCTGGATGAGTTCACGTGCCGCTTCAGGGGCGTATCGGAACCTGCCACCTCAGCACCGTCCCGCAGGGAGCATGGGCAATGAGGTCCATTGACCCTCGGCGTTGCTTCGCCCGCAGGCGCACGTTGCTCAACCCGCTGCCCACCACGTTCTCGGTCAACCCAATGCCGTCGTCTGCCACCGCCAAAGTGATGGCTTCGGCATCCACGATGACCTCAAGCTGCACCGACGTGGCCAGCGCGTGCCGCGCAACGTTGGACAGGGCTTCATCCACCGCGCGCCAACATCTGGCGACGCGTTGAGCCTCGCTGCCCCCTGAAGCGTCAGACCGGCTGCATAGGTGCACTGGATGACTAGATCGCGCAAGTCGTGGGCAATGCGCTCACGGTCTCCCACTTTGGTCATCGCGTCGTGACTCTCCGCCGATCGATGAGAAGGACTTGCCGATCATCGTCCAAGGGCACCTGGTCCACAATGGTATGCAGTGGGCCGGTCTGGCTCTGCAGGAGCGGAGCCGTCGCGGAGCCAGGTTCGCGGAAGTGCTCGCAGACACCCACCGCCACCACTCGGTCGATGGTCGCGCCCAGCCCTTCGAGCACCTGCATTCACGGGGTGCCCCGGCGGAAATCCCACAAACTTGGGCTCACCTCGCAGGCCAAGTCCACGGTGTGCCGAAGCACCGGTCCAGATCCGTGGGGGCATCGCCGGTGGGAGCCGAATGATCGACCTTGGTCAACTCGTGCACCACGTGGAGCAGCGTGTGCACCCGCGACGACTCGTCCATGCTCAGCCAGGCTAGCGGCGTAAGCCAACGAAAGAGACCGGGACCTTGGACTCTGTCCTACCGGCGAACGCGAGGGAACAGTTGGCCTATGGGCCACCGCCCACGCGCCCCGATCGACGGCAGGAGTAGCCATGACCACCCAGACCGAACACCGACCGATCGTCGTCGGCTACGACACGTCGGACACCGCACATGCAGCCCTGCACTGGGCGGGTTCCATCGCCGACAGCGAGGGAGCTGAAGTCAACGTGGTGTTTGCGGCGCAGCCCCAGCTCATCGCATACGCATCGACGGCGTCCTACGGGCTGTGGCCTTCGATCGAAGAGCAAACCTTTGCTGAAGAGATCGCCCGCGAGGGTGCGCAACGTCTCGAGGCAACCCATCCGCACGTGCCGATATCCACTACCGCGTCCCTCGATAGCCCGACGGTTGCCTTGGACAAAGCCTCCCGCAATGCCTCGCTCGTGGTGGTGGGCAGTCATGGTCGCGGCCGAGTCGGATCGGTCATGCTGGGCTCGACCGCTTATGCGCTCAGCGGGCACGCCCGGTGCCCCGTCATTGTGGTGCGCGACGCGGAGGCCCCCTTGCCCGGAGCCGACCATGCCATCGTTGTCGGCAGCGATGGCTCGCAGAGTTCCGATCGGGCGGTGGCGGCCGCAGCCGACCTCGCTGCCCGGTGGAACGCCCCTTTGCTAGTGGTCACCGCCTGCCCGGCGCCTGACATGCCTTGGGGCCGGCCGCCTCCCGGGTTTGCCTCCCTCGAAGCCTTCACCGAGGAACGGATCGGCACAGCCACGCTAACGAATCAGGCCAGCCTCCGCACTGCCCAGCAGACGGTCCCGCACGCCCTGGGCATCGTCATCGAAGGGCGCCCCGAAGACGCCGTGATGCAGGCCGACCCCAACGCGGCCATGCTGGTGCTGGGGTCGCGTGGGCACGGGGGGCTGGCCGGAGCTCTGCTGGGGTCCACAGCCCGGAACGTGCTGCATCAGACGTCGAAACCGGTCATGATCGTTCACTAAAACCTCTAATCGTCGAGCAAGCTCCGGATGTCGTCGGGCGTCATCGCCCCGGAGGTGAACTCCCCGTCGTCAATGACGGTCGCAAACAGCTCGCGTTTGCGCTCCTGCAACGCCACGACTTTGTCCTCGATGGTGTCGGCCGACACCATCCGATAGACCATGACCGATCGGGTCTGGCCGATGCGGTGGGTGCGGTCTATGGCCTGGGACTCCGCGGCAGGGTTCCACCAGGGGTCGAGCACGAAGACGTAATCGGCCTCGGTCAGCGTCAACCCGAAACCGCCCGCCTTGAGACTGATCAAGAACACCGGGTCGTTGCCCTCACGGAAGCCCTTGATGCGCTCGGGTCGATTGCGGGTGCGGCCGTCGAGATAGCTGTAACCGATGCCGGCCTCGTCCAGCCTCGCGCGCACCAACGCTAGGAACCCTGTGAAGGAGCTGAACACCAAGGCGCGGTGTCCTTCGGCGGCCAGTTCTTGGACTTGCTCCAGGAGCGCGTCGATCTTCGCCGACGTCGCCTTGCCTGCATACGCCGCATCGACCAAGGACGGGTCGAGGGCCATCTGCCGCAGCGCGGTGAGCGCCCGAAAGATCGCCACTCGGTTGCGATCCATGTCGTCCAGCAGCCCCAGCACTCGTTGCCGTTCGCGCTGCAGGTGCTGTTGATAGATCCGCCGATGCGCTGCGCTGAGCTCGATGTGCAGCGTCTGCTCTTGCTTGGGCGGCAACTCGGGGGCCACGTCGCCTTTGGTGCGGCGCACCATAAAGGGTCGTATGCGTTTGCGCAGGACCGCGAGTTGCTCCGGTGCCTCGCCGCTCTCGATGGGTTTGCGGTATCGCTGGGCGAAGACCTCCGGCTTGGGGAAGAGGCCCGGCGCAGAAAGCGAGAGCATCGACCAGAGGTCCATGAGCGAGTTTTCCAACGGCGTGCCGGTGATGGCGAGGGTGAACGGTGCCCCGAGGCGGCGGACGGCGCTATAGGTCTTGGAGCGGTGATTCTTCACGAACTGCGCCTCATCCAGCACTACGCCCGACCAGGCCACCCGTGCGTATGCCGTGTCTTCGAGTCGCAGCAAGGTGTAGGACGTGACCACCACGTCAGCGCCGGTCGCGGCCTCTTCGACGGTGTGGCCGCGTCGCTTGTCGGTTGAGGTGATCGGGACCACCACCAGTCCGGGGGCGAACTTGGCGGCTTCGTCAACCCACGTGCCCACCACACTGGTCGGCGCGACCACCAAGATCGGCTGCTCCAGTTGGCCCAGCTCCTGGGCGCGCAGCATCAGCGCCAAAGTCTGCACGGTTTTGCCGAGCCCCATGTCGTCGGCCAACACGCCGCCAAGGCCCGCGTCCCACAAGGCGCACAGCCAGGCGAAACCCTCGCTTTGATACGGCCGCAACGTCGCGGCCAGCGCCTCCGGGACCTGTGGCGGCTCGGCCTGCCCCAGGCCCAGCATCGCGTCGACGGCTCGGCTCCAGCGTTCGCTTTGCTCATCGACGACCCCGAGGGCCATCAACTCTTCCCACAAACTGACCTGATATCGACTCACCCGCAACGTGTCCGAGCCGGGGTCGCTGAGCTCGCGGGCTTCGTCGATCAGGGTGCGCAGCGACGCCAACTCGGGCCGATCAAGGGTGAACCAGGTGCCCGAGTCCAACAACATGACGTCCTCCCCCGTGGTCAGCGCCGAAAACAACGGGGCGAACGGCACGCTCTCACCGGCGATGCTGACGGTGACGTGCAAGTCGAACCAGTCGCTCTGCTGCTCGCCGTGCGGGCCGTCCACGGTCTGCAGGTGCACGACTGGCGCGGTGTCGGCTTCGACGTATGCCGCAGGCTCGCCGGCAACGGTCACCACCACGTCGCTGCGCTGGAGCAGCAGCGGCAACACCTCGGCGGCAAAGGTCGCGGTCGCCAGGCCGGTCAGGGTGAGGCTGGCGACCGGATGCAGACCTCCGGACGCGGCACGGTGCTGGAGCACCGGCATACGTTGCAGCTCGACCAGGCTGCCCAGCAGCGCCTGCTCAACCTCCAGATCGCGAGGCGGATCGTAGACGGCATAGTCCAAACCGACCCGGGTTCCCGTGCTCACGGGCACAGCTTCGGCTTCCTGGTCCTCGCTCACCGTTCCGCCGTAGACGAAGCCCCACTCGAGGCTGCACCGGTGACCCTCTTGGAAACCCGCGGTCAGTTCAAGCCGCGGTGGCACGGCCTCGGCCAGCACCACGCTTGCGTCGGCGGAGCCAATCGCGACCTGGCGGGACAATACCGGGTAATACAGGTCAAGGAAGCGTTGCGCATCGGCCGCAGGCACACGGATCGGCCGGTCGGCGGCCACGACTGCCGCGAGTGCCTCGGCCGGTGGGTCCGCTAAAGCCACGAGATTCAGGCACCCTTCGTCGTCCAACACCGCAACCCCGTGGGCGGGCGACCCCAGCACGAGCACAGCGCCCTCGATCGGCTCGTCCTTCGCCAGGATCTGAGAGCACACGACCAACCCGCCGTCGTCGGCCCGGCTGACGTCGAGCGCTAGATGAGCCGTGCCCTCGTGCAGGCTCACTCGCGCGACCTCCGAGCCGGGGACAATCGGCATACCCAGCACGAGTGCGCGCCGTAGCAGCGGCCACACGCCGGGCCCGAGGTCCTCGAGATGGACGGTGGGGTTGCTGAAGCCGTAGTGCTGGCCGGAGGCGGTGCCACGAAACAGCGTCAAGACGTCGGCGATGAGCGCCTGGTGATCCGGGCGCACCGCTCCCCTGCCCCAGGGGCTGCCCAGGTCGGTCCAGCTCGCGCCGGTGCGCACCCACCGCTTGGTCCGTCCCTGTCTGAGAGGGCGCAACTCGACGCGCTCCGCAGTGGCCCCACGAGAGCGGGGCTGACCTGGCACCAGGTTCACCTCGAAGGCGGCCACCGGCAGGTCGGTGGCGGTTTCGGTCATCTGGGCACCGACGAGGGGTCGCAGCGTCTCTTCCCAATCAGCAACCGGCGTGCGCTGTATGGCGGCGTCACGGGCCACGAGCACCACCGCGGCGACGTGCTTGCAGTTGTAGGTCATCGGACAGCTGCACCGACCGGTAAACAGTTGGCGGGGGTTGGCCTTAAAGACCTCGACGATCGTTTGGTAGAGGCTGCGTCCACTCCCGGTGACGGTGCCGAGCAATACCTGGCCATCGGCGCGCTCGACCAGGGTCTGGATCGCCCCGGAGTCGGCATACCGCCGCCCACGGGCCATCGAGGCGTGACCCACCACAGCACTGATCTGCTGGTCGCTGGCTTCACGCGCCCAACTCGTCGCGCGCACCGTTATCCCCACAACAGCCACCGTAGCGGCGAGCGCCGACAGATCAGATCAGCGGGCGACTTCAATGAGGCTCAGAGCGAGCGCTATCTCAGGGACTCCCAGCGATCCCTCCGCGACCTTCATGACTCACGAGAACGCGTCGTCCTCAGAAAGCCCAGGCTCAGGACCATTCAGGTCTATAACGACGAGGGTCGCTAGCCAAGCGAGGCGCTTGTTGCCCTCGATAGGCGGGTGGTTCTGGGTCAACGAATGCAGGAGCGCTGCCGCTTTGCCCGCCAGGGTGGGGTATGCATCTTCTCCGAAAGCACTAGAGCGGGGACGTCCCACAGCCGAGTCGAGCAAGCCCACATCCTGGATCGGACCGATTCTCAAAGCGCGGACAAGCGCCAACGTTGCCGCCACTGGCTAGGGTTCTGAGCATGGCTCACGGGACCCACAGTTACGAAGACGATCCACGCAACGCTGCCATCAAGATCTGGGTCAACGGAGATCTGTTGCCGCGCGACAAGGCCGTCGTTTCGGTCTTTGACGCGGGCTTCATCCTCGGCGACGGCGTCTGGGAAGGGTTGCGAGTCCATGGAGGCCATCCGCACTTCGTCGAGCAACACCTAGACCGGCTGTGGCAGGGCGCCACGGCCCTGATGCTCGACATCGGGATGAGTCGCGAGGAGATGACCGCGGCGATCTACGAAACCCTGGCGGCTAACGACATGCACGACGGAGTCCACATCCGCCTCATGGTGACGCGCGGCCCTAAATCGACGCCCTACCAAGACCCTCGGGCGAGCGCCGGGCCCGCCACGGTCGTCATCATCGCCGAGCACAAGGAAGCGTTGCCGGCCACCGTCGAGCGCGGCATCACACTCTTCACCACCCACGTTCGCCGCGCCCACCCCGACACGTTGGACCCCCGCCTGAACGCCCACAGCAAACTCAACGACATTCAAGCGTGCATCCAGGCCGCAAACGCGGGCGCCGACGAGGCGTTGATGCTCGACCCCGACGGCTTCGTCGCGACCTGCAACAGCACCCACTTCTTCATCGTGGTGGCTCGGGACGACGACGCGGGCGGCAAGGTCGATGAGGTCTGGACCTCCGATGGGCGTTATTGCCTGCATGGCATCACCCGCGCCAACGTCCTTGCAGTATGCCGAGGAGCCGGCATACCCGCACGCGAGCGCACGTTTTCGTTGACTGAGGTCTACAGCGCAGGAGAGGCCTTCGTCACCGGCACCTTCGCTGGGGTCGTGCCGGTGACGATGGTGGATGGGCGCGCGATCGGGTCTGGCAAGCGGGGGCCGATGGTCGCACGGTTGCAGGAGATGTATGCCGAGCACGCCGCCGCCGACGTCGCCCGACTCACCAACGCGGCGTCACCCTCGAAGGCCACCTCGGACGAGTCCGCATGAACGCAGCCAGCCAGTCACCGGCAGAGCATCCGGTCACCCGCGTGGCGATGTGGTCGGGGCCGCGTAACATCTCGACCGCCATGATGCGTTCGTGGGAGAACCGCCCCGACACCAGCGTGGTCGATGAACCCTTCTATGCGGCATACCTGGCGCGGACGGGTCTCGATCATCCGGGTCGCGACGAGGTCATCGCCGCCCAGCCGACCGATTTTGGTGCCGTCGTTGACGAGCTGAGCGCCCCGGCGGGGGCAGGCATCAGCGTCGCGTACACCAAGCACATGAGTCACCACATGCTGCCCGACGACGACCTTGCCTGGACCCACGCCTTCCGCAACATTGTGCTGATCCGCGACCCCCGGCAGGTGGTGGCCTCCTACGTGCGATCAAGAGAGTCCTGCGAGCCTGACGACATCGGCATACCTCAGCAGTCGCGGTTGTGGGATCAGTGGCAGCGAGCCGGGATGGACGTGCCCGTCATCGACGCAGGCGACTTTTTAGGCGCCCCGGCGGCATACCTGGGTTGGATCTGCGACTGGCTTAGACTCGACTTCACCGACGCGATGCTGTCGTGGCCCGCAGGCCCGCGCTCCAGTGATGGCGTCTGGGCTCGGTATTGGTACGAATCTGTGCACGCCTCGACCGGTTTTGCCGCCCACGAGCCTCGCGACATCACCCTGTCCGACCACGATGCGGCGGTCGCGCGGGCCTGCCGCCCGACCTACGACCTGCTCCACCAGAGGAGAGTCCGG
>JBBSKS010000015.1:0-25412 GCA_038256095.1 Actinomycetales bacterium | reverse complement strand
CGTCATACCGTCTGCTCACCACCGAAGGCGTCAGGGTCGTTAAGGGCCCAGACGGGCTCGACTTCCTGCAGGTCGATCCCGAGGCTCTGCGCCTGCTGACCGAGACGGCGATGCACGACATTGCGCACTATCTGCGCCCCGGGCACCTGGCGCAATTGGCGAAGATTATGGACGACCCGGAGGCCAGCACGAACGACAAGTTCGTGGCCTTGGACCTGCTCAAGAACGCCAACATCGCGGCTGGTGGCGTGCTGCCCATGTGCCAAGACACCGGCACCGCCATTGCCATGGGCAAGCGAGGTCAGCGCGTGCTCACCCCTGGGCCGGATGAGGAGGCGATCTCGCGGGGTGTCTTCGACGCGTACACCAGACTCAATTTGCGCTACTCACAGATGGCCCCGATCACCACCTGGGAAGAGAAGAACACCGGTTCTAACCTGCCTGCTCAAGTCGAAATCTACGCCGACACCGAGCCCGGGCACGAGACCACCTACAAGTTCTTGTTCATGGCCAAAGGTGGCGGATCGGCCAATAAGTCGTTCCTGTTCCAAGAAACGAAAGCGTTGCTCAACCCGGAGCGCTTGATGGAGTGGCTCGACGAGAAGTTGCGGTCGCTGGGCACCTCAGCCTGCCCGCCGTATCACTTGGCGATCGTGCTTGGCGGCACCTCCGCGGAGTTCGCGCTCAAAACCGCGAAATATGCCTCCGCGCGTTACCTGGACACGCTGCCCACTCAAGGATCGATGTCTGGCCACGCGATCCGCGACCCCGAGCTCGAGGAGCAGGTCCTCGACTTGACCCGCAATTTCGGCATTGGGGCGCAGTTCGGCGGCAAGTACTTCTGTCACGACGTCCGTGTCATCCGACTACCCCGGCATGGTGCTTCGCTGCCCGTGGCCATTGCGGTGTCGTGCTCGGCAGACCGGCAAGCACTGGCGAAGATCACCCCCGAGGGCGTCTTCATCGAGCAACTCGAGACCGATCCGGCGCGATTCATGCCCGAGCAGGTCGATAACGAACTGGATGAGGAGACTCAGGGAGTCTCCGGCACCGGCGCCCGCTCCGCCGTCCCGATCGACCTGAATCAGTCGATGGATTCGGTGTTGGCCGAGCTGTCCAAGCACCCCGTCAAGACCAGGGTGTCGCTGAACGGCACCGTTGTGGTGGCGCGCGACCTCGCCCACGCCAAGATCAAAGAACGCCTCGACGCCGGCGAGGACATGCCCGACTACCTGCGCGACCACCCGGTCTATTACGCCGGGCCCGCTAAAACACCAAAAGGTATGGCGTCAGGGTCATTCGGCCCCACCACAGCGGGCCGGATGGATTCCTACGTCAAACAGTTCCAGGCCGCTGGTGGCTCGCTGGTGATGTTGGCCAAAGGCAACCGATCCGCCCAAGTGACGGCCTCGTGCAAAGATCACGGCGGCTTCTACCTCGGATCAATCGGAGGACCAGCCGCCCGGCTGGCGCAAGACTGCATCACCTCAGTTGAGGTGCTGGAGTACGAAGAACTCGGCATGGAAGCCGTCTGGAAAATTGAAGTGCGCGACTTCCCAGCATTTATCGTCGTTGACGACAAAGGCAACGACTTTTTCGCCGACGTTATGACGCCTATCGCAATGACCATCACCACTCGACCAGATATGGATTCCGATTCATGAGCGAGCCCCCCACCAACAACGCTGGCCCCGGCGCGTTCGACGACCTGATCGCCGCCAACAAGGCATTTGCCGACAACTTCGATCTCGGCGGGTTCGACGGCATCGCGCACGCCGGTGTGGCTATCGTGACCTGCATGGACTCCCGCATCGACCCCTTGCGGATGGTCGGCCTATCGCACGGAGACGCCAAAATTTTCCGCAACCCGGGCGGTCGCGTGACCGACGCGGCCCTGGAGGCACTCGTGCTTGGGGCACACCTACTCGGCGTCAAGCGCGTTGTCATCGCCCCCCACACGCGGTGCGCGATGGCCTCCGCAAGCGAGTCGGAGCTCCGTCAGCGCATCTCGGCTTCCTCGGGGCAAGACGCCATTTGGCAGCGGTTCCACGTCGTTGACGATCAACACCGAGCGTTGGCTGAAGATGTGGCCCGCGTGCGCTCGCACCCGCTGATTCCCGACGACGTGCAGGTCGCCGGTTTCCTCTTCGACGTAGACACGGGCCTGCTCAACCAGATCGTCTGAGGTTCCTCTCGACGATCCAGTCGGGCAAGCCCGTGCTGATGCATACGGCAACCAGGCTGGTCTAAGCAGCAGCCCTCACGATCGCTTCAGGCGTGAACGTGTTCAGGCGCCCTTACCGGTGACGCTGACTTCGATGTTGCCGCGCGTTGCCTTGCTGTACGGGCACATCTGGTGCGCTTTGTCGGTGAGCTCCTGGGCCTTGGCGTCATCGACACCGGGCACCGTGGCGACCAGGTCGACGGATAGGCCGAAACCGGTGTCGGTCTCGCCGAACTTCACGTCTGCGGTCACGGTGGACTCGCTGGCGTCAACGCCTTCCATTTCGGAGACCTTGGCGAGTGCCCCACCGAAGCACGCGGCGTAACCGGCAGCGAACAGCGTCTCCGGGTTGGCTTTGCCGCTACCCGGCTTGCCGAGGGCGACGTCAACGGAGCCGTCTGCGCTCACACTGCGTCCGCCGCGTCCGCCCGTGGCGGTGGCTTCGGCGTTGTAGGCAACCTTGTTCAGCGTTTCCATGTGGGTCCTTTCGAGGGATGAATAGTGGCCGCTCGCCAAAGCGAGCCCCCTACCTCAACCTCGCCTGTTCGCAGAGCATTCCGCAGAAGGCGATAAGGGGAGGTAAGTCGCGACACTTCGTTCCGGAAATTCGGCTACAGCGCGAGTCGGTCGCGCACCACGTCGGCGAGGCGATCCGCGCGCACCTGTGCTTCGTCTTGGGTCTGCGCCTCGACCATGACCCGCACCAGCGGCTCGGTTCCGGACTTGCGCAGCAACACTCGGCCTCCATTGCCCATCGACTGGGAGACCTCGGCGATGGCGGCCTGCAAAACCTCATCGGTCTCGACGCGCTGCTTGTCGACGCCCTTGACGTTGATCAGAACCTGCGGGAGACGCTTCATGACGCCAGCCAGCACCGAGAGCGGCTTGCCCGAATTGACCACGCCTGCAGCTAACGAGAGCGCAGTCAGCACGCCGTCCCCCGTGGTGCCGTGATCGAGCATGATCACGTGGCCCGACTGCTCACCGCCAAGGTTAAGTCCGCGGCGGCGCATTTCTTCGAGCACGTAGCGGTCACCGACGGCGGTTTGCACCACGGTGATCCCATGCTTCTCCATCGCCTGCAGTAGACCGAGGTTGGACATCACGGTCGCCACTAAGGTGTCGTCCTTCAACGAGCCGCGCTCGTGCTGGTCAACGGCCAGCACCGCCATGATCTGGTCCCCATCGACGATCCGACCGTCAGCATCTACGGCCAAACACCGGTCCGCGTCACCGTCGAGAGCAACGCCAAAGTCAGCGCCCCGCTCGACGACGGCCCGCTGCAACTGATCCAGGTGAGTGGACCCATACCCGTCATTGATATTGAGCCCGTTCGGGTCACCGCCGATGACGTCGACACGGGCACCGGCCCGACGGAACGCTTCCGGACCGACGTAAGCGGCAGCGCCGTGAGCAGCGTCAACGACGACGTGCAAACCGTCGAGTCGCACCGACACCGACGACAGCAGGTGCTCCATATAGAACTCAGCACCTTGCGGGAACGGCTGAATGCGGCCGACCTGTGCGCCGGTCGGCCGTTCCCACTCGGCGCCCATCCGCTCGGTGATCCGGTCTTCGATATGGTCGGCCAGTTTGTTGCCGCCGGTCGAGAAGTACTTGATGCCGTTGTCGGGCATGGCGTTGTGCGAGGCCGAGAGCATCGCCCCCATCTCGGCCGAGAGTCGCATCGTCAGGTGCGCGATAGCTGGGGTCGGTAGCATCCCGGCGTCCAACACGTCCACCCCTGCCGAGGCCAAACCGGCCATCACGGCAGATCCGAGAAATTCGCCGGAGGCGCGGGAGTCGCGACCGACCACGGCGGTGGCTCGTCGGCCGCCGTAGGTCCCCCGACCGCTCAACTCGTGGGCCACGGCCACAGAGAGGTTCAGCGCCAACTCAGCCGTGATGTCTTTGTTGGCCAACCCCCGAACCCCGTCGGTGCCAAATAGTCGTCCCATGTGTCGTGGTCCTCTCGTCGCAGGCTGCCCTCATCGACCCTCAGAGCGCTCAATAACCGGCGCAAGGGCTCTGGGCAGTATGCCGCAATGAACCCGTACAGCGCAGTTCAACCACAAGACGTCTACCCGCGCATACGCTCGCTGTTCGGGTCGAAGAGGCACTCCGACAGACGCCGGGCGGACCGCTGTTCGCCCAGGATCTCGATCTCAAACCCGTCAACGTACTCGGCGACAGCTTCCGGGACATACCCCATCGCCACCGATGCACCGCTGTGGTGGGCGTATCCCCCTGAGGTCACCCACCCGATGACGGCGCCGCCGTGGGAGATCGGCTCATCCCCAATCACGTCGGCGGCATCAGCGCCGCCAGGGACATCGACAACGAAGGTGCACAACCGGCGCTTCGGGCCCGCTTCACGAACGGCCAACACCGCATCGCGGCCAATGAACTCGCCCTTGTCGGGCCGGACAAACATCCCCAGCCCGGCCTCATACGGGTCATAAATCGGGCGGTATTCGGTGGCCCACGACCCGTAGGACTTCTCCAGGCGCAGGGAGTTCAGGGCGTGCCCACCAAAGAGGGCGATCCCGTGCTCGGCACCGGCCTCCATCAACAGATCAAACAACGACGCGAGGTATGCAGGCTCGACCCACATCTCGTAGCCCAAGTCCCCCGTGAACGAGATCCGCCCAACGATCGCTGGCACGCTGCCCACGTTCAGGGGACGAATGTCGAGCAGTTTGAAGGCCTCACCGGAGACGTCGGCGTCAGCCAGCGCCGCCAGCACGTCACGCGCCCGCGGCCCAGCGATCGCCAACCCGCACAGGCTGGCTCCCAGCGCACGGTAGTGAACCGAGCCGTCACCGGGAAGGTGGCTGTCGAACCATCGCTGGTGATACGCCTCGGCGGCACCCGAGCCCAGGACGAGCAACCGCTCCGGCCCGTCGCAGACGCCGGCGGCCGGCAGGGCGGCGATGGTGAAGTCGCCGATCACCGTGCCCTGCTCGTTGAGCATCGGTGACAGCGCAATGCGCCCCTGCTTCGGAACGACACCTGCCATGATGCGGTCCAAAAAGGCCCGAGCGCCCGGTCCCGCGAACTCGTACTTGGCGAAGTTGGTGGTCTCCAGCAAGCCGACGCGCTCACGCACGGCCGCGCACTCTGCGGCGACCGCATCGAAGGCGTTGGACCGACGCAGGGTGGGCTCCTCGACGGGCGGTGCGCCGGTCAACGCGTCGTGATCGGTGGCAAACCACAGCGCGTGCTCCAAGCCGAACGACACGCCCCACACGGCATTCGCGGCGTCAAGGCGGTCGTAGATCGGCGAGGTCGCGACCTTGCGAGCGGCCGGCAACTGCTCGTTGGGGTAGGCAATCCGGAAGCGGCGTCCGTAGTTTTCGCGCACCTTGGCGTTGGTGTAGGCGGGCGTGGCCCAGGGGCCGAAGCGCGCAACGTCCATCCCCCAGACGTCGAAGCCTGGGTCCCCCGTGGTGATCCAGTTGGCGAGCGCCAGCCCGACACCACCGCCTTGACTCAGCCCGGCCATGACGCCGCAGGCCACCCAGTGCCCGGGTTGCCCGCGCACGGGGCCGATCAGCGGGTTGCCGTCGGGGGCAAAGGTGAACGGCCCGTTGATGACGGACTTGATACCCACCTTCCCGAAGATCGGGAAGTGGTCGATGGCCCGCTCGAGGTTTTCCGAGATGCGGTCCAGGTCGGGGGTCAGTAGTTGGTGACCGAAGTCCCAAGGGGTCTGTTTCGGCGACCACGGCACCCCCTGCGGCTCGTAGGTGCCCAGCAACAGCCCTTCGCCTTCTTTGCGCAGGTAGACCTCGCCGCCGAAGTCCATGGCGTGGAACAACGGAGATCCCGCCAATTCGGGCACGGCTTCGGTGATCAAGTAGTGGTGCTCCATCGCGAGCACCGGCAGCTCGAGGCCGCGCATGCGTCCGACCTCGCGAGCCCAGAGCCCACCGGCGTTGACGAAGTGCTCGCAGGTGATGACCCCGGCCTCGCCACAGTCCAACTCCCAGGAGCCGTCGCGCAGTGGAGTGATCGACTCCACGCGGGTGTGCTGCACCACCTCTGCGCCGGCAATCTGGGCCGCGCGGGCGTAGGCCCGGGTCACCCCAGTGGGGTCGACGTTGCCCTCGAACGGGTCGTACATGGCCCCGACGAAGTACTGCTCGTCCATGATCGGCAGGAACTTCTTGGCTTCGGCGACGCTGATCATTTCGGTGTCCAGGCCGAGATACTTGTTGCGCGCATGGGCCATCCGCAGCCAGTCGAGCCGTTCTTGGGTGTCGGCGAGGATGAGCCCGCCGGTCAGGTGAGTCCCGCAGTCCACGCCCGAGATCCGCTCGATCTCGGCATACAACTCCACGGTGTACTTCTGCAGAGCCGCGACGTTAGGGTCGCCGTTGAGGGTGTGCATCCCGCCGGCGGCGTGCCAGGTGGAGCCGGAGGTAAGCTCGCTGCGTTCCAGCAGCACCGCATCCGTCATCCCCGCTTTGGTGAGGTGATAGAGCACGCTGGCGCCGACCACTCCGCCGCCGATGACGACGACCTGGGCAGAACTTTTCATTCCATACTCCTGGGGCTCAGTGGTTTAGACGCGTAGGTGGGTCTGGTGCCGTGGGGGCGATGCTCAGAAGTCGGTGGCCACGCCGCCTTCGCTGACCCGGCGGGCCACGAAGTCGTCAAGCTCAGCGAGGATTGCGTCGTCCATCGGGGGCTGCTCGTAGGTGTCCAAGAACTCTTTGACCAGCCGGGTGGCGTGCTGGTCGGACGTCGGGCTGCCCGCTTCTTCCCACGATTCGAAGTTGCGCCAGTCCGAGATCATCGGCGAATAGAACGCATCGCGGAAGCGGTCTTGGGTGTGTTGCACCCCGAAGAAGTGCCCACCAGGCCCGACCTCGGCGATGGCCTCGACGGCGAGGCTAGCGTCGTCGACCACGATCGGGTCCAGGAAGACCGACACCATCTGCAGCAGGTCGGCATCGAGGATCATTTTTTCGTATGACGCTCGCAACCCACCCTCCATCCAGCCGGCTCCGTGCATGACCATGTTGGCTCCGCCGAGGATGGCGCCCATCAGTGAGAACGAACTCTCGTAGCCCGCCTGGGCATCGACGGCATTGGCGGCGCAGACGTTGGATGAGCGGTAGGGCACCCCGACGCGTCGGGCCAACTGACCACCGACCAGCGCGGCTTTCATAAATTCCGGCGTGCCAAAAGCGGGCGAGCCCGACTTCATGTCGACGTTGGAGGTGAACCCGCCGTAGACCACCGGCGCGCCAGGGTTGACCAGCTGCGTGAACGCGATGCCTGCGAGCGCCTCAGCGTTCTGCTGCACCAACGCTCCAGCGACCGTCACCGGCGCCATGGCCCCGGCGAGCGTGAACGGCGTAATCACCACGACCTGGTTGCGCGGCGAGAACTGCAAGATGCCTTCCAGCATCGGCTCGTCGTAACGCAGCGGCGAACTGGCATTGATGATCGTGTGCACCGAGGCCTGCGTGTCCAGCGTTGCAGCGTCGACACCCCTGGCGATCCGGACCATCTCGAGGCAATCGATGTTGCGCATGCCGCCGAGGCTGTAGGTGTGCGGCACTTTGTCGGTCAGCGTCAGCATCGAGCGGGTGGCGTGCAGGTGACGGACGGAGGCGTGGATGTCGGTCGGCTCCACCGGGTAGCCTCCGAGGAGGTGGACGCTATTGAGCGATTGGGCGAGGCGAAGTAGATTCTCGAAGTCGGCCTTGTTGCCTTCACGCCGGCCCCCAGCGGCGTCGCCCACGTAGGGCGGGCTGGCGACTGCGGTGAAGGCCACCGAGTCACCGCCCATGCGCAGGTTGTGGGCCTCGTTGCGCGAGTGCAGGGTGAATTCGCTCGGTGCTTTGGCGATCAGCGAATCGATCAGCTCGGCGTCGAAACGCACCCGATTTCCTTGAAGGTCAGCGCCCGCTTCGACCCACAGCTTTTGGGCCACCGGGTGCAGGAAGTCAATGCCGGTCTCGGCGAGCACCCGCAATGAGGCCGCGAAGATCGACTCCAACTGGTCTTCGGAGACGGCCTTGACCGGGCCAATGCTGCGGGTGGGCTGGCCAAACGGCGGCTGGGCCGGCGCTTGGGGGCCAGTGGGCCTTTGGCGGCGGCGTCCCCGCTCGGCCCGCCCTCCCTGAGGTTGATCTTGCTCGCTCGAGGTAGCGGGTGCTTCGCTGATGCTCATAGGTGCCTTAACCTGCTTCTTGAGTGGACTCGGTGCGTGCTTGCCAGGCCTGCGATAGTCGCTGGCCACAATCGATCAGCACACCTTCGATGGTGGATTTCGTATCGGTCGCCGGGAATCGGTAGGACGGCCCGTAGGCATACAACGCTCCCACCGCTACGGCGTCGCGCCCTCGCACCGGGAACGTGGCGCTGGTCAGTCCTTCGACGTAATGGCCGTCGCTCCACCAGACTCCTGACTTAGGCGGGGTGGCGATGAGCTCCGCGAGGCCCGCCACCTCGGGATGGCGCGTGATGAAGGCGTGCGCCTTCGCCTTGGACCAGGTGGAGACCACCGCATAGCCCGCCGGTCCGTTGGCGAGCGGCCACCGGGTGCCTTCCCAGTTTTCAGCTTGGACAGGCCGAGGAACGTCGACTTGCGCCACGGTGACGTTCAGGTCTCCCGAGACAACAGACAGGCACACCGCTTCGTTGAGCGCGACGGACATTTCGTCGAGATAGGGCTGGGCGACATCGCGCAGCCGAGGCTCTCCGCGCTCAACAGCGGCCATCGCGCCCACGGTCGAACCCACGTGATAGCGACCGTCCCCGTCGCGCCGGACGGCGTCGAGATCCTCAAGGGTGGCCAGCAACCTGGCCGCTGTGGTTGTAGGCAGGTCACAGGCCTGGGCGAGTTCCACTAATCCACATGGACGCCGCGCCACTTCACTCAACAGCGAGATTGCGCGCTCGACACTCTTTACACCAGTCATTTCTAGGCATACGTTACCGCTATACGGGAAATTGTCTATAGTTTCCTGCCTAGCGGGAATTACCGCAACTCGGACCGCAGGTGAGCACGAAAGGTAGCCAGTCATCGCCGATCAAGTCGAAACGCCTTCGGGCACCGACGCTGACGTCATCATCATCGGCGCCGGCGTTATCGGTGCCGCAGTGGCCTACGAATTGGCGCAGCGGGGTCATCGCACGCTGAGCATCGACGCGCTGCCGAGCGCCGGATACGGGTCCACGAGCTGCTCGAGCGCGATCGTGCGGTTCAGCTACTCCACAGTGCAAGGCGTGGCGATGTCCTGGGAGGCACTGCACTACTGGCGCAACTGGTCGGCATACCTCGGGGAGCACGACGACTCACCTTTGGTCGAGCTGGTGACCTGCGGCATGGCGCTGCTCGACACCGGCGACGGGCTGGCCAGCAAGGTCCAGCCGCACTTTGACGCCCTCGGGGTTCCCTACGAGTACTGGGACGCTGCCGAGCTGGCAGAGAAGGTGCCGCTGGTCGATGGCCGCCGGATGGGTCCTCCTTCGCCGGTGGATTCGGACGAGTTCTGGTCCGAGCCGGGCGAGCCATTGCCGGGGGCGGTCTGGATGCCGGACGCGGGCTACGTCAACGACCCACAGCTCACCGCCCGCAATCTGGCGCACGCGGCGATACGCCACGGAGCGCAGTTCCGGTTCGAAACCCGCGTGGTCGCGATCGACCGAACCGATGGCCGAGTGAGCGGCGTCACGTTGGCGGACGGCTCGCGGTTAAGCGCGCCGGTCGTGGTCAACGTCGCTGGCCCGGACTCTGGCCGCGTCAACACGTTGGCTGGCCTAGCCGGCTCGATGAATATCGGCACCCGCCCGATGCGCCAAGAGGTGCACCACCTTCCCTCGCCGCGCCGTGATGGCGCGCCGATCAGCCACCTCCTCGTCGACGAAGACACGGGAATCTACATGAAGCCCGAAGCTGGCGGGATGCTGGCCATCGGCTCGTTGGAGCCCGCCTGCGACGAGCTCGAGTGGCTCGAGGCACCCGACGACTATCGCGACACCGTGACCGAGCAAGGCTGGGAGCGACAGACGCTGCGCCTTGCCCGCCGCATACCTGACCTGCAGATCCCCAACAAACCGCTCGGCATCGTCGGCATCTACGACGTGGCCGACGACTGGATCCCGATCTACGACCGCACCGATCTGAGGGGTTTCTACGTCGCGATCGGCTCCTCGGGCAACCAGTTCAAGAACGCCCCGCTAGCCGGGCACGCGATGGCTGAGTTGATCGAAGCCGTCGAGGGCGGCCATGACCACGACGCCGACCCCGTGCACGTCAGCGGTCGATACACCGGCACGGACATCAACCTCGGGTTTTTCTCCCGCAATCGGGAGGTCAACCGCAACAGCTCATTCTCGGTATGCGGATGAGAGACATTACCCACACCGAATTGGCAGGAGCGCACCATGGCTGACGACGATTTAGACCTCTCGACGCTGGAGACCGACGAACTGGTCGAGCAAATGCACGATGACCTCTACGACGGCATGCACGCAGAGATCGCCGCCGCGACGCATATCCTTCTCGACCGCCAGTGGTCACCGCAGCGCGTGCTCAACGAAGCCCTGGTCGAGGGCATGCGGATCGTCGGCGTGGACTTCCGCGACGGCATTCTGTTCGTGCCCGAGGTGCTGCTGGCCGCCAACGCGATGAAAGCCGGCATGGCGATTTTGCGCCCGCTGCTGGCCGAGACCGGCGCTGAAGCCGTCGGCACCATCGTGATCGGCACCGTCAAGGGCGACATCCACGACATCGGCAAGAACCTGGTCGCGATGATGATGGAGGGCGCCGGCTTCGACGTGATCGACCTCGGCATCAACCAGGACGCGCAGGCCTATCTCGATGCATTGGAGGAGCACAAACCAGACATCCTCGGCATGTCCGCGCTACTCACGACGACCATGCCCTACATGAAGGTCGTTATCGACGCCATGGTGGAGCGTGGCATTCGCGACGACTACATCGTGTTGGTCGGCGGCGCCCCGGTCAACGAAGAGTTCAGCGTGGCCGTCGGTGCTGACGCCTACTGCCGTGATGCCGCCGTGGCCGCAGAGATGGCCAAGGAGATGGTGGCGGCCCGCAAGGCCGCCGCCGGGATCACGCCGCACGCCCTTGCCGCCGGATGACTGCACCCCCATGACCCGGCGCAGGGAGGCTGGGCCGCAGCTCACGGTGATCTGGTGGCACGACATACCCGGTCAGGTGGTGGCTCGCGATGGCGAGCGCAGACACACTGTTGCGCTGCCGCTTCGGTTTGAGAAGGCTATCCATCGGGCGGCCGTCGGTCGCGGCCAAGCCGGCACCACCGCTTTCGTTGCGGGGTGGCGGCGGGTGAGCAGCGGCTGCTCCCCCGACCTCGAGGCCGAAGTCGCTGCGGCCACTGCTGACCTCGACCGCCAATTTGACGATGCCGCACTCGAAGCCCGGATCGCAGACTCCCGCACAGCCCACCGCCCACGAAAGGGTGCCAACCCGTGAACGAAACCATCCTCAGCTCTGCGACTCGCGAGGTCGTGATCGGTTACAACCGGCCCTTCGCGATCATCGGCGAACGGATCAACCCCACCGGGCGCAAAGCGCTGGCCGAGGAGATGAAGGTCGGCGACTACAGCCGCGTCGAGTCCGACGCGCTGGCCCAAGTCGCTGCAGGAGCCTCGATCCTGGACGTCAATGCGGGCATCCCGCTGACCGACGAGCCCGCGATCCTGGCCGAGGCGATTCGGCGGGTGCAGGCCGTGGTTGATGTGCCGCTCTCGATCGATTCGTCGATTGTCGCTGCGCTGGAGGCCGGGTTGGCGGTCTATCAGGGCAAGGCGCTCGTCAATTCAGTCACCGGCGAAGACGACCGGCTGGAGACGGTGCTGCCGCTGGTGGCCAAACACGGCGCCGCGGTCGTGGCTATTACCAACGACGAGACCGGCATCAACGAAGACCCCAACGTGCGCTTCGAGATCGCCCGGATGATCGTCAACCGCGCAGCCGATCACGGCATCCCGGCCTGCGACATCGTGGTCGACCCGCTGGTGATGCCCATTGGTGCGATCGGCTCGGCCGGTCGCCAGGTGTTGGCGCTGGTGCACCGGTTGCAGTCCGAGTTGGGCGTCAACACCACGTGCGGGGCCTCCAACATCAGCTTCGGTCTGCCCAACAGGGCCACCATCAACGCCGGATTCTTGGCCATGGCCGCCGGTGCAGGGCTGACGTCGGCGATCACCAACCCGCTGGAGCCCGAGGTCCGCACAATGCTGCGGGCCGCCGACGTGCTGACCGGTAACGACCCCAACTGCAGCACCTGGATCTCCGTCAACCGCCCGCCGGACTCGCAGGTTGACGGTGCTCCCCGTCGACGCACCAACCGGCGAACCGCTCGCGCCTCTAGCGCCGTCTAGGACATCACCGCTATGTCGGAGTCGGATTCGACGTCATCATCGTCGGTTGAAGTGTTTTTCATGCCGTCGGGCCGTCGCGGTGTGGTGCCCACCGGGACGACGGTGTTGGAGGCCGCCCGCACCTTGGGCGTCGACCTGGACTCCATCTGCGGCGGGGTCGGCATCTGCGGGCGCTGCCAGGTCGAGGTCGGGGCACGACCGGGGCTGGACGGCGACCCGACGCGACTTGCTGCGCCCACGCTGACCGAGACGACGTATGCCGGGCCGCGCAGCCTGCATACCGGTCGGCGGTTGGGGTGCGCTGCGGCGATTGCCCGTGATGTCGTCATTGATGTTCCCGAGACGTCACAGGTGCACCGGCAAGTTGTGCGCAAGGACGCTGGCGCTCTCGATGTTGCGATCGACCCGATGGTGCTGCTGCACTACGTGACCTTCGACGGGGCAACGATGGCCGACGCCACCGGCGCCGTGCAGCGACTTGCGGCTGCTCTCGACGAGCAGTGGGATCTGCGCGGACTGAAGATTGATCGGTCAGTGTTGCGCGCGCTGCAGGCGGTGACCGGCGATTCACGCAGCGCCCTGACCGTTGCCGTTCGCGACGGGCGTGAGGTGGTGGCCGCGTGGCCTGGTCTGCGTGATCGCATCTACGGTGTTGCTTTTGACGTCGGCTCGACCACGCTCGCGGGGCACCTGTGCGATCTGCATACCGGGGAGGTGCTGGCCTCGACCGGTCGGATGAACCCGCAGATCGCCTTTGGCGAAGACCTGATGAGCCGCGTGTCCTACGTGATGATGAACCCCGGCGGCGATGACCGGCTGACCGCTGCCGTGCGCGGGGCGCTCAGCGAGATGATCGCCGAGCTATGCGATCAAGCGTCCATGCAGTCCATCGACGTGCTCGACGTCTGCATCGTCGGGAACCCGATCATGCATCACCTCGTGCTCGGACTGGACCCGACACCGCTGGGATCGGCGCCGTTCGCACTGGCCACCACCGAGTCGGTGACGGTGCTCGCGAGCGAGCTAACGCTGCCGGTCCATGCGGGGGCTCGGGTCTACTTCCCACCGTGCATCGCCGGGCACGTCGGTGCCGATGCGGCGGCCATGGTCCTGGCCGAGGCACCCCACCGGGTCGAGCCATTAACGTTGTTGGTCGACGTCGGCACCAATGCCGAGATCGTGCTGGGCAACCGCGTCCGCCTGCTTGCTGCCTCCTCCCCTACGGGTCCGGCGTTTGAGGGCGCTCAGATTTCGAGCGGGCAACGTGCGGCACCGGGCGCGATCGAACGGGTGCGTGTTGATCGGGAGACTCTGGAGCCCCGCATCCGGGTGATCGGCGCGGCCCGATGGTCGGACCAACCCGGTTTTGCTCGATCGGTGCAGCGGACAGGCATTACCGGGATCTGCGGCTCCGGGATCATCGAGGCCATCGCCGAGCTCTTCCTCGCCGGGGTCATCGCCGCCGACGGCGCCATCACCGCTCCCGCGGTCCCCCATGACCGCATCGTGGCCAATGGCCGCACGTTCTCTTATCGCCTCTGCCACGACCCGCTCGTCGAGGTCACTCAGGCTGACGTCCGCGCCGTGCAGCTCGCCAAAGCCGCGCTGTATGCAGGCTGCCGGCTCCTGATGGACGAACTCGGCGTGGAATCGGTTGACGCAGTCCGCCTCACCGGAGCCTTTGGCTCCCATATTGATCCGGTCTACGCGATGGTGTTAGGCCTCATCCCCGACTGCGACACCACCGCTGTGCAATCTGTCGGCAACGCGGCCGGTCGCGGGTCGCTGATGGCTCTACTCTCAAGAGCCGCTCGCGAGGAAGTAGAGGCCGTTGTGGCGACGGTTGAGAAGGTCGAGACCGCCATCGAGCCTCGGTTCCAAGAGCACTTCATCGCGGCGATGGGCTTCCCGCACACCACAGCCGACTACCCGAACTTGGAGAAGGTCATGCCTTTACCACCGCGCGCCGAAGCAAGCACAGCCGGTCGGCGTGGCACCCGTCGGCGCATCGCAAAAGCCCCGACCCCCACGTAGGGGACCGGGGCCAGAGCTGCGCTGTTGTGATCAGCGCATGGTCTAGATCAACGCTTGGAGTACTGAGGAGCCTTACGGGCCTTCTTCAGACCGGCCTTCTTGCGCTCGGGGACGCGAGCGTCACGAGTCAGCAAGCCAGCGGCCTTCAGCGTCGGACGGTTCAGTTCCTCGTCGATTCCGTTCAAGGAACGAGCGATGCCGAGGCGGACCGCGCCAGCCTGCCCGGAGGGGCCACCACCGTGAACACGGACGAGCACGTCATACGCGCCGACCAAGTCCAGGACAGTCAACGGCTCGTTGACGATCTGCTGGTGGACCTTGTTGGGGAAGTACTGGGCCAGGGTGCGGCCGTTGACCTTCCACTCGCCGGTGCCGGGGACGATACGCACGCGGGCAATGGCCTGCTTGCGACGGCCGGTGGCAGCACCGGGGGCGGTTGCTGAGCGACGCTCAGCGGATGCCGAGGTGGTGCTGGACTCGGAGGTGTATTCGGTGAGCTCGACCTCGTCGGCTTCGAATTCTGTGTCGTTGACGGTCATCAAAGTTCCTTACTGCGCGACCTGGGAGATCTCAAATGGGGCGGGCTGCTGAGCTGCGTGCGGGTGGCTGGCACCGGCATACACCTTCAGCTTGGTGAGCTGCTGACGGCCCAACGAGTTTTTCGGGACCATGCCGCGGATAGCCTTCTCGACCGCACGCGTGGGGTGCTTGGCCAGCATTTCCTCGTAGCCCATCTCACGCAGACCGCCGGGGTAGCCGGAGTGGTGGTAGGACTTCTTGTTGGCCAACTTCGAGCCGGTCAGTGCGACCTTCTCGGCGTTGATGATGATGACGAAGTCGCCACCATCCATATGCGGTGCATACGTGGGCTTGTGCTTGCCACGGAGCAGGATGGCGGTCTGCGACGCCAAGCGTCCCAGCACGACGTCCGAAGCGTCGATGATGTGCCATGTGCGAGTGATCTCGCTGGCCTTGGGTGAATAGGTTTTCACAGTGCAAACCTTTGTGAGTCGAACGGGGGGAACAGCCCTCAACATTACGGCCCTTAGCGGCCGCTACCCAAACTCAGCATCACCGCAGGTCAGCAGGGCAATTTCGTCGTATGTAGATGGCCCCCGGAGGCTTGTATGCACAACTATTGTGCATACAAGCCTCGTTCGCCTACTGTCGAAGGCATGTCTCTGCCCGACCCATCGTCTGCTGGCGCGGCCATGCGGGTGCTCGCCCATCCGCTGCGATCCCGGTTGCTGGCCCAGTTGCGTGTGCACGGCCCCGCGAGCGCCAGCGACTTAGCTCGCGATCTGGGCACCAACAGCGGCGCGACCAGTTATCACCTGCGCCAACTAGCCGAGGTCGGTCTCATCCGCGACAGCAACACGAGCAAGGGCCGTCGCCGGGTCTGGCAGGCAACAGACAACCCATCCGCGGACCTCGGACTTGATCGTGACGACGCCATCGACGAGGACGAAAAAACAGTCGCGCAGTGGCTATCTCTTGACTACCTCGACCACTTCTGCGACCGCGCGAAGTCGTGGGTGTCGCAGCGCGACGAGTGGCCGGCGGCGTGGCAGGTCGCCGGGCTCGAGGATCACCTGGTGCAGGTCAGCGGCGAACAGCTCACTGCCCTGCGCGCTGAGCTCGTCGAGGTCCTGCAGCGCTACCGCCGCGTCGGTCAGGGCAATCCGGCCGCCAAACGAGTCGTCATCTATACCTGCGCGATCCCGCTTGACGCACCTCCACGAACCGGCTAGTCCTTCCCCACACCTAAACCTCGGGGTGGGCAGTCACCACCAGCGAGTTCGCTCGTCGCACATCGCGGCCGCTCTGGCGGCACCACGGGCGGCCGGCCCAGCGCGGCACGCTCAAAGACCGCGACGGTGTATGCAGGCACGACCGCCGAGGAGTTCGGCGCATCCCATCGCGAGCCCTTGACCACCTCATCAGTTCCCTGGGCCTGAACGCTCGACAGTTTCCACCGATGAAGCTGTTGGCCCGGCACGGCTTGAGTGACCTCTTGAGCCGAAGCGTTGAAGACAACCAAAAGACCAGCGCGTTCGGGGTCCACCGCAACACCGGACGTGTCATCGATATGCATCACGATCACGTCTGGGCGTCCGGATCGGGTGCCCGAGACCGGGAACGTCACCTTGGCCTTGATCTGGTCAGCGTCCCCGAGGCGAAAGAGCGGCGAAGAATAGCGAAGTCGAAGGAGGTCCAACGCCATATCTGAGGACTGCTCAATGTCTGCGGGAGCGGGCTTCAAGGCAGAGTCCGCCAGCTTCGACTCCATGAACGTCCACTTGTCTTCATTGTCGGGCGCAGGAGGCAAACCCCTGCCAAAGCCGTTGTCCGTTTGGGTGAAGTCGAGCGAGTTAAACCAATCGCCGCTGTTGTAGGAGTTGCGATCGAGGCTTTTGCTGCGCAGCAGATCTGAGCCGGCATGCCAAAACGAGATCCCTTGGCCCAGCGTCACCGTGGCCATCGACAGGTTGCTGAGGCGCACCCGATCCGACATAACCATGTCTTGGGGCAGCTTCAGCGTCAACGAGTCGAAGAGCGTCTCGTTGTCGTGGGCATCGACGTAATTGACGACGTGCCAGGGTTGCTCGGCATACCCCGCGGGTGAGCCGTTGTAGTCCACGTCGGCGCCCGTCACCTTCTCGGACGTTTCGGCGCTTCGCATCGAGAAGTCTCGGAGATTGCCGATCAGCCCCAACTGCACCAGGTCGGTGTCGTGCGGCTTGTCGCCGCCAGAGCCAAACCCGGTGGTGCCGGGGTCCTCATCGAAGGGGCCCCCGCCGCGGACCGCATCTCGCATCCGGTCGTTGAAGGTCCCAATCGTGGTGCCATCCAACTGGCCTTGGGTGGCCTGGGTGAAGAGTGCGTTGTCGGCCACTTCGCCGAAGTTCCAACCCTCGCCGTAGAGCGTGACCGCACTACCGTCCACCCCGTCGCGCCGAACAGTGAGCTCGTCGAGACCTGCGCGGACGGCTTCCATGTTGGCGCGACTGTGGTGGCCCATCAGGTCGAAGCGAAACCCATCGACCTTGTAGTCGCGCGCCCACATCACGACAGAATCGACCATCAGTTTTTGCGCGAGCGCGTGCTCCGTGGCGATGTTCTCGCAGCACGTCGAGGTCTCGACCTCACCGACATCGTTGAGGCGGTGGTAATAGCCGGGCACGACCTTGTCGAGCACGGACCTGTCGCCTTGACCGGAGGCCGCAGTGTGGTTGAAGACCTGATCGAGCACGACGCGCAGCCCTAGGTCATGGAGGCCGCCGACCATCGTCCGGAATTCGCCGACCCGTTCACCGCCATCAGCGCTCGCCGCGCTGGAGGCGTAGGAACCCTCTGGCGCGGAGAAGTGCCACGGGTCGTAGCCCCAGTTGAAGGCGTCCTGGTCGGTCACCGCGGCGATGCACTCCTGCTGTTCCGTCGAGTCGGGGGCAAAGGAGGCGAGGTCACAGTCCGGCTGGGCCTGCTTTTCGGGGTCCTCTTCAATGGAGGCGATGTCGAAGGTCGGTAATAGGTGCACCGTGTTGAGCCCGGCCTCGGCCAGTTCTTTGAGGTGTCGGCGGCCATACCCGTCCTCGGCGAAGGCCAAATATGACCCTCGCATTTCTTCAGGGACGTCGGGGTCGTTCAACGAGAAGTCCCGGACGTGTAGTTCGTAGATACTCTGGTCCACTTCCTGCTCCAACGTCGGCGCGCTCGCCTTTCGCCACAACTCCGGTTGGTATGCCGAGTCGTCCATATCCACGATCACGGACTTGGTGGAGTTCAGAGTCAGCGCGGTGGAGTAGGGATCGGTCACGTAGTTGGTTTCGATCTTGCCGGTAGACGGCACGAAGACCGTGACCGCGTAGACGTACCGCTTGTTCTTCCAGTCCTTGGTGCCCTTGACTTGCCACGAGCCGTCGCCGCGCCGGTTCATCGCCTTGATCGTCGCGTCCTCTACCGCGGCGTCGTCGGCGGCCTCGGCATCCCAGAGCACGAGCTTCACGTCCTGGGCGGTGGGTGCCCACACGCGCAACCGGGGCGCACGGCCATTCCACGTCACGCCGAGCTTCGCGTCGGCGGCCTTGTCGGCATACAACGCATCGAGCACGACCGGGATCTGCACCCCGGTGGCGTCAGTCAGCTGACCTAGGTCATCGAAGCTCGCAACGGCCAACTGCCCCTTGACCAGGTTCTTTGCTTGCCGAGCGCTCTGTGCGTCTAGTCGCAACGCGACATACCCCTGCACCTGCGGGTATGCCGACAACACCTCGTCGTCGAACCCCGCCGGGTCGCGCGTGAGCGGGATCGCCTCTGCACCGGTCAGCCGTTGCGTGTCCACGCCCAGGCCGCCCTGCGCCGCGGAATACAATCTCCACGACGTCAACTCGGGGCGGTCGGGGGCAGGCACGGCAACGAGATCCGGGGCGAGCCAGATGGCCTTGGCCGCCTTGAGGTCCGGCGCCACGCCTGGCGCGGACGTGCTGGCGCCAATCTCGTGGGTCACTGGGTCGTAACTGATGGTGACCACGATGCCATCTGAGGGCACCGACAGCGGAACGTTGGCGACCGTGCCGTCCAGCCCATAACTTTCGTCAAAACTCAGTCCGTGGGCGACCTTGAACTCGTAGTTACCAGCCGGGATCTCGGTGCTCGACCAGGTGAAGGTGCCATCGCCGTCGGGGTCTTGCAACCACGGGCGCATGCACTCCGGCATCCACTCCGCCTCACACCCCAGCTCGTCCTGGTAGCTGCCAGGCGCGGTGTACATCGGGGCGATGGCGTCGTTGGTCGCCCAGTGCGTAGCGTGGTCGTAGTAGAAATTCACCGGGGCACCGGGTGCGGCGTAGGAGATATTGCCGCCGTCCAGGACCCCGCCCGCGCCGTAGTTTTCGTCCCACGACCTATTGATAGCGGCCTTGAACGCGTAGTTTCCGGCCGAGATGTCTGTGGAACCCTTCCATATCGTGTCGCCGTCGTCGAGGCTCAACTGCGCCTCGTCACACTCGGGCTGCCAATCCCCCGGGCAACCCATTTCCGAGTTGTGGTCACCGGGCACCGAGACCGCGTCGGGCTGCTCGACCGGGCCGACGGGGCCCGTCGGCCCGCCACCGCCCGCGGCTGGATCACCCACGATCCCGTATGCGGAGTCGGCGGCCAGGTTGCCGTTCAGGTCTTTAAGCACCGTGCGGTACTCCAGCAGCGTCCCCTTGGCGATGTCCTTCACGTCATGGAAGACGCGATAGGGGGCGTTGTCGTCGGTGCCAATGGGCGCCCACTCCTGCGTGCCGAGGGGGCGGACCATGAACGACACCTGCGCGAAGGTGTTATCGGGCACAGCCGCGCGGATCTCGGCGCGCCCTCCGACAGCGTCTCCCGCTGGCGAGGTGAGGTAAACCTCCGGGGCCTCGCTGCCGGCTTTGACCTTGCCTTTGGCCCGGTAGACCTCGACCGACAGCGGGGCCACCGTGACGCTCAGGTCGGCGTTGCGATCAGCCTTGAGCACCTCATCGTCGCCGTAAATCCCGGCGTACTTCGTCCGCGCACGATACGTCGGGATCGATACGGTCTGGGTTTGCGTGGAGTTATTCGCCACGACGACGTATTCGCGTCGCTCGTCGGGGTCGATGCGACTAAAGGCGAAGACGCCATCAGAGGAGGATGCATACCTCGGGATCTGCGCCCCGTTGACCAACGCGGGGTATGCCGCCCGCAACGCTGCGAGGTCGGCAATCTGCTGGTAGAGCGGGTGCTCGGGGTTGTAGCGCTCCTTAGCTCCCGACGGCCCGCCGAGCACTGGCTCATCGGCATACTGCTGGGTTTGGGTTTCAAACATGTCTTGCCGTGCGTCTTTATCGCCGCCGGCGCCCACGAAACCTTGCTCGTCGCCGTAATAGACCACGGGCTGCCCGCGCGTGAGGAACATCAACTCGTTGGTGAGTTCGACCCGATCGAGGAGTTCATCGCCTACAAAGCCCTGACCGGCGAGCATCATGGCTGCGCGCCCCATGTCGTGATTGCCGGTGAAGGTCGGCAGTTGATACGCGTTGGAGTCGGTGTCCGTGTAGTAGTCGTCTTGGGCATAAAAATCACGGAGGCTCGTCGTGGCATCGCCCTTTGCGAAGTCGATGCTGCGGGCCTGGAAGCCGAAGTCGATGACGGCCTGGATCTTGGCCTCAGTGGTAAAGGTCGACAGGTAGGTCGGATCAGCGTCGTAGACCTCGCCGAACATGAAGAAGTCTTCGTTCTTCTCGCGAGCCGCCTTCAACACCTCGGGGCTGAACTTCTGCCAGAACTCCGTGTTGACGTGCTTCACGGTGTCGATCCGGAATCCGTCGATCCCGAACTGGGCCCACGTCGAGTAGATGTCGATCATGCCGTCGGTGACCTCGGGCCGCTCGGTCCATAGGTCGTCCAGGCCCACGAAGTCGCCGTATTCGCTGGATTCACCGGCGAAGGTCGAGTCACCGCGGTTGTGATAGAGCCGGGGGTCGTTCAGCCACGCGGGCACCTTGACGTCCTCATCGGCTTCGGTGTTAAAGAACGGGGTGTAAGGAAAGGACGTAGCCGGATCGACGTCGGGGAAGTCATCGGTCCCGGCGTAGTCCTTGTCGTCAAAGACCTCTCCCGCAGCGTCGGTATAGGGCGAGGTCTCTTTGTCGATGTAGGAGTATTCGCCCTCTTCGTAGTCGATGACGTCGGCGGTGTGGTTGGTGATGATGTCGAAGTAGACCTTCATCCCGCGGGAGTGAGCCTCGTCAATGAGCGCTTCCATCTCATCGTTGGTGCCCAGGTGGGGGTCGATCTGGGTGAAGTCGGTGATCCAATAGCCGTGATAGCCGGCGCTGACATCGTCTCCCGTGCCCTGCACCGGGCGGTTCTTAAACGAGGGGGTGAGCCAAATGGCAGTGGTGCCCAAGTCCTGGATGTAGTCCATTTTGTCCATCACCCCGGCCAAGTCCCCACCGTGATAAAAACCCTTGTCCTCGGGGTCAAAGCCGGTTTCTAGCCGATCCCCCGCGAGCCCGCCTAGATCATTGCTGGGGTCACCGTTGGCAAAACGATCTGCCATAACGAAGTAGAACTGCTCGCCGGTGACGGGCTCGCGCAAACTATTTCCGGCGTTTGCCGCGTCGTCGGCCGAGACCGGCCCCGACAGTTCTGTAGGCGCGACAGCCGCACGCTGCGTTTCGGTGTTAAAAGTAAACTTCAGCGTCGCTGGCCCCTCGAGCACCAGCGGGAGGTTGCCCTCGGGGTAGGACTCATCCCACGACCCATTCAGCGCCACTTTGTACTGGTACTCCCCCGCCGGCACCTCGAAACTACCGGCATAGGAACCCAACTCATCCTCAACGGCGGGCAGGACGGTATCTATGCACGCCGGGTCCCAGTCGCTGGCGCAGCCCAACTCATCCTGAAGGCTGCCCACAAGCGTCACGATCGGCGGCGTGTCTTCCGCTTCGGAACCCACCACCGGGCCCACCAACGGGCCCAGCGTGGACAGCGCCAGGGCAGCGGCCCCGGCGAGTGCAGACAAGCGTCGATAGGCCATCGTGGCTCCCTGTGTCGTGCACTGCATTAGCGCACCGTTGCGCTAGATATTCGGACTGTAAGCCACATTCCCGCAGGCCACAATCGGAAACGCGTACATTGTCAACTGTGCTTCAAGCAGCGCGTCGACGCAGGTCTGGCATCTAGACGCCCCTCGCCAATGGGATCGCTGCAGTCGTCGCATCGGCCGTACGTGCCTTCGTCCAGTTTTTCCATCGCCCGCTCGACGTGCTTCAAACCTTCGCCGAGGCTGTCGTGAGCCGTGACCGCACTGAGGCGATCAACCGCCATTGCTGTCCCGTCGCCGACTCTCTTGCCAAAGCTAATGCTGCCCTGATCGGGCTGGGGGCGCGTCAGCACGGCCCGTTGTGTGATGAGTTCGTCTCGCTTGGCCACCAACCGTGCTCGCGCCTCCTGCTCGTCCATCCACTGAGCATCCCAGGTCGCGCACTGTCTCGCCAGGTAGGGCATGTCCTGCAGATAGGGCATGTCGGTGGCGCCAACTACCATGAGACCGCTCGACGCGCATGTCTATGGAAGGACCCCCAGCGTGCCCATCATCGAAGCTCACGGCTTGACGAAAACGTATCCGTCAAAGTCCGGTACGGTCCACGCCCTGTCCGGGCTGGACCTCAGCGTGCCCGAGGGCACTGTCAAGGGACTCCTCGGCCCTAACGGTGCAGGCAAAACCACCACCGTCAAGGTGCTCAACACCCTGATTCGGCCGGACTCAGGCACCGCGACAGTCGACGGCATCGACGTGCTGTCCAACCCGCAGGGCGTGCGCAGCATCATTGGGGCCTCTGGTCAGTACGCCGCGGTCGACGAGAACCTCACCGGGTTAGAGAACTTGGAAATGGTGGGCCGCCTCTACCACCTCGGCATTAAGCGGTCGCGGTTGCGGGCAAAGGAACTCATCGAGGCGTTCGGCCTGACCGAAGCCGGTTCACGACCTGTCAAGGGCTTCTCTGGAGGCATGAGACGCAGGATCGACTTGGCAGGGGCCCTGGTGAATAACCCCCGCATCCTGTTTTTGGACGAGCCGACCACCGGGCTAGACCCGCGCAGCCGGATCGGCCTCTGGGAGACCATCAACGATCTGGTCAAGGGCGGCACCACGGTGCTGCTGACCACGCAGTATTTGGAGGAGGCCGACTACTTGGCCGACCACATCTCGGTCATTGACGCTGGTCGAGTCATCGCGTCCGGCACCTCAGATGAGTTGAAGGCCCAGATCGGTGGCCACCGCGTGGTGGTGTCCCTGGTCCGCGACAGCGACAGTGACGCAGCCCGCATGGTCCTGGCCCAATACGGCACGGGAGACCCCACGGTCAGCGACGACCGCAGGCAGCTGGACGTGACCGTGGACGAGGGCCCCGTGGCGCTGCAGAGCGTCCTGGCCAGTCTCGACCGTCAAGGGATCGCGCTACACGACGCTGGCATGCGGCGCCCCACCCTGGACGACGTATTCCTTACCCTGACGGGCCATCGCGCCGAGACCGACCAAGATGACGACAGCACCAACCCGCAAGATCAGGAGATGTCCGCATGACCACCGCAATTTCACCACCGACACAGTCCTCGCATGAGCCTTACGAGCCCGAGGTCACCGGGGCACTTGCGACCTGGTTAGCCGACGGCTGGACCGTCACCTGGCGCAATCTGACCAAGATCAAGCGCAGCCCCGACATGCTGATCTTCGCCGTGCTGCAGCCGATCATGTTCGTCCTGCTCTTCAGTCAGGTCTACGGCGGCATCATCGCGATCGAAGGCTCCGACTACACCAACTTTTTGATGGCGGGCATCTTCGCCCAGACCGTGGTGTTCGGCTCGACCTTCTCCGGCGCTGCGATGGCCCAGGACCTCAAGGAGGGCCTGATCGACCGGTTCCGGACCCTCCCGATGAGTCCGTCG
Source organism: Actinomycetales bacterium (assembly GCA_038256095.1). Lineage (GTDB taxonomy): Bacteria > Actinomycetota > Actinomycetes > Actinomycetales > Dermatophilaceae > Ornithinicoccus. The sequence continues at coordinate 1,300 of JBBSKS010000015.1, read as the reverse complement.
GCCGTGTTGATCGGTCGGACCAACTCCGATCTCTGCCTTAACGCCATCTCGATGGTCATCATGATCCTCACCGGATTCGCTGTCGGTTGGCGCTTCACCAACGGTGTGCCCTCCTTCCTGGCCGGAGTCGCGCTGCTGCTGCTTTTCTCCTACGCCTTCAGTTGGGTGATGGCCTTCCTTGGGATGATCGTGAGGACCCCGGAGACGATCAACAACGCGTCGTTCATGATCCTGTTCCCGATTACGTTCATCTCCAACGCGTTTGTGCCTGCCGAGAGCCTGCCGCGTCCGTTGGAGATCTTCGCGAACTTGAACCCAGTGTCCGCGCTGGTGCAGGCGGCCCGCGACCTCTTCGGAAACAGTCAAGACACCCTGATCCGCGACACGTTCGCCATCCAGCACCCCGTGATCACCGTATTCATCGGCGTGACGCTGCTGCTGGTGATCTTCGTGCCGCTGTGCATCCGACAGTTCGCCCGCACGAGCTCGCGCTAGGTCCCCGGCTTCGTCAGGTCCCTGCCGCTTCGAAGAACTCGTCGCGGCGGGCGCGGGCTTCTTCGGCGCGGGCGGCGACCTGGTCGTCGTCGGGGTAGACGATTTCTTCGAGGCATAGCCCCAAAGCGGGCATGACAGTCACGCCCGAGTGACGCTGTCGACCGCGAAGCACCTCCACGGGCCAGTCCAAGCGTTCACGGCCGGTGCCGACAGGGATGATTCCTCCCACCAAGGCGCGGACCATGCTGTGACAGAAAGCGTCGGCAATCAGTGTGCCCACGATGGTTCCGTCGGGCTCCCGGAGCCAGGTGAACTGTTGCAGCGTTCGGACGGTGGTCGCCCCCTCTCGTCGTCGGCAGAACGACGCAAAGTCATGGAAGCCCAGCACGGTCGCCGAGGCTTTGTTCATGGCATCTACGTCGAGCGTCTGCTTGAACACCACCGTGTCGAAACGTCGGAGCGGATCGGCAGTGCTCGGGCGGTCGCAGATGCGGTAGGTGTACCGCCGGTGCAGTGCCGAGAACCGTGCATCAAAGCCGGGCGGTGCGATGCTGACCTTGCGGATCACGATGTCGTCAGGCAGGACCCCTGACAGGCGGGCCCACGCTGACTCTTCAGGGCGCCGGGGCCGATGCGCGGGCAGCGCCTCCCATCGGTCCCGAGCGACATCCAAGTGGGCCACTGAGCCCCGCGCGTGCACCCCAGCATCGGTGCGCCCTCCAACGGTCAGCGACGGCGGCTGATCCCGAAGGATGACGCCCCACGCGTGCTCAACCGTCGCCTGGACGGTGCGAAACCCCGGTTG
>JBBSKS010000014.1:0-26202 GCA_038256095.1 Actinomycetales bacterium | reverse complement strand
TCCCCCACAGTTGCCAGGCTCGGGCGGTCGGTGGACTGGATCGAAGTCGTCACCGCGTGAACGGTACGTCGCGACCCTGTCACCGTCCTGGGCGGGGTGGGCCCGCCGACGAACTGATCAGTCGTCGAGGACGAAGGTGATGTCAATGACGACGTCGTAGCTGGTGATCTTGCCGTCAGCGACGAGCACTTTCTGCTCCTTAATCCAGGCACCGGTGACGTTGCGCAGCGTGATGCGGGTAACTGTGGCCATGATGTTCCTTCTGTTGTAGGTCGGCCGAGCATGGCTGCCATCGAGTCGACCGTCAAGAGTCCTCGCGGCTGCCCGGCTGGCTGATGAATGGGAAGCGCAGTTGTGCACAGCCTCTACAAACTGGGTACTGGCTAAAGCGAATGCGCATTGAGCGAGAAGTTCCGATGAAGATTCGACGCGGACGCAGATTGGCCGACCGGGCATTCACTGCCATCGCCAAGCATGGCCAGAAAGTCAGAATCGGAACCGCCTTTCCGAGTATTTCGCATCAGGTGACAGCAAGCCCAAGGCTGGTATGCCCACAATGGGAACCCTGTTCGAGTCTTGTGCTGACATCGACCTGCAGCAGGTACTGCTGTCATCGTTTAACCAAGCACACTGTCGTTCCCGCTATCTATGACGCCGAAGACTCTGGCGACCAGCGGTCCCGAGAAGGTAACGCTGATCACTGGCGCCCGCGTCAGCTACTGCGACACCCGCCTGCTGGCACTGTCTGGCCTCGTGAAGCAGGGAAGCCCCAGGCGGCCCCAGATACCGCCCCGAGAGCCGAGCACGATGGATCGTGGGCCGCGGCACCCGCGGCTCACGATCCATCGCTTAGCTAACCGTTCTCCGTGACGGTGGTGCTCGGGTGCCGCCGAACGGTCACCGCAGTCACGTAACGGCCGGAGATCGCACTGCGATATGTCGTGCCGCCTCGCTTGCCTCCCATTCGCTCCGTAACCGTTATGCGGGGATGCCTAGCCGCACTGGCCTTCGAAACGAACTTTCCAGTTTTCGCGCTTCGCGAGCGACTACCTTTTGCTATACGGGACTCCTCAGTCTCCGGCAGCAGCTCATCGTGTACGTCGCAGGTTCTCAGGACTGCCGAGACTTCGCTTCGCTGCTGCGACTGAAAACCACACTCTTGCGTGGCCCCACTGGTCACCATGTGAAGGTGCCCAGAGAGTCACCGACAGATCGTTCGGGTTAGCGGTAACTCGCCGAACCCGACCGATCGAGTCGGAATCCCGCGCTATCTAGCTACAGCCGCTGGTGCTTCCGCAGCCTTCACAGACGTAGCAGGAGCCGGCCGGACGCATCTTGGTTCCACACGTCATACAGATGGGGGCATCTGCAGCCTTGCCCTGCAACTGCTCGAGCAACTCGGTCGAGGAGTGGATCGTTGGCTCGGCCGCGCGAACGTCGGCAGCACCAGCACCGGACTGGATCTCCGAAGCCTCCGGAGTGTGCCGCCTGCTGGCCGGGGCCGCAGACTGGCTGAAGGACTCCAGCGCTTCTTCGATGTCGTCTTCGTCGGAGTCGCCCGCAGCGTAGGAACCCGTCTCCAACTGGCGAGCGCGCTCCTGCGCGGAGTGAATACCCATAAACGAGCGGGTTTCGAAGTCCATGTAATCCAGGGCCAACCGGCGGAAGACGTAGTCCATCAGCGACTGCGACATCCGCACGTCGGGGTCGTCCGTCATACCGGCAGGCTCGAAGCGAAGGTTGGTGAACTTCTCCACGAAGGTCTCCAGCGGCACGCCGTACTGCAGGCCAACGGACACCGCGATCGAGAAGGCATCCATCACTCCGGCCAGGGTCGAGCCCTGCTTGCCGAACTTCAGGAACAACTCACCGAGCTGACCGTCGTCATACGTGCCCGCGGTGAGGTAGCCCTCGGCTCCACCAACCGCGAACGACGTGGTCTGGCTGGCGCGACGCTTGGGCAGACGCTTGCGCACCGGGCGGTACTCCACGACCTTCTCCACAACCGGCTCGGCCACGGACTCGTCCTTCTTGGGCTCTTCCTTCTTGCCGTCAGACAGCGGCTGACCGACCTTGCACATGTCGCGGTAGACCGCGAGGGCCTTCAGACCCAACTTCCAGCCCTGCTCGTAGACGTCGGCGATCTCCTCGACCGTCGCGCTTTCGGGCAGGTTGACCGTCTTGGAGATGGCTCCGGACAGGAACGGCTGAGCCGCGGCCATCATTCGCACGTGGCCCATGGGCTTGATGGAGCGCGCACCCATGGCGCAGTCGAAGACCTCGTAGTGCTCGGGCTTCAAACCCGGAGCGTCAATGACATGGCCCTTCTCGGCGATGTGCTCGACGATTGCTTCGGCCGTCTCGTCGGTGTAGCCCATCATGTTGAGGGCACGCGGGATGGTCTGGTTGACGATCTGCATCGAGCCGCCACCAACGAGCTTCTTGAACTTGACCAGCGAGAAGTCAGGCTCGATGCCGGTGGTGTCGCAGTCCATCATGAAGCCGATGGTGCCGGTGGGCGCAAGCACGGAAGCCTGCGCGTTGCGGTAGCCGTTCTTCTCGCCCACCTTGATGACTGAGTCCCAGGCCTTGGTGGCGGCTTTGTGGATCTGGGTGTCCATGTCGTGCAGCGGACGGATCTCGTCGTTGGCCGCCTGGTGCTTACGCATGACGCGCTTATGCGGGTCAGCGTTGCGGGCGTACCCGGCATACGGACCGACGACGCCAGCCAACTCAGCGGAGCGCTTGTAGGCAGCGCCGGTCAGCAGCGAGGTCAGACCAGCGGCCAACGTGCGGCCACCTTCGGAGTCGTAGCCACGCCCGGTCGCCATGAGCAGCGCACCCAGGTTGGCGTAACCGATACCGAGCTGCCGGTAATTGCGCGTCGTTTCGCCGATCGCCTCAGTTGGGAAGTCTGCGAAGCAGATCGAGATGTCCATCGCGGTGATGACCAGCTCGAGAACCTTCTGGTAGGTCTCGACGTCAAAGGTGTTGTCGTCGCGCAGGAACTTCAGCAGGTTGAGGCTGGCCAGGTTGCAGCTGGAGTTGTCCAGCGACATGTACTCCGAGCAGGGGTTGGACGCGGTGATGCGGCCCGTCTCGGGGGTGGTGTGCCAGTCGTTGATGGTGTCGTCGTACTGGATGCCGGGGTCGGCGCACTCCCATGCGGCGGTAGCCATTTTGCCGAAGAGCTCACGAGCGTCGACGGTGTCGATGACGGAGCCATCTTTGCGTGAGCGCAGACCGAACTCGGCATCCTCGTCCACAGCGCGCATGAACTCGTCGCTGACGCGGACAGAGTTGTTCGCGTTTTGGTACTGAACGGAGACGATGTCCGAGCCGCCGAGGTCCATGTCGAACCCGGCGTCGCGCAGCGCGCGGATCTTGTCCTCTTCGCGGGCTTTGGTCATGATGAATTCTTCGATGTCCGGGTGGTCGACGTCGAGGACGACCATCTTGGCCGCACGACGGGTGGCCCCACCGGACTTGATGGTGCCGGCGGACGCGTCTGCGCCGCGCATGAAGGAAACGGGACCGCTCGCGGCGCCCCCGGAGGACAGCAGTTCCTTAGAGGAGCGGATGCGGGAGAGGTTGAGCCCGGCGCCGGAGCCGCCCTTGAAGATGAAGCCCTCTTCGCGGTACCAGTTCAGGATCGAGTCCATGGAGTCGTCAACCGACAAGATGAAGCACGCGCTGACCTGCTGCGGGCTGGACGTGCCGACGTTGAACCAGACGGGCGAGTTGAAACTGAAGACCTGGTTAATGAGCGCGTGAGTCAGCTCGTGCTCAAAGATCTCCGCGTCTTCGTCGCTGCGGAAGTAGCCGTGCTCTTTTCCGGCCTTGGCGTAGGTCAACACCACGCGGTCGATGAGCTGCTTGAGGCTGTGCTCACGGGCGTCCGTCCCCACGGCGCCACGGAAGTACTTCGTGGTGACGATCGTGGAGGCGTTGACCGACCAGAAGTCGGGGTATTCGACACCGTGCTGCTCGAAGATCACCGAGCCGGTCTTCCAGTTGGTCTGGATGACATCTCGCTTTTCCCATTTCACCTGCTCGTAAGGGTGAACCCCCGGCGTGGTGTAGATGCGCTCGATCGTCAGGCCTGTGTTGGCGCGACGCGAACGGGACTTGGCCCCGGTCGTCTCCGTCATATCCATACTCCTTGTGCGGTGTGGCGATGAATGTTTCGTTGGTGTGATGACGTGATGCTGATGATTTCAGTGACCACTGACATACCCGGCGTCCGATTCAGCACGGAGCAAGGTGATGGCGGATTCAAAGTCGTTGAGCGAGTCGAAAGCTTGGTAGACCGACGCGAATCGCAGGTAGGCCACCTCGTCAAGGTGTCGCAGGGGCGTCAGGATGGCCAAACCCACCTCGTGGGCGTCGACCTCGGCCTGTCCCAGGGACCGGATGGTCTCCTCCACCGTTTGCGCCAGACGCTGCAGGTCGTCCTCAGTGACCGGACGGCCCTGGCACGCCTTGCGCACACCCACCAGCACCTTGTCGCGGCTGAAAGGCTCCGTGGCGCCCGAGCGCTTGATCACCGCGAGCGTTGCCGTCTCCAAGGTGCCAAACCGTCGCCCGCACTCGGGGCACTGGCGACGGCGCCGGATGACGGTGCCTTCTTCTTGAACGCGGCTATCCACGACCCGGGAGTCGGTATGCCGACAGAACGGACAGTGCATAACTCCTCCTCGGTTGGGGATGACCTGTGGATGGTGTGTGCGCGAACCCCGTTCACTTGCGCACAACATGTGGACTAACCACATCGCTGTAACTACTAGATATAGGGATAGTAAGCCGAGGGGCCACTAGAAGCAACATGCCCCCACACCGCTCGGCGTGTCGCGCTGCGACACTCCGACGCACCGCTGGTCAGGGGGCCTTGGGGGCGCAACACGTCTATGGACCAGGCGGCGTCGGTTGTGCTTCGCCGCCCGGATGGGCCACGATGCGGGTCGCTCCACGGATCAATCGTGAGCCAAACCTGTGAAGGATCCCGGTGATGGAGCACCTCATGACTGCCTTGGCTCTCTGCGCGGCACTCACGATGAGCGCGTGCGGCGGCTCACCGCAATCGAGCACCCCTCCTGCACCCGTGGACGCCCTGACGACCGAGCCCGCGACAGCCCCGAGGGCACCCACACTTCCTGATGACGCCACACGTCAAAGCGAGGACGGCGCAAGTGCCTTCGTGGCGCAGTAGCCAGCGGCCCCTCGCTCGAAGTCGGCCAGCCCAATGCTTCGATTGCTGAGGACGCAGCGCTCGTGACCATCGCCCTGACCCAGAACGCCTACGCAAACGTCGATGCGACCGGCCAGGAGATCAACGCCTTCGAACCCACCGCTACCCGCACAGCCACCGTTGAACTGCGCTGGGCCGACGACGCATGGTTGATCCAGCGGATCTCGACCTCCACAAACTGACCCACCCAGGGCACTGATTTACCCCGGCGCGGCAAGCACGAACGGTAGGACCGCGGGTGCCCCGCAACGGCGCAGTGCACGGCTAGCGACAGCAATAGTCCAGCGCGAGTCCACCCGATCGTCCACCAGGAGCACAGGACCACGGATGGCTTCGAGGGCCCCAGCCAACTCTTCGCCCACGGCGACACGGTCCCAGACGTTGGCCAGCCGGAAAGCACTGTTGCCCCCTGGCTCCCCCAGCGGCCCACCGTGCGCGAGGTCGAGGGTGCCCAAGAGAGGTAGCCGCCCGATGCGAGAGATCTGCTCGGCCAGCGAGGCCACCAACTGTGGGCGGCTCCGCGAAGGCATCGCGACGATCCCAACGGGCCGGGCGGCCCAGTTCCATTGAAACAAAACCTGAACACAGGCTTTCACCATCTCGTCGGACACAGGTAAATCCTGCGCCATGGCCGTGCGCAACCGAGCTCCCCACGCCAGGTCGCTGGTGCGGGCCAACGCCCGCCCTGGTGCGGCCTGCTCCTCCTGGCTGATCTTGCCTTTGACCTCAACGCCGAGCCGCGGCATACCAGTGGGCCATTGCGCTCGCGTCTCGATGACCGCACCGACCGCGCCCAGGCTGCGCCCGGCGACGGCCATCGCCTCTTCGGGGATGACATCGGAGAACCACGGTGCCGTGCACACATCGCACCGGCCACAGGCCTGGGCAGTGTCGTCGTCGAGGCTGCGCTGCAGGAACGCCATCCGGCACTCATCTGTGCGTTCGTAGTCCAGCATCATGGCCGCTTCGCGCTCCCGCGCGGCAGCAACCCTGGCGTATCGCTCCTGGTCGTAGGCCCACGGCTGGCCAGTGCTGACCCAGCCACCGCTCACTTTGTCCACGGCCCCGTCCACATCGAGCACCTTCAAGAGCAACTCCAGCCGCGTGCGTCGCACGTCGACCATGGTCTCCAGAGCAGGCGTCGACAAGGCGCGCGGCGATTGCGCCAACGCGGCGAGCACTGCCTCGGCTTGTTCGGCCTTCGGCATCGAGGCCGACGCGAAGTAGGCCCAGATGTCGCGGTCTTCGGATCCCGGCAGCAGCAACACGTCAGCACGGTCGGTCGCACGACCGGCGCGGCCCACCTGTTGGTAGTACGCCACCGGAGAGGACGGTGCCCCCAGGTGAATGACGAAACCCAGATCAGGCTTATCGAAGCCCATCCCCAGGGCACTCGTGGCCACCAGCGCCTTCACCTCGTTGGTGCGCAGTTGCCCCTCAAGGCGCTCACGCTCTTCGGGGTCTGTGCGCCCGGTGTATGCCGACACGCGTGCACCCACCGACCGCAGCGCCGCGGCGACGTCATCAGCAGCCGAGACGGTCAGGCAGTAGATAATCCCGCTACCCGGCAAGTTATCTAGGTGGGCCACCAGCCAGGCAATTCGCTGCTGAGGCGTCAGGGCACGCAGCACCCCCAACCGCAGGGAGGCCCGAGCCAACGGCCCCCGAATCGTCAGCACTGAGGCACCGCCGACCCCTAGCTGCTCCTCGACGTCGGCCACCACCCGCTCGTTAGCCGTGGCAGTGGTCGCCAGCACCGGCGTCCCGGCGGGTAGGTCGAGCAGCAGTGAGCGGATGCGCCGGTAATCGGGCCGGAAGTCATGGCCCCAGTCGCTGATGCAGTGGGCTTCGTCGACCACGAGAAGGCCGCATCGGGCCGCGAGATCGGGTAGTTGCTCAGCTCGGAACCGGGGGTTGTTGAGCCGTTCTGGGCTCACCAGAAGCACGTCCACCTCGTCGGCGGCCAGCGCCGCACGCACCTCATCCCACTGCGTGGCGTTGGCCGAGTTCATCGTGACCGCCCGCACCCCGGCCCGGTTGGCGGCCGCAATTTGGTCCCGCATCAGCGCCAGCAGCGGCGACACGATAATGGTCGGGCCAGCGCCTTCAGCCCGGCGCAGCATCGTCGACACGAAGTACACCGCCGACTTGCCCCACCCCGTCCGTTGCACCACCAGGGCACGTGAACGCTGTGACACCAATGCCTCAACCGCCTCGAACTGTCCCTCCCTGAAATCGACAGCCACAGAGCCGACAAGGGCTTGCAGCGCCGCCAGCGCTTCTGTTCGCAGATCCGACATGCGCCACACGCTAGGGCAACGCAGCGACATACCCCGGCGTTATCCACAGCAGCGGTCAGCGAAGGGTCACGAGCACCGCTGCCGGACCCTTAGGCTTGCCTGCGTGAAATGGGATGACTACGACGCTGCCTTGTTCGATCTCGACGGGGTGCTGACGCCCACTGCAGAAGTACACATGGACGCCTGGGCGGAGATGTTCACGGAGTTCTTGGCTGAGCTTCCTGGCCAGCGGGCCTACAGCGACCAGGACTACTTCGACTACGTCGACGGCAAGCCGCGGTATGAGGGGGTCGCCTCCTTCCTGGCCTCACGCGAGATCGAGCTGCCCTTCGGCGACCCGAGTGATGAGGCCGGCCAAGACACCGTCTGCGCCTTGGGGAACCGCAAGAACGCCGTCTTCACCGCGGTGCTGGCGCGGGACGGCATCGCCCCCTACCCCGGCTCGCTGCAATTGATTGACCACCTGGAGACCCTCGGCGTTGCTATGGCCGTAGTCTCCTCTTCGAAGAACGCGCCGGACGTGCTCGCCGCAGCGGGTATTGCGGACCGCTTTTCCGTGGTCGTACACGGCGGAGTCGCCGCCGCTAAGGGCATCGCCGGCAAACCGGCGCCGGACACCTACACGTATGCCGCGCAGCAGCTGACCATCGATAGCGGGCGATGCGTCGTGTTTGAAGACGCCATCTCGGGCGTGCAGGCAGGGGCCTCTGGAGAGTTTGCTCTCGTCGTGGGTGTGGACCGTGGAGCAGGAACTGACGCGTTGATGAGTAATGGTGCAGAAGTAGTCGTTTCCGACCTGGCGGAGTTGATCTGATGGGCCACAAGTATCCCTCCCCTCACGTGCCACCGGTGGCGCTCGACCCGTTGAATCGCTCGCGCTTCCCGGTCGATGAGTGGGCGCTCGTCGAGGACGTCCACAGTCGCGAAGACCTGGGCACCACCGAGACGCTCTTTGCGGTGGCTAACGGATATATGGGTATGCGCGGCAACCCCGAAGAGGGCCGCGACACTCACACGCACGGAACCTTCGTCAACGGGTTCCACGAGACCTGGCCGATTCACCACGCTGAAGAGGCCTACGGCTTAGCGCGCGTGGGCCAGACGCTGATCAACGTGCCGGACGCCAAGGTCATCAAGATCTACGTCGAGGACGAGCCGCTGCTGCTCGACATCGCCGACCTGGAAACCTACGGCCGCGCCCTGTCCTTCAAGGACGGCATCTTGCGCCGCGAGTTGATCTGGCGCACCAGCGCTGGGCTACGCGTCAAGGTCTCCACCACCCGGATGGCCAGCGTGACCGCTCGCCACCTCGCCGTGATGACGATGGACATCGAACTCCTCGACGGCAACGCTCCCATCGTCATTTCCTCGCAACTGCTAAACCGCCAGGACGGCGGCGATGAGTACCACGTGCGTTCCGCTGCGATGGGCGAAGGCGCTGACCCGCGTAAGGCTGAGGGCTTCGACCGCCGCGTGCTCGAGCCCCAGGCCGCCCTGACCCAGGACAGCCGACTCCTGCTGGGCTACCGCTGTGTCGATTCCCGGATGACCATTGCCGTCGCCGCCGACCACCGAATCCAAACGGACAACGAGTGGACCGAGGAACTCACAGCGACCAACGATCGCGCCAAGCACGTCTTTTCTATCGACGCGCGCGAGGGCCAACCTGTCCATCTCCAGAAGTACGTGGCGTATCACACCTCGCGCGGAGTGCCTGTTCGTGAATTGTCTGACCGCTGCTGGCGCACGCTGAAGCGAGCCACGGCCGAAGGACATGCAGACCTCCACGCGAAGCAGCGCGGATGGTTCGACACGTACTGGAAGAACTCGGACGTCACGATCGTCGGTCAGCCTGCGGTTCAGCAAGCGATCCGGTGGAACATCTTCCAGCTCGCCCAGGCCTCCGCGCGCGCCGGGAGCCACGGCATACCCGCCAAGGGCATGACCGGCTCAGGCTACGGCGGGCACTACTTCTGGGATACCGAGTGCTACGTCATTCCCTTCCTCGTCTACACCGACCCCCAAGCAGCGCGCAATGCGCTTCGCTTCCGGCACAAGATGCTGCCAGCGGCGCGCGAGCGTGCTGCCGAGTTGGCTCAGCACGGGGCATTGTTTCCCTGGCGCACGATCAACGGCAAAGAGGCCTCGGCATACTTCGCTGCTGGCACCGCGCAGTACCACATCAACGCGGACGTAGTCCTGGCGATGATCAAGTACATTCGGGCCACCAACGACCAAGAGTTCTTGGTCCGCGAGGGCGTGGATATCCTGGTGGAAACTGCCCGGCTCTGGGCCGACCTGGGCTTCTGGCGTCACAACGGTGAGGACAGCTTCCACATCCACGGAGTGACCGGGCCGGACGAGTACACCACGGTCGTGAACGACAACCTCTTCACTAACGTCATGGCGCAGTTCAACCTCGCCGTCGCGGCAACCACGCTGGCCGACCTGCAGCAGAACAACCCAGACGACTACGCCAGGGCCGTGTCTCGATTGAGTATCCGCCCGGATGAAGCCGCTCAGTGGCGTCGGGCCGCCAAGGGTATGTCGATCCCGTTCGACACCCAGATGGGCGTGCATCAGCAAGATTCGCACTTCCTCGAGCGTGAAATGTGGGACTTGGAGCACACGCCGAACGACAAGCGTCCGTTGCTTTTGCACTACCACCCCCTGGTGATCTACCGCTTCCAGGTTCTGAAGCAAACCGACGTGGTGCTGGCGATGTATCTGCAGGGCGAACGTTTCACCGCTGAGCAGAAGCGCGCCAACTTCGAGTACTACGACCCGATCACGACCGGCGACTCCACGCTCTCTGCCGTGATGCAATCCATCGTCGCGGCCGAGGTCGGCTACTACGAGCTTGCTTTGCGCTATTTCTATGCCGGGCTCTTCGTTGACCTCGATGACCGTCACGGCAATACCACTGACGGCGCGCACATTGCCTCCACCGGCGGAGTGTGGAGCGCCATGGTCGGCGGCTTTGGCGGGATGCGCGATGACCGCGGCGTGCTGACCTTCGACCCACGACTCCCGATGGAGTGGGAAGCGATCAGTTGGCCAATGCTGTGGCATGGCTCGCGGCTGGTCACCACAGTCGACCAAGAAGCAATCACCTTGGAGGTTCTTGAGGGCGAAGACGTCGAGCTCAGTGTCCGCGGCGAGAAGTACGTCGTCGGTCATGCACCGGTGCGCGTTGAACTCACTGATCAGGGGCCGCGGTTGGAGGGTCTGCTCAACCTGAACAGTCTCATTGGAACTAAGCGCCGGGATGGGACCAAGGTCACCGCAACGGTGCCGCACTCCTGGTCTGAAGACAATGACGGCGAGAGCGACTCAGGACTGGTTGCCGGGATGGCTCCCTGATGCGAACTGTCCAACACCCCGATTCGCGCAGGCCGCGTCGAGCAGCGACGATGAATGCATGACTGATGCTCCCGCCGCTCGTGACAGCGGCTCCGACGCCAGCGCCGACCTTAATCCGGCTTCCCCAGAGTCGGACATCGACCGCTTAGTCAACGCCATTTCCGGCGAAGAAGACCAGGTGGGACTGGCCGCTCTTTGGCGGGTGACGATGGGCCTTGAGCAGTGGTGGTTTATCGCTGTCGGTGAGCCTGGCGAGGAATCACCGGCAGCCGCCGATATCGACGATCAGTTGATGCTTTTGGCATTCACTGACAGTGAACGCGCCCGCCATTTCGCCGTGGAGCAGTCGATGATTGAACCTGGAGACCATCTCAGCGCCATCGCCCTTCGGCCTGACGAGGTCATTGAGACCGCCGCGGAGTACGAAGCGGCAGGCATTGCCGGTCTCATGTTCGATCCCCATATCACCGGGTACTTCATCTCATCGTCGCAACTGCCAGTCGTGCATCAAGCCGTCAAGCAACCGGCGGCAACAGATGACGCTGAAGAGTAAGCGCCGCGACCTTGTGAGATGAACGTCGCAACGGGCCGTCTACGGGATGAGCAGTCGTTGGCCGGTCTGAATCTGCGTGCTGTTCAGATTGTTTTCCAGTTGGACTATGACGATGGCGCGATCCAGCGGCATGTCGGGCAGGTAAGTAGCCGCGATCTCCGACAGCGTCTGCCCACGCTGCACCTTGACCTCGATCGCCGCCGACGCGGGCAACACCATCATGACTGCCGCCACTGCCAGCACAGCAATAGTCACAGCGATGGCTACCGTGCGAGCCAGACGACCGCGACGGGTGATGTGCAGCGCTGGCACTGCGTCGCCCGCACTCAGCACCTGAGACTCAGACTCAGGGACCAACGTCAGGTGGCGCTGCGGGTGCTGGCGCTGCGGGTGCGTCGGGAATTGATACTCGGCAATGGCTGCCCTCATGACGACTCCTTCGCGTGCGGGGATGCTCGAAACTTTGTGATGAACCAAACACCCGTTCGATAGGACGCTTGTACACTTTATAGCACGCTCGTACGATATTTGCGACACGCCGGTCGAACAGGTGTTTGGCTTGCTAACGCAGCGTCCGTACGATGTGTTCATGCGACTGAGTCCACCAGAGGGCACTGACAGACCCTCTGATCAGCGCAAACATCCAGAGGGGATGGGAAACATGGCAGAGGTTCACGATTTGTCCGGCCACTTCGACGGGACGGAGCTCAGCACGCGACAGCAACGAGTGCTCGAGGTCATCCAAGATGCCGTCGATCAGCGCGGCTACCCGCCGAGTTTGCGTGAGATCGGGGAAGCGGTGGGCTTGACGTCTCCCTCTTCGGTGGCGCACCAACTCAAGATGCTGGAGCGCAAAGGGTATTTGCGCCGCGACCCTCATCGCCCCCGCGCTATTGAGGTGGTGCGTCCCTCCGCAGGAACAGAGCCCCAACGCGGATACCGCCGACACGACGATCGGCCCACGGATGCACACGTGCCTGACACCGTTGGGCGCGCCGACGGCGGGACATCGAGCGGTGGTGGCCCTCACGAACTGGATCATGACGAGACCGGAAGCGGCGACGAGCGGCCGCAGGCGGCCTACGTCCCAGTGGTGGGTCGGATCGCGGCAGGCGGGCCCATCCTGGCTGAGCAAGCAATCGAAGACATCTTCCCGCTGCCCAAGCAGATCGTGGGCGACGGCGACCTGTTTCTGCTCAACGTCGTAGGCGACTCCATGGTCGACGCCGCGATCTGCGACGGCGACTATGTCGTGGTTCGCCGACAACCGTCCGCTAATAATGGCGACATCGTCGCCGCAATGTTGGATAACGAAGCCACTGTCAAGACGTTCAAGCGCACAGCTAACAAGATTTGGTTGCTGCCGCACAACGATGACTATGACCCGATCGACGGCGACGCAGCGGTCATCCTCGGCAAGGTGACGGCGGTCCTACGACGTCTGTGACCTACCCCTAAGCCAGTGCCGTCTGCCGACTCCATCCCCTCCGGCGGGCGGCACTGTCATGTCCGCGGTCAGCGTTCGCCGAGAGTCTCAACCAAGCCCGGCAGCACATCCCCCAGAAGTGCATCGAGGCGGATCGTGGTCTCGCTGTCGCCACGGGTGGGTCCCCTGGTGATGACCGCGACCGGTAATCCCAGCGCGGATGCGCGGCGCACGAAGCGGTAGCCACTCATGACCTGCAGCGACGACCCCAGCACCAGCAATGCGCTCGAGCGTTCAACGAGCGCAAACGACGCGTCTACCAAAGGGCGCGCCACGGCCCCACCGAAGAAGACCACATCGGGCTTTAGTCGGTCGCGACCGCACGATGGGCAGATGGCGATCGTGAACGCAGAGACCTCATCGTCGCCCAGGACCATGTCGCCGTCCGGTCTGACTTCCTGCGAAGAGTCGGGGCCAGTGAAAGAAGGGTTGGCGGCTCGCAGCCACCCGTGGACCTTGTCCCGTGGATAATGGCGTTCGCAGTCCAAACACACCACGCGTGCCAAGTTGCCATGGAGCTCGATGACGTTGAGTGCGCCCGCGGCTTGGTGCAGTCCGTCGACATTTTGGGTGATGAGCCCGCTAAGAGCGCCACGATACTGCAACGCTGCGACCGCAAGGTGAGAGGTGTTTGGACCAGCCGAGGCGAATCGCTTCCACCCGGCATACGCCCTGGCCCAGTAGCGGCGCCGCCCGTCAGCATCAGCCAGGAACTCTGAATATTGCATCGGCTGGGTTCGCCGCTGGCCGTCCGGCCCTCGGTAGTCGGGAATGCCGCTTGCCGTGGACATGCCTGCCCCCGTTAAGACGGCCACATCACCCGCACGAAGAAGCTCCGCGATCTGCGCAAACGCCCGGGGGTCAACGGGCGAGGCGGGTGGCAACGTCACGGAATCCAGCACGCCGCTAGCGTAATGCGCCCTCAACGAGGTCCACGTCGGCGGTGGTGTTCCAGAGGTGGAAAGCGATGCGGACGGCCTGCGCACGCGAGGCAATCGTGATGCCCGCTGGTAGCCCCAACCGAGCCCGGAAGTCGTTGGCTAGGCCGACGCCGTGGACGCCCAACATCTCGATGGGAGACTGCACAAAGAGTGAGCCAGCGGCGGCAGCGCCGACCCAACTCAACCAGCTCGGCGACACCTCAAAACGGCGCGCATCGGTGGCAATCGTCATCTCGGGTCCGTAGACCGAGTCCCACACCGACTCCCCCGCATACCAACCCGCGTTGATCGGCGTCAGGTTCGGGATCTCGGCGTCGGTGGCGGTGAAATAGGCGGTGCCACGCGGCTGACACAACCACTTGTACGCCGCGCACACCGTCAGGTCGAAGCGAGCGGCCTGGACGGGATACCACCCGGCCGCCTGGGTCAGGTCGCAAAAGGTGCGCGCCCCGCAGCGAGTGGCCGCCTCGAGGACACCGTCAACATCAACCAAGGCACCGTCCTTGCTTTGGGCCAAGGAGAACACGACTATGTCTGTGCGATCGGCGATTGCGCCGGGGAGTTCCCCACGCGGCACCAGGTCGACGGTGATTCCCCGATCGCGCTGCGCTTGCACCATGAAGGGGAACAGCATCGACGTGAAGTCGTCAGCAATGGCGAGCACTCGTGCGTCGTTTGGCAGCGACGCCGCCACCACACCGGCAAACACCGACGCTGCTGGGCCCACGGCCACGTTGGCGACCGGCACGTTGACTAACGAGGCGTAGGCCGACCGCGAGGATGCGACGGCCACGTCATAGGTGACCGGGGAGGCGGTGCCCGACTGCCACTGCGCCAGCCCCTCCGTCATAGCCTGGACCACGGCAATCGGGGGCAAACCCATGGTCGAGGCGTTCAGGTACCCACTGACGGGGGCAAAGGCGGTCGACAAGTCAGGGACAGACACGACTAACTGAAGAGGCCACCGACGCCACTGCCACCTGACCCAGCTTGCCCGCCGCCGCCCGAGGAAACGCCCTCGGAGGGTTGAATTACGACATACCCCTGGCCGGTGAAGGCCATCTGCAGCAACTCACCCGAGCCACCGCGCACGAGGGACCCGAGGCCGCCGCTGTCGATCTTTATGTCCATGTGGACCCCGGCGGTCCACATCACGACCGCTTGGGCATCCCCGAACGTCGGCGATAGCGCTACGTCGAAAGCAACCGGGTCTCCCTTGGTAGTGATCGCCACGTATCCCGTCCCACGAAGACTCACGTTGTACATTCCGCCGGTCATCATCCCGCCCCGAGCCTGGATGCGCTTGATGTCCCAGTCGATCGAGGACGAGAAGGCCAAGATGCTGTTGCCGTTGACCGAGATCTCGTCGTTTTCTAGGTACATGACCTGGATCTCGGAGGCGTCGGCGGCGACGAATAGCTCCCCTGACCCCGTGCAGGTCATCATCTGCACACCCTCCCCGGTCATCTTGGACTTGATCAGTTTGTTGAGACCACCCGATCCTTTGTTCGCGAACTTCACGTCCCCCTGATAGGCCACCATCGAGCCGGTCTTAGCGTTCACCGGGCCGTAGTTCATCGAGATCTTCAAGAGCTTCTTATTCTGCAAGACGAACGGGTCTGTGGACGGATTCTCCTGGTGGTCCTTGAAAAGCGAGCCGTGGATAGTCATATCGGTGGTGCCCCTTTCGTGATGGTGTGGGAGTCACTATCCTCTATGAACGGCGGCCACAACAGGCTGAAGTTGCGACACCACACCTCGACGCGACACCACAAGGAGCACCATGGGCTTCCTCGATAAGGCCAAGGCAGCAGCCAACGATCTTGCCGCAAAGGCAGATTCGGCGATCACTGGCGCGACCCAAGGCACGGGAGCTACCGACACCAACCGATGGCTTCGCGACCTGGGTGTGGCCACCTACTCCGAGCACATCGGTCAACCTGTCGACGGCGAAGCCCACACTAGAGCGCTCGCTGCCCTGGACGCGCTGAAGGCTCAGGGACAGCTGGGGTCGCTGTCGATGTCTGCTGGCCCGCCTCCTGCACCGGGTATGGGCGGACCTCCGCCGCCCCCACCGAGCAACAACAACCCGCCGCCGCCTCCGCCACGCATGTAGGCAGGCGGGGCGCTCGCCTCGGTGCATAATCCCCGGTTATGGTTGTGGCCATGTTTGACGCGGCAGGTATGAGAGTAATGCGAGCGATCGCGGACCACGGCAGTTACACCGCTGCGGCTGCGTCGCTGGGCTACACCCAGCCGGCCATATCGCAGATGGTCCGACGCCTTGAGCAGCGGACGGGGACCGTGTTGGTCGAACGGACGGGCCGAAATGTGCGCCTGACGCAAGCGGGCGAGGTGCTGGCCCGCCATGCTGTCCACGTCCTTGCTGCGCTCGACAACGCGGAGGCTGAGGTTGCCGCGATCGCTGGGTTGCAGGCTGGCCGGGTGCGTCTGATGGCTTTTCCGTCATCGTCGGCGACGTTGGTGCCGCGGGCGTTGGCCCAGGTGCGACGTGAGCATCCAGGGGTGTCCATCCAGTTCTCGGAAGGCGAACCGGAGGCATCGCTGGCGGCGGTGCGCGAAGGGCGCTGCGACCTGGCGGTGGCCTTTGCCTACGAAGGCACCGACGTCGGTCGCGGCGTCGACACCTTGCAGGGCCTCGATGTCATCGAGATGTTGACCGACCCTGTCTTGGTGGCACTGCCCGCCGGGCATCGTTTGGCCGATGCTGAGGTGGTGTCGCTCGAGGCTTTGGCCGACGAACCGTGGATCGCGGGCTGCCCCCGGTGCCGCGGGCACCTACTTGCGCTGGCTGGCCAAGCGGGCTTTGAACCTGATGTCGCCTTCGAGACCGAGGATTACGTCGCGGTGCTCGGTCTGGTGGCTGCCGGGTTGGGGGTGGCGCTGGTGCCGGCCCTGATCCTGCACTCGGTGTCTCACGATGGCGTGGTAATTCGAGCCATCGATCCTGCGTCGCGGCGTTCGGTGCACGTGGTGACCACTCCGGATCTGCGGCGGGTGCCGGCCGTGAAGGCGACGATTGCGGCCCTGCAGCAGAGTTCGCGAGAGCTCAGCCGGTCGGCATACCAGGGGCAAATCCGCTAAGTCCGCAGCGCTCGGCTCACCGTTGCGTGACCACGGAGAGTTCGCCATCGCGACTCATCACGGCAATGCCGCCATCGAGATCCGTGCGACGCACAACCATTCCCGCTTGGCGCAGCAGGGCGACGGCGCTCGGGGCGGGGTGTCCGAACGTGTTGTCTGCTCCAACGCTGATCAAGGCCAGCGCGGCCCCGAGGCCGGCGACCAATTCGGCGTTCTGATCGGCTGAGCCGTGGTGCGCGACCTTGAGCACATCGAATTGCTCCCCGCGCAAGAGCGTGCGCAGCTGCGACGTGGCCTCGGCCTCGATGTCACCGGTCGCGAGGATGCGCATACCGCCGGCCTCGATATCCAACACCACGCTCGCGTTGTTCGGCACCGATCCGCCGTAGACCGGCCGGTCGGCACGGGGCCACACCACCGCTGCCTGGACGCCGGCCCAGGTGAGTTGATCACCAGCAACCAGAGGGTATGCAGGCACTCCAGCCCCGGCGAGCAGCGCGAATGTGCGGTCGGCCTCGGCCATCGGCTCACGCACCGGGCTGATGTAGGCCGCGGACACCGACGCGTTGTCGAGCACTCCGGCCAATCCTCCAGTGTGATCGCGGTGGAAGTGGCTCAAGATGACTGCATCGACATCAGTGATGCCAACGTTCCCCAAGCACGAGGCGATCGGGTCGGGCTCGGCACCTACGTCAATGACGATGGCCGAGGTCGACCCGGTCCGCACGAGCACACCGTCCCCCTGGCCGACGTCGCACGCCAGCACGACCCAGTCCTGCGGCGGGGGCCAGGATGCGCCAGTGGGCAGGGGCACCAACACCGAGGCGGCAAGGGCGCACACACTGACGCACGCCCCAGGCTTGCGAGCTGCCCAATCCCGCAGCCACGGCCCCATGGCAATAACGAGAACGGTCAGGATTGCGAGCAGCCACGCCCCGACGGCGCCGTCCACCCACTCCAACTGGCCCCACGAAACGGTGTCACAGGCCCGCGCCACCCCAGCAATCCACAGCGCAGGCAACGCACCCACCCAACTCAGCGCCGTCCCCAGCGGCAGCCACACCGCCGCTCCCAGGGCCGCCGATATCCCCGCAATGGTCGTCATGGCTACCATCGGTGCTGCCAGTAGGTTGGCCAGCACCGCGATGGTGGTGATGTTGCCCTGCAGCAGCACGATCACCGGGGCGCACACCACCTGTGCCGCTAACGGGATCGCGATGGCGTCACCCACCAGCGCCAACCGGCGCGGCAGGCGAGCAGCGATGGCATCACCCCACGGCCGCGCAAAGACCACTAGCCCCAAAGTGGCCAGCGTCGAGAGCGCAAACCCGTACGACCGCGCCAGGCCGGGGTCTACGCACAGCAGCACCAACACCGCACCCGCAAGCGCAGGCACTGTAGAAGCCCTCCGGGAGGCGCTGAGTCCGGCTAGGCCGATGAGACCCATCACGCTGGCGCGCAGAACACTCGGCTCTGGTCTACACAGCAGCACGAATCCGCACAGGGCCACCGCCGCCAGGGGAGCACGCCAACGCCTTGGGACGCCGACGAGACGGCATACGACAACGACCGCACCCAGCACGATCGCTACGTTGCTGCCGCTGACTGCCGAGAGGTGACTCATGCCGGTGTTCAGCATGGCCTCGGTGAGGTCGGGCGGGGTGAGCGAGGTGTCCCCGATGACCAATCCCGGGATCAGCCCCCGAGCGTCGGCAGGCAACGGGTCAACGGCCGTCCGCAGCCGCTCGCGGACAACGTCGGTCCCGCGAAGGAGCGCCGGTGGGGCCCGCTCGAGAGCCGGAGGCGTGTGCGGTGCGAACACCGCCACGACGTCGCCATAGAGCTGCGCCCTGCCTTCGTTGTCCTTGGGCTGGTCCAACCTCCCGGATGCACGGATCTGCGAGCGCCAGGGTATGTCGGCCCATGCAGAGTCGGCGAAGACCAGAATGGGAGTCCTCGGAGTGCTCATCTCGCCGCGCGCTTCCAGGGTGTCCACGCGCAGCGTCACCACCACCTAAGATTGATCGCCCCGACCGCTCGACACGACAAGCCGGGGCTGTGTGATGACCGTGCCCATGAGGGTCACCACAGCACGGTCGGCGGCCAAAGACTCGATGGGTCCTGCGCGATCGATGGCTCGCTGTCCCAGGGCGCTACCGCACACGGCCAGCACTGCCACCCCGGTCAGGGCCACTGTGCCCGCGATTCGGACCGAACCGCGAGCCCGACTGGATCGCCGCAGGCATCTGATGCCACCGATGACCATGACGACGGCACCGAGGGCCATCGCGAGTGCGAGTCTGTCGCTCGGGCCGCCGGAAAGCCAGGCCACGACAGACCACCCGATCAACGCTGGAATCATCAGCCGCAGATCGAGGGCGGCTGTCCCTTTGCCTGGTCCGGCGACGTCGTCGGTAGCCGCCGTCGCCGATCGGCTCACGGCCCACCGACGATCACCCGTGGACGTAGTTTGTCGAGAGTCCGGGGGCCGATCCCGCTGACCTCTAAGAGTTCGTCGATCGTGTTGAACCGGCCGTTCTCGGTGCGCCAGGTCAGGATCGATTCGGCTGTGACAGGACCGACGCCTGGGAGGGTTTGCAGGGCCGTCGAGTCGGCCGTATTGAGGTCGATCTGCGCGGGCGCCGCTTCACCCACACCCGTTCCATCTCCCGTGGTCGTCTCCGGGATCGCGCCCGGAGTTGACGACACGGTGGGTGAGGAGTCCGCCACCTCGACCGGCAACTCCTCACCCTCAACAGGGATCCAGATGCGCTCGGCATCGACAACGACCCGCGCCAGGTTGATCAGGCTCAGGTTGGCGGTTCCCGACAACCCTCCGGCAGCCTCGACGACGTCGGAGACCCGCGCGCCCGCTGGCACCTCCACCACTCCGGGCTCACGCACCGCCCCAATGACGTGCACGTACAACAACGCCACCGGCTCTGCAGCCGGTACGCCCGATGCTGTGGCAGCGATCTCTGGCTCTTGAGCGGCGAGAGTCGACTCACCTGGCGACGTGGCCGGCTCAGAATCTCCAGCGTTGACCGCGGTCTGCCCAGCCGGATCAGCGACGCCGACGGAGCCACTTCGAGTGGTCGCCACCGGCACCGGCTCAGCGGCCCGCTCCGCCCAGGCCGCGCGCACACCGACGATCGCCAGGACCAGCACCAACAGAACCGCTGCACCGAT
This sequence comes from Actinomycetales bacterium, assembly GCA_038256095.1. Lineage (GTDB taxonomy): Bacteria > Actinomycetota > Actinomycetes > Actinomycetales > Dermatophilaceae > Ornithinicoccus. The sequence continues at coordinate 6,017 of JBBSKS010000014.1, read as the reverse complement.
GAGTGCCGACGGTTTGACCCGCACCACCGCTGAGCGAAGCGACTCCGGAAGGGTGAACAACCGAGGGGGCGCTCCATGCCGGCCCGCGCCGCGCCCCGCAGCCGCGTCGAGATCGCGTCGCAAATCCGCGAGTCGGTCGGCTGGCTCTGGCATCCCGTCAGGCTAGAAAACCGCGCGACCTCGGTGGCGCATCGTTGAGCAACCTGTGGATTAGGTAGGGGCACCTTCACTAGGTGTGGATAAGACAACCGGTGCGATCACTACAGCCAATGTGCCCGGCCCGGTATGGACCGCAGTGACTGCCCCTAGCTCGACGACATCGACAACGACAACTGCCCCACTCCCCTGAGCCTCCGCCCCCTGAGAGGGCTCCGCGCAATCGGCGTCCGATCCCGTCCTGATTTCGGCCGCGAAAGCCTCAGCGCGCTCCGCTGCGTCGCAGTGATGGATGGCCACCCTGACCGCCCGCCCACCGAGGTGGTGGGCGTCGACGTCGGCCAACGTTTGAGTCTTGAGTCGCGCCATGGCCTTCGCCCGTGTTCGCACGCGCTCCCAGGGCTTGACTTCTCCATCGGCAACGGTCAGCAGCGGCTTGATCGCGAGCGCCCCTCCGAGCAGAGCCGAGGCCGCGCCAATGCGTCCGCCTCGGCGCAAGAACTCCAAGGTGTCGACGTAGAAGTAGGCCGAACACTCGGCAACACCAGCACGGATATGCGCCGCTACATCCCCGGCGCAGGCGCCACCAGCAGCCACCTCGGCCCCCGAGCAGACGGCATACCCCATCGCGAGGCCGAGGGTCCGCGAGTCGATCACGGTGACCTCTACGTCCGCTCGTACGGCCGCGGCAGCGAGTTGCGCCGACTCGATCGTGCGGCTGATCCGACCCGAGATGTGCACAGAAACAATGTGGTCAACGCCGCGCCGCACTGCCACATCCCGATAGAACTCCACAAACTCACCCGGGGATGGCCCCGACGTCGTCACGGTTTTTTCGCCCGCGCGTAGCAGCTCGGCGACCTGGGCACCGGTGATCTGGACACCCTCGACCAACGACTCACGGCCCACGACGACATGCAGCGGCAGCACATCAACGCCAGCCGCAGCAGCCCACGCCTGGGGCAGGCTCGCGGTCGAGTCGGTCACCACCGCGACGTTCGAACCCGCGAGCCCTGACACGATTAAGCCGGGACGATGTTGACGAGTTTGGGAGCGCGCACAATCACCATGCGCGGCGCGTCCGTGCCGATTATGTCGCGGATGCGATCGCTGCTCAACGCCAACTCACGCAGCTCCGCTTCGTCGATATCGACCGGCACTTCGAGGCGATCGCGGACCTTGCCCTTGATCTGCACGATGCAGGTCACTGTGTCGTCGACCAGCAACGTGGGGTCGGCGGCGGGGAACGGCGCAAACGCCAGAGACTCGTCGTGTCCCAGGCGGGCCCATAGCTCTTCGGCCATATGCGGGGCGACCGGAGCCACCATCTGCACCAACGGCTCCACTGCGACGCGAGGCACCGAGGGGAGCTTGGTCAGCACGTTGTTGAACTCGATCATCTTGGCGATGGCCGTGTTGAAGCGGATGCCTTCGTAGTCGGTGCGCACAGCGTCGATGGTGCGGTGCAACGAACGCGCGAGGTCATCGGTTAGCGCGTCGTCGGTCACCGACACCTGGCCGGTGTTCTCGTCGATCACGTTGCGCCACAGGCGCTGCAGGAAGCGTTGCGAGCCGACGACTGCGCGGGTTTCCCACGGGCGGTACTGCTCCAGCGGGCCCATCGACATCTCGTAAACCCGGAAGGTGTCGGCGCCGTACTGCTCGCAAATCGCGTCGGGAGTGACCACGTTCTTCAGCGACTTCCCCATCTTGCCGTGCTCTTGGGTGACGGGTTGGTCGTTCCAGGTGTATGCCGACGGGCCGCCCGCAGAGTCTGGGTGCTCGACAACCTCGTCGGCCGGGACCGGCTGGCCTCGGCTATCGCGATAGACGTACGCCTCGATCATGCCCTGGTTGATCAACCGCCGGAACGGCTCTTCGCTGCTGACGTACCCGAGGTCGTGCAGCACCTTGTGCCAGAACCGCGAATACAACAGGTGCAGCACCGCATGCTCCACGCCACCGATGTACAGGTCGACGCCACCGGGGTCAGTAGAGCCCTCGGGCGCACCCGCAACGGGGTGATCGCGGGGCCCGATCCAGTACTTTTCGACGTCGGGGTCCACCGCCGCCTCAGCATTAGCGGGGTCGAGGTAACGCAGGTGATACCAGCACGAACCGGCCCAGTTGGGCATGGTGTTCGTGTCGCGGCGGTACTTTTGTAGCCCCGCGCCTTCGCCCAGATCCAGCTCGACCTCGACCCACCCGTGGGCTCGGGCCAGCGGCGCCTCGGGCATCGAGCCGGCGTCTTGGGGGTCGAAGGTGCGGGGGCTGTAGTCCGGCACCTCGGGCAGCTCGATAGGCAGCATCGAGTCGGGGACCGAGTGGGCCACGCCGTCGGCATCCCAGACGATCGGGAACGGCTCGCCCCAGTACCGCTGGCGACTAAACAGCCAATCGCGCAGGCGGTAGGTCACGGTCGCATCGCCGCTACCGCGCTCGACCAGCCACGCGATGATGCGCTCCTTGGCCTCAGCGATACCTAGTCCGTTGAGGTCAATCTCGTCGTTGGCCGAGTTAATCGCCACGCCTTCGCCGACGTACGCCTGGTCCTCGGGGTGATCTTCGCTTGGCTGCACGGTGCGCACAATAGGAAGGTTGTAGAGGCGAGCGAAGTCCCAGTCACGCTGGTCCTGGCCGGGCACGGCCATGATCGCGCCGGTGCCGTAACCCATCAACACGTAGTCGGCCACGAACACCGGGACCTGCTGCCCGTTGACCGGGTTGGTGGCAAACGCCCCAGTAAACACGCCGGATTTAATTTTGGTGTCGGTCTGACGCTCAAGGTCGCTCTTCTTCGACGCCGCGCGTTGATATGCTGCCACGGCCGCCTGTGGGTCGGCTGAACCGCCCGTCCAGGCCGGGTCCGTGTCTAAGGGCCATCCGCCAGCAGGGACGATCTCGGCCAAACCGGGGTACTCGGGGGCCACGACCGCGAAGGTCGCGCCAAAGAGCGTGTCGGGTCGAGTCGTGAAGACCTGCAGGGGCCAATCGCCATCACCATTGGCCGTGCTCCGTGGCGTCGCGAACGTCACCGTCGCACCGGTGGATCGGCCAATCCAGTTGCGCTGCATCGCTTTGACCCGCTCAGGCCAGTCGAGGCGGTCCAGGTCGTCAACCAAACGGTCGGCGTACGCGGTGATGCGCATTTTCCACTGGCTCAGGCTCCGCCGGAACACCGGAAAATCGCCGCGCTCAGTCAGGCCCTCGTTAGTGACTTCTTCGTTCGAGACGACCGTGCCAAGCCCCGGAGCCCAGTTGACTGGGGCTGAGGAGACGTACGCCAACCGGTATTCGTCCAAGAGGTCGGCACGCTCGAGGCTGCTCAGGCCAGCCCACGGGCTGCCCTGAGGCGTCGCTCGCCGACCGCTGTCGAACTGCTCAATGAGCTCGGCAATCGGTCGCGCACGACCGGTGCCACCATCGGGACGAACGGACTCGTCGTCATACCAACTGTTGTAGATCTGGGTAAAGATCCACTGCGTCCAGCGGTAGTAGTCGGGGTCAATGGTGGCAAACCGGCGCCGCGACTCATGGCCCAAACCGAGTTGACGCCACTGCTTGATGTAGGTCGCCATGTTGGCTTCGGTGGTCGAGCGAGGGTGCGCACCGGTCTGCACGGCGAACTGCTCCGCGGGCAAGCCGAACGCGTCGAAGCCCATCGTGTAGAGCACGTTCTTGCCGATGGTGCGCTGGTAGCGGCAGTAGACGTCGGTCGAGACAAAGCCCAAGGGGTGGCCGACGTGCATGCCGGTGCCCGAGGGATAGGGGAACATGTCCATGACCATGAGGCGGCCGCGGTCATCACCAAGGCGCGGGTCGTCGGGCTCGGCCCAGGGACCCGCCGGGTTGGCCGAGCTGAACGTGCCCTGGCTCTCCCATTTGTCCTGCCACGTGGTCTCGATCTGCCCGGCCATCGCCGCGGTGTACCGGTGCGCTGGGGTGTCCTCGCTCATATGTTGCGGTGTCCTTGCCCTCGAACGTGATAGCTGTGACGCGTCGTGTTTGTATGTGATGGATAAACGTGTCAGGGCGCTACCCCACCTGGGATAACGCCCTGTCAACGCAGCGGCCAAAGGCCACCGGAAAATCAGCCGAGCTTGGCAGCCTGCTTCGCCATCGCGGACTTCTTGTTGGCAGCCTTGTTGGCGTGCAGAACACCCTTGGTCACGGCCTTGTCCAACTTGCGCGAGGCATCGCGCAGCGCCTGCTGCGTAGCGTCAACGTCGCCACTGGTGTGGGCCTCGTTGAACTTACGGATCCAGGTGCGCAGTTCCGACTTGTGCGCACGGTTGCGCTCAGTGCGGATCGCGTTGGTCTTGACGCGCTTGATCTGCTGCTTGATGTTTGCCACGAAGTATCTTCCTGCTTGTTTGGACTGACGTATGTGCTTGCGATGCTGCTGAGGTCGTTCGTCAACGTATGCCGACTGCGGGTTGCCACTGACGGCTACGGACGCGACCGCCCACGATACCGCCTCGGCTACGCATCACCAACCTGCGACCCCGTATCCTCCGCAGATGCCCTCTAGATCATCGTTTGAGCGCCTCGCGTGGCTTCTACAACCAGGTTACGTCGCGGCCGAAGTGCTCATCGGCGTCGGCCTGGGTGTGGCCTACTCGTTCCGCGACGACACCATCAGCGCACTCGGCACTGGCGCTCCCGGCGTCGAGCTTGAGGGGTACTCGTCAGCGCCGTGGGCCATGAACGTTGCCTTCATCGGTTTTGGGGCGCTACAGGCCATGGGCGCATGGCGCCTTCTGCGCGATCGCGTGAGTCGCGAGCACCAGGTGGTCGGCGGGTTGTGGGCTGTTGCCGGTTCGTTCTCAATCCTGGTCGGCTTCTTTCCGGTCGACAGCCATCCTGTCGTCCACACCCTTGTGGCGTTGCCCGTCTTTATCGCCCAACCGCTGGCGCTCGTGCTGCACGCGCGGCTGCTGCCGCCTTCAAAAGCGCGTTCCATTGGTATGGCGCTCGGCGCCGTCTCGATCGTCGGCGCAGTCTCGTTTGGGCTCTTGCTGAACAGCGAGCAATGGGGCGGCTTCGCAGAGCGCGCGGCGATCTGGCCAGCCAAAGCCTGGCTAGCTATGGCTGCTCTTGGAGTGGCGTCTGGATCCCTGCGCAAAAACAACTCCCTTCGCTAGAAGCGAGTCATTCGATGCACTTCACTGAGTACGACACTCGCCTAGCGGCATACGCCATCGTGATCGACGATCAAGGTCACCTTCTGCTGACGTGGTTTAACGGAAGCGCGTTTGCGCAGCCGTGCTGGACCATGCCGGGTGGCGAAACCGGTTTTCACGTCGACGTCGGCGACATAGTTGCGACACAGCACTTCACCGGAGCTGCGACCACTGGTCGTCGCCCTTTCCGATCGCAGCAATTCCTCCTTCACGCCACCATCACCGGCGGAGAACTCGGCACGACTGAGTGTGGCGGCTCGACCGATTTCGCCCGTTGGGTGCCTATAGTCGATATCCCACTCATAGGCCCGAGGGCCGATGTCGTTGACTTGGTTGCGGACGTCTTGAGACGCAGCCAGGTGAACCCCAGCCGGACCTGACCATTCCCTGCCCCCGATGGTGGGGCAGAGAATACTGAGTCGCATGAGAGTCACACGTCTTACCGAGGGCGATGCCGGCGCCTTGCGAGCGCAGCCGCTGTCGTACGACCGTTCCGCTGCGGGGGTCGACACCACACACACAGCCCTGCGTCTGCTTGAGCGAACCCGCATCCTGGACCGCACCGACTTCGATGCCGCTGCACGTGATCTGTTCTCTTGGCGCGTGCAGAGCCGTGCCGGTCTTCGGATTGCGGCCTCCGAAGTACCTCTGATCTTGGGCTCAGTGGTGCGCATGCGC
>JBBSKS010000013.1:0-26371 GCA_038256095.1 Actinomycetales bacterium | reverse complement strand
GGGCGGTCTAACCCGAAACGTCGGCGCGCGGCATACCCGCCGATGGACATCCCTGCGGCCAGTCCGAGCCCGACAGACAGTGCGGTGAGCATCTCCAAGGTGGCGAGGTTGAGGAACGTCGACGAGTCGAGCATCACCAAAAAAATCGCGCGGTAGACCGCGAATCCGGGGAGCAGCGCCACGATCGCGGCCGTGCTGATGGCGAGCTCGGGGACCCGGAGCCGGTGATGGACGGTGTAGGCCAGCGCTCCGACCGCGACGGCCGCCACCGCCGAGGCTGGTGGCTGCGCAAGCCCCAATACGGTGGCACCTTGGAAGGCCAGCCACGCCAGCGCAGCCAACATCGCAGATACCACCGTTGCTCGCAGACCCGTGTAACGCGTCATACAGAACCCGATAGCCACGATGATCGCTCCTATCACACCCGGGAGCAGGGACGTGCGCTGGGCCACATCGGGCTGAATGATCAACGGCACCCCCGACGCGTTGGCGACCGACAAGACGGTGGCCACGCCCACGGCGATCCCCAGCGTCATCATGAGCACTTCCAGGCCGCGAGCACCCGCCGTGACGTAATAGCCATCCAGGGCGTCCTGGGCGGCACCCATCACGGACAGTCCGGCCAGCAACACAATGATGCCGGAGACCACTACCAACGAAGGGCTGTCGAGACCGGGGATATCGAGGCCTAAACCGCGCAAAGCACCAGAGCCGGTGCTGGGCGTTGAGATCCAATACAGTGCGACGGCAATCAACGAGGGGATGGCTGCGCTAATGGCTTGGCTGAAGAACGACGCCACACCCATCCGGTACAAGAACCGTTGGGCGCGGTCCACGGCCGCCGCGCTGATCCCGGCCACCACCCACATCGTTGGTCCGGCACCGAAGATGATCACAACCCCGATGGCCGTGACAGCCATGCCGACCGTGACCACCCACCGGCGATAGGGGTGGGGGGCGGTCAAGATGTCGCTGAGTTTGGTGCGAGCGTCCTCGACCGACACCTGGTCCGCGGCGGTCCACTCTCCGTCTTGCCCCCGCGTCCAGGGGCGATCCGGCGTGCCGCATAAGTCGTCCACGAGGTGTTGCAGGGCCTCGAGTCGGGTGAAGTCCTCTGAGCGGGCCTTAATCACCCGCATCACGGTCAACGGGTTCTCGTTCACCCCTCGCTGCATCGACACCGAGATCGAGGTGTAGGTGATATCGACCGAGGTGGACCTTATCTCGAACGCAGCCGTCACCCGCATCACTGTGGCCACGACCTCTGAGGCTGACGCGCCCGTCGACAGCGACGCCTCGCCGATGCGCAAAGCCAAGTCCAACACCGACCGGGCCTGCTGCTGCGAGACGTCGTCGTCGTGGCTCGCGACCGCGATGGGGATCGTAGGCGGACCCACCCCTCGCACGACCCATGTCGCTCGATCACGCCACATTTTGCCAACGGGAGCGCTTGGACGCAGCTGCGGGCCGGTGATCTCCCGACCTCGCGGGTCACCGTGTCCGCCATGGTTGCGTCGCAGGCTCACGGGAACAGCGTAGGCACGCCAACTGTGAGGTCGCTACTTCGCGTGTCACGATGGACGAATGAGCCAGGAACAGCCCCAAGCCACCCACCGCAGCCGCCCGACCGGTGAAGCCTTCAACGCCTTTATGCGCCAAGGCTGGGCACCCAGCGAGGAGGTGCTTCCGCAGGCGGCGCCGGTCGCTGCGTACGCGTCGAAGCGTCGCGGATTGGTGAGCGCCGCCTTTGATGGCGAACGGCTCGTGGTGCCAGCTGGCGGCTTAAAGGTCCGGAGCAACGACACGGACTACGTTTTTCGCCCACACAGCGCCTTTGCGCACCTCAGCGGTCTTGGGGCGGACCGGGAGCCCGATGCGGTGCTGGTTTTGGAGCCCGCGGGTAAGGAGGGGCACGAGGCTGTGCTCTACGTGCAGCCCCCCGCGGGCCGGACGAGCACCGAGTTCTTCTCAGACTCGCGGATGGGTGAATTCTGGATCGGTTCGCGTCCCTCGTTAGCCGCAATAGCCGCCGAGCTCGACATCACGACGCGTCCACTCAGTGAGTTTGCCGATGCCGTGGCCAAAGACGTGCCCATCGTCTCGGTCCGGGTGGTGCGGGACGCGGACGCCGAGGTCTCGGCTCTGGTCGATCGAGTGCGAGATCGGGACGAAGACGGGGCCGACAACGAATCTGACGCTGAGTTGGCCCGGGTACTGTCCACGCTTCGTCTCGTCAAGGACGAATGGGAGATCGAGCAGATGGTGCTCGCGGTCGAGGCCACGGCCACGGCGTTCGACGCGGTCGTGGCTCACCTTCCTCGGGCGGCTCACAGCGAGCGAGGAGAGCGCTGGATCGAGGGAGTCTTCGGTCTGCACGCACGACATACCGGAAATGGCGTGGGCTACGACTCGATCTGTGCCGCCGGGGAGCACGCGACGACGCTGCATTGGATTCGGAACACGGGCGCGATCCACGATGGCGAGTTGCTCCTGCTGGACGCTGGCGTCGAAACCGACGCCCTCTACACCGCGGACGTCACGAGAACCTTGCCGGTCAACGGGACCTTCTCGCCCGCGCAGCGCAAGGTGTACGAAGCGGTGCTGGATGCCCAGGAGGCGGGATTGGCCGCGGCGGTTCCGGGCAACACGTTTAAGGACGTGCACGCAGCGGCGATACGTGTCATAGCGCAGCGACTACACCAGTGGGGGATGTTGCCGGACGGGGTGAGCGTCGACGACACGTTAGATCCCGAGCACGGCCAGTTCCACCGCCGCTGGATGGTGCACGGCACCAGCCATCATCTAGGCATTGACGTTCACGACTGCGCCCTCGCGTTGCGCCAAGACTATATGGACGGCGAACTGCGTCCGGGCATGGTGATCACGGTGGAGCCAGGCCTGTACTTCAAGACCGACGACGAGTTGGCGCCCGAAGAACTACGCGGCATCGGCGTGCGGATTGAAGATGACGTCCTGATCACCAACGAAGGCAACCAGAACCTGTCGGGGATGCTGCCGCGCACCGCCGAGGCTGTCGAACAGTGGATCACTCAGGCGGGCGACCGGAGGTAAGCGAATCAGGCTCGTTCGTCGCGAGTGGCCGGCATACCCGCCAGCAGCTCCCGCGCTTGCTGCGCGAACTTGTGCTCGGTGAGCAACTCGTATCGGGTCGCGACCACCTGTGAGACGGACGTGAAGTCGCGCCGTCCCCGCGTCATGGCGTAGCCGATCATGGCCCAGACGACACCGAAGAACGCACCGAATCCGATGCAGTAGAAGATCGTCATCAGTGTGTCGCCAGAGGTGGAGAAAAGCGCGAAGATGAGGCCGATGAAGAGACCGAGCCACATGCCTGAGAGCACCCCGCCGACCGCAACACGGCCCCCCGTGAGCCGCCCAGTCACGCGCTCCACTTGTCGCAAGTCAGTGCCGACGATCATGCAGTTTTGGACAGGGAACTCCTCGTCGGAGAGGTAATCAACGGCCCGCTGCGCTTCTTGGTATTTCTCGAACACGCCGAGCGACATCGGATAGTTGAGCGTGAGCCCTGCTCCCGGTCGTGGCGAGCGAGGTCCGCGTCGCGGCATCGGTGAAGTCACGCCCCCCATCTTGGCACCTCTACGACGTGATCGCGAAGGCTCTGCCGGTGTTGTTGTCGCTCAACGACGGCGCAGGCGGAACCGGCGCGGCTTCACGGGTCGACGTGCGACGTCCGCGGGGGTGGTGTGCCGGAAGGCACGGTCGGCCGAAGCGATGTAGATCAGCGGCTGGGGGACTGCCATGTGACTGGTACTGCCTTTCAAAGGACTGTTTTGCCGGACACTCATTACTACGCCCACGGACGTCGAGATGTTCCAGAGCTCCGGGGTGATCTCGCTCACCCCTCCCTGGCCGATGGGTATCGTGTGACCGGTGAGTAATTCCCGCGTATTCGTCGCCCGCCTCAACGGGCTGAGTGTGTTTGATCCGCTCGGCGATGAAGTCGGTCGAGTTCGGGACGTGGTCGTTGCGTTCGGCCCTCGCATGAACTCCCCCGCCCGAGGGGTGGGGGTCGAGGGTCTCGTCATTGAGGTGCCCGGCCGACGCCGGGTCTTCCTGCCGATGACCCGCGTGACCAACATCGATGCCGGTCAGATCATCACCACAGGTCTGGTCAATATGCGCCGCTTCGAGCAGCGACGCAACGAGACCCTCGCGGTCGCCGAGCTTTTGGACCGCCGCGTCAGCGTGACCTCTGAGGACGAGACGTTTTCGGCAGTGGTCGAGGACCTGGCCCTTGATCAGCAGCGCAACCGCGAGTGGCAGGTCACCAAGGTTTTCGTGCGCAAGGGTGCCCCGGACGAGCGCCGCCACCGCGGCCTGACCCTGCGCCGCCGACGCGGCGAGACGGTCCTGGTCGACGTGGATCGCGTCTCCGGACTGGCCCTGAGTGGGCCGGTGCAGGCGGTGGATGCGCTGTTGGAGTCCTATGAGGGGCTCAAGACTGCCGACCTTGCGGAGGCGATCCACGACCTGCCGAGCAAACGACGCGGTGAGGTTGCCGATGCCCTCGATGACGGCATACTCGCCGATGTTCTGGAGGAGTTGCCGGAGGACGACCGCGTCGAAATCTTGAGCAACCTCGGCTTAGAGCGTGCCGCCGACGTGTTGGAGGCCATGGAGCCGGACGACGCCACCGACCTGCTTTCCGAGTTGCCGGTCGAGAAGGCTGAGCAACTGCTGGCGGTGATGGAGCCTGATGAGGCTGCGCCGATTCGCCGGCTGCTGGCTTACGACGAAGACACCGCCGGCGGCATGATGACCACCGAGCCGGTCATCTTGGGCCCTGACGCCAGCATCGCCGAGGCCCTTGCCATGGTGCGGCGTCAAGAGTTGTCCCCCGCGCTGGCCTCGTTGGTCTTTGTGGCTAGGCCTCCGCACGAGACCCCCACCGGCAAATTCCTCGGCGTGGTGCACATCCAGCGGTTGCTGCGCGAGCCTCCGCAAGAAGCGGTCGGCGGCGTGCTTGATCAGGCGATAGACCCGATCGGGGCCGGGGCCTCACTGGGGGCAGTCACCCGAATGTTGGCGACCTACAACCTCGTTGCTATGCCTGTCACCGACAGTGATGGTCGCTTGTTGGGCGCCGTCAGCGTCGACGATGTGTTGGACCACCTGCTGCCGCAGGATTGGCGCGAGAACGACGAGTGGCAGGACGTGATCGCCCATGGCTGACAAGCCCCGCGCCTCGCAGCACCGGGGCCGCAATGATCGGTCGCGCGGCGGCAGTGATCGCTCCAAAGCCAGCGCTCGTCTCGATCAACCGCTGACCAAAGAACGACGTCGGCTGTTTCGTCCGAGCATGGACCCGGATACCTTCGGCAAGTTTGCTGAGGGGTTTGCCCGCTTCATGGGCACCGCTCGGTTCTTGGCCTATATGTCGCTATTCGTGCTGGTCTGGTTGCTGTGGAACACCTTGGCCCCCTCCGGGGCCCGGTTTGACCCCTACGCCTTCATCTTCTTGACGTTGATGCTCAGTCTCCAGGCCTCGTATGCCGCACCGCTGATCCTGCTGGCGCAAAACCGTCAGGCCGACCGCGACAAAGTCACGATCGGGCAGGACCGCTCCCGCGATGAGCGGGCCTTGGCCGAGACCGAGTTCTTGACTAGGGAAGTCGCTTCACTTCGTATTGCTATGCGTGACACCGCGACCCGCGACTTTGTGCGCTCCGAATTGCGCGGGCTGCTCGACGATATGGAAGAACGCGGCATACAGATCAGCGTGCAGCGTCCGGCGCCAGTCAACGAAGACCCCAAGCGCCGCGACGGCGGGGTCAACAAGGCATAGCCCGACCTCTACGATAGATCGTATGCCCGCTCCCTCTCTTGATGCCCTGCACGCTGCCCTGGCTAAGGTCAACGACCCAGAGATCCGCAAACCGATCACCGAGCTGGGCATGGTCTCCGATGTGCAGGCCAGCGAAGACGGGGCCGTCCACGCGATCATCTTGTTGACGGTCCCCGGCTGCCCGATGAAAGAAACCATCACCCGCGAGGTCACCGCAGCGCTGAAGTCGGTGGCCGACGTCGGCGACGTCTCGGTCGAGCTGGGGGTCATGAGCGACGAACAGCGTTCCGACCTCAAGACCAACTTGCGCGGCGGGGCACCGGAAAAAGAAATCCCTTTTGCCCGCCCCGACACCCTCACCCGGGTGTATGCCGTTGCATCCGGCAAAGGAGGCGTCGGCAAATCATCAATCACCGTGAACCTGGCGGCCGCGATGGCTGAGCAGGGCCTGCGGGTGGGTGTGGTCGATGCCGACATTTACGGCTTCTCCGTTCCTCGCATGTTGGGAGTCTCGCGGCCCCCCACTCAGGTCGACGACATGATCCTGCCGCCGATCGCCCAAGAGGTGAAGGTCATCTCCATTGGCATGTTCGTGCCCGGCAACCAGCCTGTGGTGTGGCGTGGCCCGATGTTGCACCGGGCCATGCAGCAGTTCCTGGGAGACGTGTTCTGGGGCGATCTGGACGTGCTGCTGCTCGACCTGCCGCCCGGCACTGGCGACATCGCCATCACGGTGGCCCAGTTGTTGCCGAACTCTGAGTTGATTGTCGTGACGACTCCGCAGCTTGCCGCCGCAGAGGTGGCCGAGCGGGCTGGGGCCATTGCGTTGCAGACGCACCAGCGTTTAGTGGGGGTCATCGAAAACATGTCGTGGCTGGAACTTCCCGATGGCTCGCGTCAGGAGATCTTCGGCTCCGGTGGCGGGCAGACGGTGGCTGACTCGCTGTCTCGCTCGATCGGCGCGGACGTGCCGTTGTTGGGCCAGATCCCGCTGGACGTCACGGTCCGCCAGGGTGGCGATGTGGGTATGCCGGTCGTCCTCGGTGAGCCCGATTCCCCCGCGGCAACGGCATTACGTGCCATTGCCCGCACCTTGGCCGCACGTGGCCGTGGTTTGGCGGGTCGCAAGTTGGGCATCACCCCGACCTAAGCAGTCTTCTCGACGGTGGGTGCGGCGTACTTCGTGTTTACGTTGCGTCGACGTCGAACGGAGTCGGTAACTCTGGGTCGAACCGTGCCCGTGGTCGGCGCACGGAAGCGGCCTTAGGCACGCGCTGTGGTTTTTTTTCTGCTGCAGGCACGTCGACCGGCACCATCCCAGCTTCTTCAGCGGTTGTCTTAGGCTTTTCCATCGGCGCCGCGAGAGCCTCACGCACGATCCGCCTCGGGTCGTACTGACGAGGGTCGAGTTGCTGCCAGTCAACGTCGTCGAACGCCGGGCCCATCTCGTCACGGATTTGCGTCTTGGCGCCCTCAGCCATGTCTCGCATTCTGCGCACCGTGCGGGCCAGCGCTGCGGCATACTCGGGCATTTTGCTCGGCCCGAGGACAAAGAAGGCGATGATCAAAATAAGGATGATTTCGCCGCCACCGAGTGTCCCCATCAGCGCTGCGTCCTTTTCACTCTGAGGCCCCGGCCAGGGTCAGTGAGATCGTGCGTTCAACCTCGTCCGTCCCCTCGATCAGAAGGTCCACGGTGTCTCCGATTTGCAGCGAGCGGAGCGTGACGATCAGGTCGCTGCCGTCGTCGATGCGCTGACCGTCGACCTCCAGGATGACCTCGCCAGGCTTGATCCCCGCCTCCTCGGCAGGCCCGCCCTCGATGATCGGGTTTTGCCCGTCTTCACCCTCTTCTTGGACCCTGGCCCCTTCACCGGCGAAGGCCAGGTCGACGAAGACACCAATGACGGGGTAGTCGCTGGTGCCGGTCTCGATCAACGATTGGGCGGTACGGGAGACCTGATCAGCGGGGATGGCGAAGCCAAGGCCGATACTTCCGCCCGGCGCCAGGCCGCTTTGACCGGGCAATTGCGCGATGGCGGAATTGACACCGATGACGCGCCCGGACAGATCCAGCAGCGGCCCTCCGGAGTTGCCGGGGTTGATCGCCGCATCCGTTTGGATCGCGTTGATGAAGGCGGCAGTCTCGAGGTCTCCCGCAACGACCGGACGATCGAGCGCCGAGACGATGCCAGCGGTCACGGTGGCCTCCAGTCCTAGCGGCGCCCCCACCGCCACGACGGAGCTTCCGACCTGCACCTGTGCCGAGTCAGCGAATTCCAACGCCGGCAGCCCGCCTTGGTCCACCTTCAACACTGCAATGTCGTATGCCGGATCCCCGCCCACGATGTCGGCCTTGAGTCGCGGGCCGCCCTGGAACTCGACGGTGACGGTCTCCCCCGCGGTCAACGCCTGCTGGACGACGTGCAGGTTGGTGACGATGTATCCGGCTTCGTCGATGACGAACCCCGAGCCCACCCCGCCGTCACCGGGGGCGCCGACGGTGATGAACACCACGCTGGGCAACGCCCCTTGAGCGATCTGAGCGATCGAGCCCTGCTGACCCGCGGTCTCGCCACCGTCGGAGACGGACGTCAATGGCAACGATGACGTCACCGACGGGCGCTCGGTGTCAGGGTCAAGGCCCCCCATCACTGCGGTGCCGATGGCACCGCCGAGAAGACCGGCGACCAGCGCTAGAGCAACGACCGCAGGGTCAGCCCTTCGCGCACGCTGAGCATGCCCCTCCTCAGGGGTCGTCGACTGCGGCATACGATGATTGTGCCTGATGCCCGAACGGAATCGTCAGCCGAGGACCGGGATGGCGCCGGTGGCGGTGGGTCGGGGCTTAGCCACAGCGGGCGTCGCCGGGCGCACGGGCGCACGGTGGGCCAAAGCTTGACGCAATTGCGAACGCCCGCGGTGGATGCGTGAGCGCACCGTGCCCAACTTGATGCCCAGCGTCTGAGCCACTTCTTCGTAGGAGTAGCCCTCGATGTCGCACAGCACGACAGCCGCGCGGAAACTGGGCGACAAGGCATCTAAAGCCTGCTGGATATCACCATCGAGGTGCGAGATATCGAACTGCTCCTCAGGGCCGGTGAGGCGCGAGGGCAATCGGGCTGCGAACTCATCAGTCAGGGCGTCAAAGCGAATGCGCTGCTTGCGCCGAGCCCGGTCCAGGAACAGGTTGGTGGTGATCCTGTGCAGCCAGCCCTCGAAGGTGCCGGGGCGGTAGTTGTCGAGCGAGCGAAACACTCGAATAAACACGTCGTGCGTGAGATCTTCCGCATCGTGCTGGTTCCCGGTCAGGCGATAAGCCAACCGGTACACACGCGCCGAGTGATTGCGCACAACCTCGTCCCAGGTCGGCTGCTGCCACTCTTGCGTGCTGTCCATCATTGCCTCTCGGGATGCGCACCCTGCAATGGCTGCGTCAGTCCCTTAAGGGTTCCACTGCATCCTGAGCATTCGCTGAACCGTTTAAGGTGATCCCATGGCTGCACAGCGGATGACATCGTGGACGTACGCCGAGCATTTTATGCCCGGCTCAGAGCACATTGATAGCGCGTCTGCGCGCGCACAGGAGGTGGGCGCAGACCCGGTGGCTCCCGCGTTGGGAGCTTCGTTGCGACTACTTGCCGCCGCTTTGGCCGCGACGCACGTTATTGAGATCGGCAGCAACGCGGGGGTGTCCGGGTTGTGGTTGATCGAAGGCATGAGCTCCGACGGCGTGCTGACCTCAATCGATCCGGAGCCAGAGCGTCAGCGGGCCGCCCGCAGTGCGTTTGCTGCAGCTGGCGTCGCGCCACAGCGCACCCGCGTGATCGGCGGCGAAGCCTCAGCAGTGCTCCCTCGGATGACCGACGGTGCCTACGACTTGGTGTTCGTCAGCGCCGATCACCAAGGCAATGAGGCGTATGTAGAGCAAGCTCTTCGCTTGCTTCGTCCCGGCGGCGTGCTGGCGGTGGCCAATATCTTGGGCAACGACCGAGTGGCCGACCCGGCAGCGCGCGACGACGTCACGGTGGCCATTCGCGACCTGGGTAAGGCCCTGCGCGATGACTCTCGCTTGCACTGCGCTCTGCTGCCCGTTGGTGATGGGTTACTCGCAGCTATTCGCCGCTGAGTCTGCACAGCAACTGAGTCGGCATAACGAAAGACCCCGCTCCCTCACTGAGGACGCGGGGTCTTTCGGGTGGGTGAGCCTATTTGCCGAGGCACTCAGAGACCGCGTCGCCGAGTGCACCAGCCTCCTCGGCGTTCATCTCGACGACCAGGCGGCCGCCCCCCTCGAGTGGCATACGCAGCACAATGCCGCGGCCCTCCTTGGTAACTTCGAGGGGCCCGTCCCCAGTACGGGGCTTCATTGCAGCCATCGTGGAACCTTCCGTCTGTGCGACTAACCGGAAGCGCCCACCACAGTCCTGCGGCGAGCACATATGGCTCCATTATCCATGCCGGTTGGCTAGTCGGCCTAATCGCTACGGCACACTGTCGATATGTCGCCGAAATGGTCCACCTCAGAACGCACTGTGCGCCTCGAGCGAAGTGGCGGGGTGGCCACGGTGACCTTGATGCGACCGGAGGCCATGAACGCCCTCGACGTGGCGACGAAGGAGTTGCTGCTGGGGTCTTTGCGCGAGGTGGCGACCGATGCCTCGGTGCGGTGCGTGGTGCTGACCGGCAGCGGGCGAGCCTTTAGCGTTGGCCAAGACCTGCGCGAGCACATCACGTTGCTTGCCGAGCAACCCCACGAGGTATGGCGGACGGTCCGTGAGCACTACAACCCGATCGTCGCGTTGATCTCGTCGATGGACAAGCCCGTTATCGCTTCGCTCAACGGCATTGCTGCCGGTGCTGGGGCCTCCATCGCCTTCGCTGCCGACCTACGTTATCTCGCGGACTCTGCCGGATTCACCCTGTCGTTTGCGGGGGTGGGCCTCTCATGCGACTCCGGGGCCTCGTGGACGTTGCCGCAGCTGGTCGGCGTGGCCAAGGCCAAGGAACTGATGATGCTCGGTGAGCGCATCGACTCAGCCGAGGCTCTGCGCTTGGGGTTGGCCACGGAAGTCGTGCCCGCTGGCGACCTCGCTGTCCACGTCGCGGCCGTGGCGGGCCGCCTCGCGCAGGGACCGACGCTGGCCCTGGGCGCTATCCGTCGGGCGGTGGCGCATGCGGGCGGCTCTGATCTGGCCTCGGCGTTGGCCTTCGAAGCCGACCTGATGGACCGCACCGGCGCCAGCGCGGACCACGCGGGCGCCGTGCAGGCCTTCTTGGCCAAAGAGAGCCCCACCTTCACTGGGCACTAAAACCCAGCAAACCTTCCCGCTGATGACCGATCTGCGCGCTCTCTGCGGTGTGCAGGCGAGGGCGTGAGCGCACAACGGTCATCTGATCGCCGTATGCCGAGGCGAAGCCGGGGTGCGGATCACGGCGGGTTATCGCGGGGCGGCACAAACATGAACAACTCCCACGTCCACCACACCTGCCAGCCCAGGAAGAGCACCAAGATCGTCCCAGTCCGCACCCACAGCAACCACCCCGGTTGCGGGCGTCGGGGATGATCGCCAGCCCAGCCGGCACCGATCATCACCACGGCCAGCGGGAAGAGCAGCAGCAGATAACGGTAGATGCTGGTCCATGGGTCCAGGGCGGCAAAGAGGTACAGCGGATACCCCAGGCACCAGGTGCGCAGCTCGGCGCCGAGGCGTGCCGCCCACGGGCCGGCAATGGCCACTACGAGCAACACCAGCATCGCGGCCAACAGCCACGGCCCACGGGTCTCGCCCATCACCACCTTGACGACTTCAAGAGTCGGTGTAAACGGGACGACCGGCTCCCCCTGGCGCCAGGCCGACATTGTCGCCGGGTAGGCGTCGCCGCGCCCGGTGCCCTGCCAGGCGATCAGCGGCCAAATCAGCCCCGAGAGCCCGGACGCCACCAACGAAGCCGCCATCGCCACCCACTCGCGGCCGGCGATGGGCTCCTCGCGACGTGTGCGGATGCGGTTGATCACCGCCACCAGCGCCACCAGACCCAACGGCAAGGCAATGGGCCGGGCCAAACCCGTCACGAGCGCCACGGCAGCGGCCGCCCACCAGCGCTTGTTGATCAGCAACCACAGCACCGCCCCCAGCAGCAACAGCGCCAGCGATTCGGTGTAGGCGGCCTGCAACACGGGGGCTGCGGGGAAGGCGGCCAGGAGCGCCACCGCGCCCAGGGCCGCGCGAGCACCCACCTGCTGGCGCAGCATGCCACCGATCACGAGAGCGGCGGCATACCCCAGCGCCGTGGCCAGCACCGTGCCGGCGATCGCGAAGGGCCACCCGGTCAGACCCATCAGCAGTCGCGCCAGGTAAGGAAAAAGAGGGTAGAAGGCCCATTCGTTTTGCCGGACCGCCCCGCCGTCGCCCAGCGGTAGCGCATCGGGGTAGCCGTCATTCGCTATCCGCTCGTACCACCGACCGTCCCAGAGCGTGGCCACGTCAAAGTACGGTGCGGTCTCACCCCGAAACACCGACGGATCTTGTTGGTCGTACGTGATCCAGAGCAACAGACCCGTGGTGAAGAGCCGCAGCACCGTATAAACGGCCAACACGGCAAGAACGAACTGCGGACCACGCGTGAGCCCACGGCGAAGACGTGTGCTCATGCTGCTGGCGGCCCGCTCGCCCGGAAGCACGCCTGAACGTGGTCATCGACCACACCGCAGGCCTGCATCGCGGCATACATCGTTGTGGGGCCGAGGAAGGCAAACCCGGCACTCTTCAGTCGCTTGGCCAACGCCGCGGACTCGGCCGTCGATGCCGGCACGGCCTCAAGCGACGCCGGACGTGGGTATGGCGTGGGCTTGCTCGCCCAGAACGCCGCATCGAGACCGCCGTGGGAGCGCAGCGCGATAGTCGCGGCGGCGTTGGCGATCGTGGCCTCGATTTTGCGGCGGTTGCGCACAATGGAAGGGTCGTGCATCAGAGCCTCGACCTCGGCTGGGCCAAAGGCGGCCACGGTCTCGGGGTGAAAGTCGGCGAAGGCACGGCGGAATCCCTCACGCTTACGCAGGATAGTCAACCAGGACAGGCCCGACTGGAAGGCTTCCAAGCAGAGGCGCTCGAGAAGGGCTTGCTCGCCATGGACTGGCAGGGCCCATTCATGGTCGTGATAGGCCACATAGTCGTCGTGCTGTTTGCCGGCCACCCCCACCCAGCCGCACCGCAGCACCCCATCGGAGCCGGGGGCAACACCTAGATCAACGACAGAGCGAGCTCCCATGCCAAGCTCATCAGCCACGCTCGGCAGCCCGCCGCGCCATCTTGTCGAGGGCCTGTCCGAACATCGCCTTATTGAACGGGTCAACGAGACGCCCGACGGCTCGTCCCACGACATGCGGACGCACCATGATCTGCTCTCGCCAGACCACCCGGGTCTCGTCGCCTTCTCGGGTGAAGTGCACATGCGCCCACCCGTCCAGCATCGGCCCCAACTTGTCGATGCGGAACTCATGTGGTGGGTTCCACACCGAGATTTCCATCCGGTCAACGAGGGCCAGTGGCCCAAACCCGGTGCGCCCCACGAAGCGCCAGTTAACGCCCAACGGGCCGTCGTCAAACAACATCGTAGTGAACGGGATGAAGTCCCCGTGCTGACGAAAATCAGAGAAAACGTCGAACGTGTCGCTCTGACTCGCGGGCACGCGCCGCGTCAGGTCAAACGTCCCCATAGTGCTCCTGTCCTTGGCGCAGTCGGTCAATCTCGGTATCGCGCAGAGCGATCTCGTCGGCCAGGCGCGCAAGCACCACATCGACTTGGTCCATGCGGTATCCGCGGAACGCCATATCTATCCGGATCTGGTCGAGGTCGTGCCGAAAGAGGGGGCCGGCAGGCAACCCGGCAAACGCCTGCGTGGTCACTGGGCTTTCCACGCCGGGCACCGAGGACCGCGACACAACAACGGCCAACACCACCCCCAGGGCGAGGACGCTCAGCATCAGGATGACGATAATCACGACTCGATCGTACGCAGCCCTACCGCCCGCAGCGTCACGCCCGGGCCAGCCCCGCGGCCACCACGATGGCCACAGCTTCGGCGGGGTCGTCGGTGAGCTGCAGCCAGTCCAGATCCTTCTCGGACACGGTGCCCTGATCGAGCAGGGTATTGCGGATCCATTCCAGCAGCGGAGTCCAGAAATCGACGCCAAGCAGGACGATCGGGAAGTGCGTGACCTTGCCGGTCTGCACCAGGGTGACGGCCTCAAAAAGCTCATCCAAAGTGCCGAAACCGCCAGGCAACACGACGAAACCCTGGGCGTACTTCACGAACATCGTTTTGCGGGCGAAGAAGTACCGGAAATTGATCCCCAGGTTAACGTAGTCGTTCAAGCCGGTCTCAAAGGGCAACTCGATGCCCAGCCCGACCGAGGTGCCGCCAGCCTCGGTGGCCCCCTTGTTGGCCGCCTCCATGGTGCCCGGACCTCCCCCGGTGATCACCGCATACCCCGCGTCGACGAGCAGTGCCCCGACGGTCTCACCCAGGGCGTATGCCGGGTGGCCCGGACCCGTTCGCGCCGAGCCGAACACGCTCACGGCAGGGCCCAACTCAGCGAGTGCGCCGAATCCTTCGACGAATTCGGCCTGGATGCGCATCACCCGCCATGGGTCGGCATGGACCCAGTCGGCGGGCCCGGACGTGTCGAGCAGGTTCTGGTCTGTGGTGCTGGCCGGGACGCGTTGATCGCGCAGCGTCAGCGGCCCCCGGTGGTATCCCTTGCGTGTGGTCACAGAAGCAACCTAACCCGAACGTGTGGGCGCACCCTGACAACGGCACTGCGCAGCAAGACTTAGACTGCCCGCCATGCCCTCGCCTGCCCGTGCCGTCACCACCGTCGCCCTGATCGCTGTTGCAGGCGTCGGGGGGCTGCTGGGCGCCCGGTGGGTTGGCGACACGCTGAGCGACCCGAGCTGTGAGTTCCTGGTGGCGGGTGCCTCGGAGACCACCACGCCCGAACGGGCGGCCAACGCATCGACGATCGCCTGGCAATCCGTCGAGCGAGGCCTCGCGCCTCGGGCCGCGACCATCGCGATCGCGACTGCGATCCAAGAGTCCAAGCTGGAGAACATCAACTACGGGGACGCCGACTCTGTTGGACTCTTCCAACAGCGTCCCAGTCAAGGGTGGGGCAGTGTCGAGGAGATCTTGGACCCGGTCTACTCCACCAACGCGTTCTATGACGGGCTGGTGCAGGTTGACGGCTGGGAAGACGGCGTCATCACCGAGGTGGCGCAAACCGTGCAGCGCAGCGCCTTCCCGACGGCCTACGCCGATCATGAGGCCGAGGGGCGCGTGATGGCCTCTGCCTTGACCGGCGAAACGTCCGCCGCCCTCACCTGCGACCTCGACTCACCCACCGGCCCCGGAGACGCGTCGGCACTGGCGAGCGAGTTGGAAGGGTTGGGTATGCCGGCTACGGCCACCGGGGCCAGCGAGGTTACCCTCAGCGCGAACAGCGTCACGCAAGGGTGGGCGATGGCAGCCTGGGCCGTCGCGCATGCGCAAGGGCGTGAGATCACCTCGGTCACCACCGACAACGTCAACTGGACCCGGGACGACAACCCTGACACGTGGAGCCGCCCGGCCCCCGCACAGGACGAAGCCACCGTCACGATAACGGTGGCTTCGTGACGGTGGCTTCTAAGAGGCGCTTGGCCTAGCGCTCGGTGACGGGGACGTAGTCGCGCTCGGGGTAGCCGGTGTAGACCTGACGCGGTCGGCCAATTTTGGTGGCCGGGTCGTTGATCATTTCGTGCCACTGGGCGATCCACCCAGGTAGGCGGCCAATGGCAAACAACACGGTGAACATGTTGGTCGGGAAGCCCATCGATTCGTAGATCAGACCGGTGTAGAAGTCGACGTTCGGGTAGAGCTTGCGCTCCACAAAGTAGTCGTCTTCCAGGGCCTTCTGCTCCAACTCCATCGCCAGATCCAACGTCTGGTTGGTGCCAAGCTTGGTCAGGATGTCGTGTGCAGTGTCGCGGATGATGGCGGCGCGCGGATCGTAGTTCTTGTAGACCCGGTGCCCAAAGCCCATGAGCTTGACGCCGTCTTCCTTGTCCTTGACCTTGCGGACGAACTCAGAGACGTCGCCGCCGTCGGCCTTGATGCCGTCCAGCATGCTCAGCACAGCCGAGTTGGCCCCGCCGTGCAGCGGGCCTGATAGCGCGTGGATGCCTGCCGAGATCGAGTTGAACAGGTTGGCCTCGGAGGAGCCGACCAGCCGAACCGTGGAGGTCGAGCAGTTCTGCTCGTGGTCAGCGTGCAAGATGAAGAGTAGGTCAAGAGCCTTGACCAGGTCAGGGTCCATCTCGTAGCGCTCGGTGGGCTGCCCAAAGGTCATCCACAGGAAGTTCTCGACGAGGTTGTAATCATTGTTCGGATACAGAAACGGCTGACCTTGACTTTTCCGGAAGGCATACGCCGCAATCGTCGGCAACTTAGCCATCAACCGAATGGTCGATATCTCGGCCTGATCGGCGTCGAACGGGTCTTGGCTGTCCTGGTAGAACGTTCCTAATGCGGACACGGCTGATGACAGCACCGGCATGGGGTGGGCGTCGCGCGGAAAGCCGTCGAAGAAACTCTTCATGTCTTCGACGAGCAGCGTGTGCTTGCGCAGCTTGAGGTCGAACTCATTCAATTGCGTCTCACTCGGCAGCTCGCCGTAGATCAGCAGGTAACTGGTCTCCAAGAAGCTCGAGCCCTTGGCCAACTGCTCGATGGGATACCCACGGTAGCGCAGAATCCCCGCGTCACCGTCGATATAGGTGATGTCCGATGTGCAAGAGGCGGTGTTGACGAAACCGACATCGAGCGTCACATCCCCCGTAGTTTTCATCAGCGCGCTGATGTCTAGACCTGAGTTGCCCTGCGTCGCGGGCACCACCGTGAGGTCTAGTTCGTGATCCTTGTGCCGGAGTGTGGCTTTGTCGGTCATGCGGTCCTCCTGATCACGCCCCGCAGTGGGGCGGTGTGGCGTCGAATGCGGCATCACTCACGGGAAGTAACGCCGGGACTCCCTTATTCTTCGTGCTCTTGCGGCGGCAGAGCGGTCACCACTGGGTGGTCCTTGGCGATGACACCTAACTTAGCTGCGCCACCGGGGCTGCCGAGGTCGTCGAAGAACTCGACGTTGGCCTTGTAGTACTCGGCCCATTCCTCAGGAGTGTCGTCTTCGTAGTAGATCGCCTCAACGGGGCACACCGGCTCGCAAGCACCACAGTCGACGCACTCGTCGGGGTGAATGTAGAGCATGCGCTCACCCTCGTAGATGCAGTCCACGGGGCACTCTTCAATGCACGCCTTGTCTTTGAGGTCGACACAGGGCTGAGCGATCACATACGTCATGGCACCAGTATGGACGACAGGCGCACATCATCGAAACGCACTCGCCGAAATGACCTCTTTGAGCGGTCGTGGTCGATGGCCACCGTCATTCACAAGTGACACCGTTCGAGGGCGCGTAGGTGGTGGTGTATTCGTCGGTGTGAACCACCTCACCGCCCTTGACCAAATCTCTGGCCATCGAGATGGTGAAGCCGTCAACTGCGCCCTGATCCAGGCAGTCCGGTCCTGTATCCGTTGTGATCTCAGGGCTGGTGTAGTTGCGCCGCTCGCCCTCGCGCGTCTTCACCGTGTATTGCCGGTCGCCGTAGAACTCCATCACGATCGAGTCGCCCTTTATGTAGGCGCGTATGACGATCGGTGACGTGGTGTCGTTGGTCCACACGTTGTCGATAACGCCCACCGAGATGGTGGCTTCCCGACCGGCCGGGTAGCGCGAGATGTAGTAGGTGTGCGGCTGCCAGGCATCGAGCTGCACCCCAGCGAACCAGGCCGCGTTCAGCATCGCGGTCGACACCTGGGACAACCCGCCGCCCATGCCCTTGACGAGGCGGTCTGAATCGATAACGCCAGCCTCGACATAACCACGGTCGCGGCTGATCGGGGCCAACGTGCTCGCCAGACTGAACTGCTCACCAGGCATGACGACATAGCCGTCGAGGTAGGTCAGGCCCACGCGAATATTCTCGGTGCGCCCCACGTTGTCAGCGCCCGTGGGGAATTCGGTGCTGAACTCGGCCATCACCTCGTCGACGGACCACTCTTTGGCGTCTTCATCCGTGATGTCCGGCTGGGCTTCGACGGTGGCGACCGTGATGGTGCGCCCATCGACGGTGACTGACCCGTCGCTTTCAGGGGCATCGGTCGCATCGCTCGCATCGCCACTGTCGGTGGATTCCGCTGCGTCCCCGCTGCCGTTATCCTCATCGCCCTGCGGTGTGGCAACCAATTCGGCCCGCACGATCTCGGCGAGGGCACGCACCACCTCCGGCTCGTTGACCTTTTTGCCGACCTTGGCTTTGACGATCGTGGGCTTGTTGTTGTCAGCAAGGCGCACGGTGGCATCCTGCGCTGGCTGGTCTACGTCAACCAAGGCACCGGCCACGATGTCGGCGGCGCCTTTGGCGTCCATGATCAGCGCCAACTCGAGAGGTTGACCCTCGTCGTCCTGGCCACCGCTCTCCTCACCATTAGCGCCCTGCACCGTCAGCAAGCGCGAGAGTTGATTCGCGGTAATCGTCGCCGTGGTGTCTTCATTGGTGACGTCGATGATGATGTCGTCGGCGAGCGCCGGCTCGGCGATGTCGGCCACGAATCCCTCCACCTGCTCTGCCCTCAGGTCAGCCGCAACCGTCGTGCCCGCTGCGGTCACCGTCGTTTGCTGAGGCCAGCTGCTGGCGATGTCTTGCGCCGTTTGTGCGGCATCGAGGACGACTCCATCCTGCGGCAAGGTGGTCTTGACCTTGCCGCGTGACATCACGACCGCTGCCTGCACCGGTTCACGTCCCAGTGTCTCGTTGGTCGCCTCCAGGGCCTCTTCGAGAGCTGGAGTGTCGACCTTGGTGGTGAGCGCAACCTCACGGCCGTCGCCGGTCAGCCGAGCCCACATGTCACGGGGGTCGAAGGACACGCTCGCAACTCCATCAACCGTGTCATCGAGGTCGAGAGCCAAGCCAGAGTCAGCCGGGGTCAGGGATGCCCTCTCGCCGTCCAACTCGACCTGCACGGGCGCCGAGGCGAGGTCCGTGAGTTTGTCGCTCAGGACGCTGCGAGCGCTAGCCTCGCTCAACATGCCCACGTCGACACCCTCAACGGTGGTCCCCGCGGGGATCCTCTCGCCCAAGTAGTAGGCCAATCCGACGTATCCGCCGACGAGCACCGTCAGCGCCACAAGAAAACGCGCCACGATGCCCCGCCACTCGCTGCGGGGCCGCTCTTGGGGCAGGGATGGCGGATCGGTGGGTTGGTAAGGCACAAGATTCCTTCGAGGTGGCGGGCCGTTCTTACGTCAGAGAACCGAACGTTCCTCGGAAGTGTACGAGCGCAGCGCTTGCTCGGGGCGGTGTCGCCACGCTCAAAACCTCACCAATAAGCACGGTGTGATCCCCGGCCGGGTGGGCAGCGTGGGTGCGGCACTCGATGGTGGCGATCGCTTCGTCGAGCAACGCCACCCCATTATCTGCCCTGGTGTGGGGGATGCGGTCGAGCTGGCCGTGCAGCGGTCGGCCCGGTGTGGACAGCCATTGGGCGACCGAGCGCGAGGAGGCGGCGAGAATGTTGAGATTCCATACGCCGCACTCCATCACGGCGTCGTGCCACCGTGCTTCGTTGTTAACGCACATCAGCACCAGGACCGGGTCCAACGACACACTGGTTACCGCGGTCGCGGTCATGGCGTGGTCGTGGTCTCCGGATCGAGTCGTCGCCACCACGACTCCTCCGGCGAGGCGGCCAATCGCCCGCCGGTAGTCCATCTCGTCCACAGGCTCAGGGTTCACAGGCTCAGTCATCGAGATTCCATTGCCGATATCCCTCGCGGCCGCGCAACCGGACAGCGATGTCGTTACTCAGGGCGAAGTACCCGTCGCCGGCATCGACCGTGACTTGGGTGGGGTGCTGTCGCAGAGCCTGGACCCGCAGCCGTTGCGCCGCCTCGTCCACGATCACGTGAGTGACCTTATCGTCGGGGGCCACCGACGGTGGCTGTGGCTCATCGTCACTAGGAATGGTGAGCCCAGAGGTCGCGGAGACGTTCTGCTGCAACCACGCGCGGTCCTCCACGGCCCAACTCAGTGGCGTCGCTACGACATACATGGTCGGTCGTTTTGCTGGGTCGAGCAGCCGCAGAGCAGCCACCGCCACCTGGTGGGTTTTGATGTGGTCCGGGTGGCCGTAGCCACCCTGCGGGTCATAGGTCAGCAGCACGTCGGCGTCGATCTCACGCAGTCGATGCGCCAGCACCTGCGCGGCCTCGCTGAGGTCTGCCGCCGCGAAGGCGCGTGGGTGTCTGGACGCCGGTGAGCCGACCATCCCACTGTCGCGCCATCGCGGGACAGGTGCTGCGCCATCCGAGCAAGCTGATGCGTCTGCTCCGGTTGATTGCCCCAAAAACTCGTGGTGCACACCGAGTGTGGCCATCGCCACCGCCAACTCACTCGCGCGATGAGGGGCAAGATCATCGCTGCCCTCCAGATGCGCCAACTCGGGCGTGATGACTTCGCCCTCCTCGCCGAGGGTCGCGGTGATCACGTGGACGTCACTTCCGGCCAAGACGTGATGAGCGAGCGCCAGCCCTGTGGCCAGCGTCTCGTCATCCGGGTGTGCGTGCACCGCGACCACGGTGATGCCGGGGTCATTGAGGGTGCGGTGCGTCCCTGCCGTCATGCGCCGATGTCGCTTAGCGCTTGTTGCGCGCTGCGGTCCGACCGCGCGCGTTCGCGTCGAGGACGACCTTGCGGATGCGCACGGCGTCGGGTGTGACCTCCACGCACTCGTCTTCACGGCAGAATTCCAGTGACTGCTCCAGGCTCATCAGGCGCGGCGGGATCAACCGCTCCAAAACTTCAGAAGTCGCCGAGCGGACGTTAGTCAACTTGCGCTCGCGAGTGATGTTGACGTCCATGTCGTCGGCGCGCGAGTTCTCGCCGACGATCATGCCCTCATACACCTCGGTGGTGGGCGCGAGGAACATTTGGCCGCGCTCCTGCAGGCTGAACATCGCGTATGTGGTCGCAACACCCTTGCGGTCGCTGACCAGCGAGCCGGACTGGCGGGTGCGGATGTCGCCGAACCACGGTGCGTAGCCCTCGAACACGTGGTTGGCGATGCCTGTGCCGCGGGTGTCCGTCATGAACTCGGTCCGGAACCCGATCAACCCACGCGCGGGCACCACAAACTCCATCCGGATCCAGCCGGTGCCGTGATTGGTCATCTGCTCCATGCGCCCCTTGCGGACCGCCATGAGCTGCGTGATGGTGCCGAGGTGCTCCTCGGGAGTGTCGATGGTCATCCGCTCGATCGGCTCGTGCAACTTGCCGTCGATTTCCTTGGTGACCACCTGCGGTTTGCCGACGGTGAGTTCAAAGCCTTCGCGGCGCATCTGCTCCACCAGAATGGCCAATGCGAGCTCGCCACGACCCTGGACTTCCCAAGTGTCGGGGCGCTCGGTGTTCAGAATGCGCAACGACACGTTGCCGACAAGCTCGCGGTCGAGGCGGTCCTTGACCAGACGGGCCGTGACCTTGGTGCCCTTGGTCCGTCCGACCAGAGGGGAGGAGTTGGTGCCGATCGTCATCGAGATGGCCGGCTCGTCGACGGTGATCAGTGGCAGCGGCTGGGGGTCATCGGGGTCGGCCAGGGTCTCGCCGATGGTGATCTCGGGGATACCCGCGATGGCGATGATGTCGCCGGGCCCAGCCTTGTCGGCAGGCACGCGATCTAGGGCTTCGGTCAGCAGCAACTCCGTGATCTTGACGTTCTTGATCGTGCCATCGCTACGGCACCATGCGGTCTGCTGACCCTTATGAATCTCGCCGGCACGCACGCGGCATAGCGCAATGCGGCCGAGGAACGGTGAGGAGTCAAGGTTGGTGACGTGAGCCTGCAGGGATGCGCCCTCGACGTAGGTCGGGGCAGGAATGTGCTCCAACATCGCCGCAAACAGCGGCTCGAGGTCGGGGGTGTCGGGCATTTCGCCACGACCTGGGGCAGTCAGCGAGGCTCGACCCGCCTTGGCCGACGTGTAGACAATCGGGAAGTTGAGAGCCGCTTCGGTGGCGCCCTCATCGGTACCGTCTTCGAGTAGGTCCATAAACAACGCGTAGACGTCGTCAACAACCTCGTCGATGCGGCTGTCGGGACGGTCCACCTTGTTGATGCACAAGATGACGGGCATCTTGGCGGCTAGCGCCTTGCGCAGCACGAAACGGGTCTGCGGCAGCGGGCCTTCGGACGCGTCCACGAGCAGCACGACCGCATCGACCATGGACAGACCGCGCTCGACCTCGCCACCGAAGTCGGCGTGGCCTGGGGTGTCGATGATGTTAATAGTCACGCCGTCGGGTGCGCCGTTAGCTGCGGCTGCGGGGCCGGTGTAGCGAATGGCGGTGTTCTTCGCGAGGATCGTGATGCCCTTTTCGCGTTCCAGGTCGTTGGAGTCCATCACGCGCTCGACGTCTTCGCCGCGGCGGTCGTCGAAGGCACCGGACTGGTAAAGCATGGCGTCCACGAGGGTGGTCTTGCCGTGGTCGACGTGGGCGACGATGGCAACGTTGCGCAAATCTGAGCGGGTGCGCAGCTCCGGGGCAGCGCTGTCTTCGGTAACAATTGAGGGCATAACTTGCATTGTCTCAGCCGAAGGTCATCTATCCCGCATCGTGGCACACAGTGTTGCCCGCGTCACACCGCCAGGTATGCCGCCAGGTGGGTAGTGATGGCGACGTTGCTGGGTAGCCAGGCGAGGCTTTCGATATTGTCAGAGGTGACGAAGCGCAGCTCGTCGTGGCACTCGATCGGTTGCGGCACTCCGGTTTCGACCTCCGCCCAGCTCAGGTGCATCGCCAACCCTGGAGCTAGCGGCCAGAGGCCATCGTCGGGACCCATGATCTGCGCCCCGATTCGCACGGTCACTCCTAATTCCTCGGCGAGCTCACGATGGAGAGCTTCCTGCGGGGTCTCCCCCGGCTCCACTTTTCCTCCGGGCAACTCCCACAAACCGGCAAGGTGCGCCGGTCGGTTGCGGCGAGCCGCTAACACGCTGCGGGGCCGCTCTAGGTCATTGACCAGCGCCGCAGCGGCCACGATCGTCCCGCTGGGTGTCATCCGCCAACCTCACCACACCTCCGTCTTGGCCTGCTTCCGCGAAGGTTGCAGGTTGGTCAAGGTTGCGCCTCATTGCGGCGCACCTATTCCCAGCGGGGCATCAGATAGGTATGTTGCCAAGGTCGAGGGAACGGGTCTGCCGTCCTCGGTCACAGCCAAGACGTGAAGTTACTTCTCAGGAGGCACAAATGATCAACCGCAAGGTGGCCGTACTAGCCGGCTCAGCCTGCCTAGCCCTCGCCCTGTCCTCATGCGCCAGCTCAGATCGCGAAGACGGCGACGAAGGTGGCGCCTCGGGTGGATCGGAGGGACTCAGCGACGCTCAATTCGTTTTCGGCGCCGCAGGAGCCCCCACCACTTTTGATCCGTTCTACGCCAGTGATGGCGAGACCTTCCGGATCACCCGGCAGATCTTTCAGAACCTTATCGGAATCGAGGAGGGTGGCTCCGAGCCCGTCCCTGAGCTTGCGACCTCCTGGGAGGGAAGTGAAGACGGTCTGACCTGGACCTTCGAGTTACAAGAAGGCGTGACCTTCCATGACGGCACGCCCTTCGACGCAGAAGCGGTGTGTGCCAACTTCGAGCGTTGGTACGACCAAAACGAAGTCGGACAAAACGCCGCAGTCACGGCCTACTGGACGAGTGACTTCGGCGGCTTCAAGGGCGGCGACGAGAGTCTGTACGAATCGTGCTCGGCCACCGGCGACCTGACCGCTGAGGTCACGGTCACCCGCTCCACCGGCAAGTTCCCCATCGTGCTGAGCCAGAGCTCGTACGCCATTCAGAGCCCATCGGCGATGGAGGAGTTCGACGCCAACGGCGTCGAGGCCGAGGGTGAAGGCTTTGTCTTCCCCGAATACGCCACCGACCACCCCACCGGCACCGGTCCGTTCACCTTCACGGAGTACGACACCGCCAACGGGTCGATCACGCTGGAGCGCTTCGACGACTTCTGGGGCGAGAAGGCAGGTGTGCAGAAGCTGATCTTCCGCGTGATTGCCGACGAGACCTCGCGCCGCCAAGAGTTGGATTCCGGCACGATCAACGGTTATGACCTTCCGAACCCGATCGACTGGGCCGGGCTCGAAGAGGGCGGCAACCAGGTGCTCATTCGCGATCCGTTCAACATCCTTTACCTCGGACTGAACCCGGTCGCCGATGACGTCCTCGTCGATGACGACGTCCGGATGGCGCTGTACATGGCGATCAACCGTGAGCAGCTCATTCAAAGTCAGTTGCCTGAAGGCGCGGAACTGGCGACACAGTTCGTGCCTCCCACGATCGATGGATCCAACGAGAGCATTGACCCGGTGGCCTACGACCCTGAGGCTGCCGAGCAACTTCTGGCAGACGCTGGGCAGTCTGATCTGAGCATCGACCTGTGGTACCCGACCGAGGTCTCCCGCCCCTACATGCCGGACCCCCAAAGCATCTACGATGCGGTCAAGGCTGACTGGGAAGCTATCGGCGTAACCGTCAACCCCATTGCCAAGCCGTGGGCGGGTGGCTACCTCGATGGAGTCCAGCAGAGCAACGCGCCGGCGTACTTTTTGGGCTGGACCGGCGACTACAACGGAGCCGACAACTTCCTGGGCTCCTTCTTCGCTGGTGACGAAAACGAGTTTGGCACCAGCGAGTACCCGTGGGCGCAGGATCTGCAGGACGGCCTGCGAGCCGCCGACGCGGAATCCGATCCCGCCAGGCGCACCGAGCTCTACCAGGAGTTAAACGCCAACATCATGGAGTGGTTGCCGGGTCTGCCGATCTCGCACTCGCCGCCTGCCATCGTGGTCGGCCCGAACGTCGAGGGACTGGTCCCCAGTCCGCTGACGGCCGAGGACTTCTCCACCGTCACCCTGACGGAGTAGCCCCTGCAGTGATGGAGATCACTGGCATCCATTGAGGGGAGCCGCGAGTGCATTCATGCGCTTCGTCTCCCCTCAATGGATGCCAGCCAGACCCTCAAATACGCCGAAGGAGTCACGGTGCTGAGATTCATTGTTCGACGGTTGATGCAAACCGGGCTGTCCCTCTTTGCCCTCAGCATCCTGCTTTTTGCGTGGCTACGCTCGCTGCCTGGAGGCCCCGTCAGCGCCCTTTTAGGCGAGCGAGGCACGCCGGAGTCTCGGGCAGCACTGGAAAATCAACTCGGCATCGATCGGCCCATCTATGTGCAGTATTGGTCCTTCCTGAAACGGGCGCTGCAGGGCGATTTTGGTATTTCTAACGGTGTGCGTCCCGGCACACCCGCCCTTGAGGTCTTTCTGACACGCTTACCCGCCACGGTTGAGCTCAGTTTCATTGCCATGCTCCTGGCGGTCAGCCTGGCTATCCCCCTCGGGTATGCCGCAGCCAAGCGCAAGGGCAGCGTGCTTGACACAGGCTCCATCATTGGGTCCCTTGTCGGAGTGGCCGTGCCGGTCTTCTTCTTGGCTTTCGTCTTGAAATACATATTTGCCACCGAGTTGCAGTGGTTGCCCCCCAGTGGTCGGCAAACAGTGGGCATCGACGCTACCCGGATCACGGGCTTCTTTGTGCTTGACGGCATTGTGACCAGGGAGTGGGACGCCGCCTGGGACGCGTTCCGGCATCTCATTCTGCCGTCCATCGCGTTGGCATCCATCCCGTTCGCGGTGATCTTTCGTATCACCCGAGCCTCGGTGCTAGATGTGCTGGATGAGGACTACGTGCGGACCGCACGGGCTAAAGGCCTGACGGCACCGGTCATCCGCAGTCGCCACATCATGCGCAATGCGCTTATCCCGGTGGTCACCATCATCGGCCTGCAGATCGGCGCCCTGCTCGCTGGGGCGGTGTTGACCGAGACAGTCTTCGCCTTTCAAGGCATTGGACAGGCGCTCGCGATCGGATTCACGGAGAAGGACTATTCGGTGTTGCAAGTCCTGATCATGATGGCCGCCCTGATCTACATCCTGGTCAACCTCTTGGTTGATATCGCTTATGCCGTTATCGACCCCCGCGTCAGGACGAGGTGAAACTATGAGCGAGTCCGAGAAGACCTCATACGGAGACCGTAAAAAGCAGAAGATCGACGCGCTAGCGGAGTCGGGGTCAGTGTCAGGCGACGACGGGGTAAGTCTATGGAAGAGCGCGTGGCTCCGACTACGCGTCAACCCCGTGTTCATCGTCGGAGCCACCATCATTGCGCTTTTCATCATTCTGGCTATCGTTGCGCCGTGGATAGCTCCGAAAGATCCAACCGCGCGTCTACTCATTGACGAGGTGAGTCCACAATCAAACCCTGTACCTCCACCACAGGACGGCTTCCCACTGGGGGCGGACAACAAAGGGCGTGACCTTCTTTCGAG
>JBBSKS010000012.1:0-26658 GCA_038256095.1 Actinomycetales bacterium | reverse complement strand
GCGTTAACGCAGGTCGCTGGCCTCAGTGTCGCGGACGTGATGGGGGCGCTAGGACAACTCGAGGCCGCTCAGATGGCTCGGCGCGGTCCGCAAGGGTGGATGCGGTGCACCCCGTGACGTCGTGGTGGCGCCCCCTTGCCCGGAGGTCTCGAAGGAGGTCAACTGCATCGGTGGTGCTCAGCTTGTTCGGAGAGCTGGTGGTGCACCCTGCGGACCAGGCAGCGGGCCACCAGGTCATGCACGAGGTGGGGCACCACATTGAGTTTGCGACGGGCACCGAGGGTCTGAGTGCAGCGCCGTCTGTGGGCCCCACCCCCGAAGATATCCTGGGAGCGGTAGCCGCCACGATACGTGCAGTTTCTGCAGTGACCCATGCCTTGCCCGGTGGATCCCTATCCCGTCGAAATTCGACATCACAGGCACGTTGGCAGTGGCCCGTCCTCGCGCCTGAAGGGGTGATCTCGGGCTATGACAACCCGGCCCAACGCTGGCTTCCTGGGCATCGAGGTGTAGATCTTGCGGGCTTCGAGGGAGCTGCAGTGCGTGCCGTGTCTGACGGGGTTGTCTCGTTCAGCGGCGTGATCAACGGCGTGGGCATCGTTTCCGTGGTCCACCCCGACGGGCTGCTCAGCACCTACCAGCCGGTGCTCAATGCGCCGGCCAAAGGGGAGCGGGTGGGCACTGGCGACACGATCGGCACTCTAGGTGTCAAGGGGAGTCACTGTTGGCCTTTGGTCTGTCTGCATCTCGGCGCACGGCAGGGGAAGGAGTACCTCGATCCGATGCTGTTCCTGCGACCGTGGGTGGTCTCCCTCTTGCCACCCTCGCCGTGATTCATTTCGGCGCCCCGGAACGGCCCGCTACGCGCGAGGGTGGGCCTGTCTGTAGGCCGACCGCAGCCGGGCTGTTGACACGTGCGTGTATATCTGGGTGGTTGCCAGGCTCGTGTGACCTAGGACCTCCTGCACCGTGCGTATGTCAGCTCCTCCATCAAGGAGGTGCGTTGCGGCACTGTGTCGCAAACCGTGCGGGCCGAGCGTCGGGGCATCAGGTAGATGGCCGAGAAGATCGTAGACAACGGACCGGACTTGGCGCTGGTCCACGCGCCTCCCTCGTCGCCCAAGGAAAAGAGCAGGCCCGCTGGCCTCGTGCACCAAAAGTGAGCGACCGCCGGCAAGGTATGCCGCCATGGCCGTCGCAGCGGGAGTGCCAAAGACCACCATGCGCTCCTTGTCGCCCTTACCCAGCACCCGCGCGTGACGCGCCGAAATGTCGAGATCGTCGACGTCGAGCCCGCACAGTTCGCCGACCCGCATACCCGTTGCGTAAAGCAGCTCGACCATGGCACGATTCCGGATCGAGACCGGATCGGCGTCATCGCTGGCTAGCGCGGCAAGGTCCATAAGGGCGCTCGCCTGCTCGGCGCCCAGCACGTGCGGGAGGTGCCGATTTTTGCTCGGCGCGCTCAATCTCACCGAAGGGTCGGCTTTGACGAGCGTATGAGCGAGCGCCCACCTGAAGAAGGTCTTCACCGAAGCAGCCCGGCGTGAAATGGAAGATCGAGCCAAACCGGCCTGGGACTGGGCCGCGAGGAAAGCCCGCAAATGATCGAGCCGAACCGACCCGAGGTCCGCAACACTGTGAGCGAGCAGCACGGAATCGAGCGCTGCAAGGTCGCTTCGATATCCGCGAATCGTATGCACTGAGCGGCTTTGCTCGACCTGCAGGTAGCGTTCAAAATCGGCTAGGACTGCCGCGGTGATGACGCTTGGATCACCCGATGTTGCGGTCATGAAGCAAACCCGCCAGCAGCTGACTCAGCAAACATCGTGAGTCGTCGCACCCCCTCGTGCAGCACGGCCTCGTTCTTGCAGAAGGCGAAGCGCACCAGGGTTGGCGCCAGCGCGCGGTCACCACAAAACGCCGCGATGGGGATCGCGGCAACGCCTGCAGCTTCGGGAAGGTCTCGGCACCACTGGGTGGCATTGGCGACTCCCAGGGAACCCACATCGGCTACGACGAAGTAGGTGCCTTGGGTCGGAGCCACCGCCAGGCCGAGGCGGGTCAGTGCCTGCACCAGCAGGTCACGTCGTCGCTCCAGCGACCGGGCGAGTTCCGTGAAGAAGGTGTCCGGCAGGTCGAGGCCGTGAGCTATCGCGGGTTGGAAGGCGGCCGACCCGGAGAACGTCACAAACTGCTTGACGGCGGAAATCGCGGAGATGAGTTCGGGCGGGCCGTGCACCCAGCCGACCTTCCAGCCAGTAGCCGCAAAGGTTTTGCCGCCTGAGGAGATGGTCAACGTCCGCTGGGCCA
This sequence comes from Actinomycetales bacterium, assembly GCA_038256095.1. Lineage (GTDB taxonomy): Bacteria > Actinomycetota > Actinomycetes > Actinomycetales > Dermatophilaceae > Ornithinicoccus. The sequence goes on along the minus strand of JBBSKS010000012.1, from coordinate 24,345 downwards.
TACCGGGCAGGGAGGCGATCGGGGTGTGCTTCAACCCGTCAAACACGAGGTGTTCGTAGACCTCGTCCGAGGCGATGAGGAGGTCGTGGGTGCGAGCGACGTGAGCGATCTGCTCCAACTCAGCCGCCGCAAAGACCTTGCCGCTGGGGTTATGCGGATTGTTAACGATGATCATTCGAGTGCGCGGCGTGATGGCAGCCGCGAGCTGACGAGGATCGAAGGTGTTGTCAGGAAAGGACAAAGGCACGCTGGTATGAGTCGCGCCGGCCAGAGCGATCATGGCGGGATAGGCGTCATAGGTGGGGTCGAAGGTCAGGACCTCTTGGCCGGGCTCGACGAGCGCCAAGACTGATGCCGCCATCGCCTCGGTCGCCCCCACGGTGACCAGGACATCGGTCTCCGGATCGGGTCGCAGGCCGTAGAACCGCTGTTGGTGAGCGGAGATGGCTTCGCGCAGGATCGGCATACCTCGCGCAGGTGGGTATTGGTTGACGCCCGATTCGATGGCGTGGATGGCGACGGCCTTGATCTCTGCCGGGGTGTCGCTGTCGGGGAACCCTTGCCCCAGATTCACCGCATCGAAAGCCATTGCGCGCTGCGTCATCTCGGTGAAGATCGAGGTGCCGAAACCGCTCATGCGAGTCACCAGGGGAGATGCCATGACCCCACCGTAGACCGGATGGTGGAGCCGATTTCGACGCGTGATCCCTGAGCAGTAGGATGAGGCCACGTCTGACCCGACATGGGCTGGACGAATTCGCGTACGGGCTTACCGGCATACCCATGCCGGGGCGCGTCTCCGCAGTCCCGCTCCTGACCTCAGGAGCGGGCGGAGGCGGTCGCTCGTGCCAGGACCAACTGCAGACAACAGAAAGCGAGACCTCGGCATGGCCGTCGTCACAATGCGCCAGCTGCTCGACAGCGGCGTCCACTTCGGGCACCAGACCCGTCGTTGGAACCCCAAAATGAAGCGCTTCATCATGACCGAGCGCAACGGCATCTACATCATCGACTTGCAGCAGTCGCTGACCTACCTCAACGAGGCCTATGACTTCGTCAAGGAAACGGTCGCGCACGGCGGGACGGTCTTGTTTGTCGGCACCAAGAAGCAGGCCCAGGAGTCCATTGCGGAGCAGGCGACTCGCGTCGGTATGCCGTACGTGAATTACCGCTGGCTCGGTGGCATGCTCACCAACTTCCAGACCATCTCCAAGCGTTTGACCCGCTTGAAGGAACTCGAAGAGATCGACTTCGACAACGTGGCGGCTTCCGGCCGCACGAAGAAGGAACTCTTGATGATGCGTCGCGAGAAGGACAAGCTCGAGCGCACGCTCGGCGGCATCCGCGACATGGGCAAGGTCCCCTCGGCCGTGTGGGTTGTTGACACCAAGAAGGAGCACCTTGCGGTCACGGAGGCTCGCAAGCTCGGCGTCCCGGTCATCGCTATCCTGGACACCAACTGCGACCCCGACGAGGTTGACTACAAGATCCCCGGCAACGACGACGCCATCCGTTCGGTCACCTTGTTGACCAAGGTTATCGCCGAGGCTGTGGCGGCTGGTCTGATGGCCCGCGGTGGTGGCTCAAGCGACAGCGAAGAGGCCAACGAGCCGATGGCTGAGTGGGAGCGCGAATTGCTCGCTGGCAGCGCCGATGAGGCTGCTCCGACCAGCGATGCGGCTGCTCCTGCGACGCAGGAGACCGTCGCTACCGAACCCACCGACGCTCCTGTCGAGGCAGAGGTCGTCGTGGAGACCGAAGCCGTCGAAGCACCCGTCGTCGACGAGCCTCCGGCAGCCTCAGAAGAGGCTTCCGTCGCCGCTGACGAGTCGGCCACGGAAGCCGCTGAGCCGGCGACCGAAGCTTCCACTTCCTGATCAATCCCTGCACAGAAGGAGAACCGCTCGAATATGGCGAACTACACCGCCGCAGATATCAAGGCCCTCCGCGAGCAGACTGGCGCCGGCATGATGGACGTCAAGAAGGCTCTCGACGAGGCTGATGGCGACACCGCAAAGGCCACCGAAATCCTGCGCGTCAAGGGACTCAAGGGCGTTACCAAGCGTGAGGGCCGCTCGGCCTCCAACGGCCTGGTGCGCGCTGCAGTCACCGATGGCGTCGGCACCCTGGTCGAGATCAACTGCGAAACCGACTTCGTTGCCAAGGGTGAGAAGTTCAGCGCATTGGCCGATCAGGTTTTCGCCCAGGCCATCTCTACCGGTGCAGCCAGCGCCGAGGACTTGCTGACGTCGGACATGTCTGGCCGCAGCGTGCAAGAGGTTCTCGACGAGGCCAACGCCACCATCGGCGAGAAGATCGAAGTGCGTCGCGTGGCCTCGATGGGAGCGCCCGAGGGCGGCTCTGTCGTGTCCTACCTGCACAAGACCAGCCCCGACCTGCCCGCGCAGATCGGTGTCCTCGTGGTCACCCAAGGCGAGCAAGACGGCCTGGCTCGTGACATTGCGATGCACGTCGCCGCGTTCAGCCCCACGGTGCTCAACCGCGCCGAGATCGACGAAGAGACGGTCGCCAAAGAGCGTCGCATCGCCGAGGAAACGGCTCGTGAAGAAGGCAAGCCCGAGCAGGCCCTGCCGAAGATCATCGAAGGCCGTATGAACGGGTTCTTCAAGGAGAACGTGCTCTTGGACCAGGCGTTCGCCAAGGACAGTAAGAAGTCCGTGGCACAGGTCGCCAAGGACGGCGGCGTCGAGATCACCTCGTTCGCACGCTTCAAGGTTGGCGTCTGATCTAGCTCAGACAAAGCAACGATGAAGGCCAGGTCCACCACGGACCTGGCCTTCGTCCGTGCTAGGTCCTACTCGACTGTGGCTTCATCACCAGCGGTGCCGCTGGGCTGAGTTGCAGGATGGTCTGAAGCTGGCCCGTCCACGCAGTGAGCCCCTGTGCACTTAGCGCCCCATTCTCTAGGGCGCGCGCTAGAGGGAGTCGGCCGAGCCACACCCGATAGAGAGTTGCCACGTCACACGTCAGCGTTAGGTCCACGTTGAAGCCCGGGTCAGAGCGACATACAGACGAGACACCACGTTCAACCAGGATCCAGTACTGCCGTGGGTCATCGGTGAACTGCAGATGAAGAGTATGACGGGGCCCGGGAAAGTGCTGGTGTCTACTCGGGTATGCATCCACCAGACCAGGAGTTCGGCGTCCAAGCAATCCCAGCGGTCCAGGCTGGCGCCGACGTCGTTGCCAGTGACCTCACACCGGAAGCGTCACATGACCGGGTTCTTCAAGGAAGATGTGCTGCTGGCGAGTGTGCTGGCTACGGCGATTTCTAGGCACTATTAACTTCAACATCTACCAGGACGGAGGTCCACGATCGCCCGTGGCGTCTGGGGGCCGACGCGGCTGCGCTGGGCAGATGGCTTGCAGCGAGGTCCTCATAGCGAGCGGGCTTTCCGTTAACCTCCCAGTCGCCCCCGCCGAAATGTCGGTACCCCTGCCACTCCATCCGGACACGCCGGATCGTACCGACTGTCGTAGGGAAGTCATTTGGTGCATCGATACGGTTGAGTTCCAGGGACCCGGTCACGGATAGGGTGCCGCTCACGGGTGTAGGCGCATCCCAGTACGCCACCGCTCTGCCGATGTCGAGCCGTACAGGGTGACGGTTCGGCTCCGCGCTCAAACCCCATGGAGGTAGGGGCCTCGCAACGGCCTGGAGCCGCTGCAACTGCTCAGGTGGGACGGCATAGCGAGCGTGCTCGGTAAAGATCAGCCAGTCGTCGAAACGATCCCCGACGCGCACCTCGGCCTGGTCTTCATCCAAGACCCACTCTGCGATGCGGACGACCACGATCATGGCCGGACAGTATCGCTAGGCCTCGTCTAGGCCGATATCGAGCACGGCTGCGCTGTGGGTGATCCACCCGGCGGAGATGATGTCCACTCCAGTTTCAGCAAAGGCTGGAGCCGTCTCGGCTGTGACCGTGCCGGACGCCTCGACCACCATCACACCGTTGACCATGGCCACAGCCTTAGCGGCCGTGGCTGGTGTGAAGTTGTCGATCAATACCGCTGTGACCGGGTCCCGTAGCAACTCTTCGAGTTGGTCTAACGAGTCGACCTCCACTTCGATCGCCATCAGGTGACCGGCAGCCGCTTTGGCCCGGGCAACGGCGGTGGCGATGCTGCCCGCGGTGGCGATGTGATTGTCCTTAACCAGGATCGCGTCGTCGAGCCCAAAGCGGTGATTGGCACCTCCACCGGCGCGCACGGCGTACTTCTCGACCGCGCGCAGACCCGGCGTCGTTTTGCGGGTGCAGCAGATCTGGGCGTGGGTGTGCGCGATTGCGTCGGCAATGGTGGCCGTGGCGCTAGCCACCCCGCTGAGGTGGCCGAGGAAGTTCAGAGCCACCCGTTCACCGGTCAAAATAGACCGGGTGCTTCCAGAGACGCTGGCTAGAACGTCACCGGGGACGACCCGGTCGCCGTCGGCCCGCTGCTGGTCGAAGGCAACCGTGCCCTCGTTATCAGCCAGCTCAAAAGCGATGCGCGCAAGATCCAGACCGGCTACTACTCCGGGTCGGCGAACAGTGAGATTGAAGGTTGCCCGCTCGCTGGCCGGGATCAGCGCATCGGAGGTGACGTCCCCAGCGCGGCCCAAGTCTTCGAGCAGCGCGTAGCGAACCAGCGGCTCCAGCATCACGCGAGGCAGGGGATTGAGGGTCACTGGTTTGCCCCCAGCGCTTCGGCGAGCTCGCTGACGTGCGCGGTCGTATGCCGAGCCGTTGCCGCCGTCTCTGGGAAGTCTGATCGCAGATGGCCACCTCGGCTCTCCTTGCGGCGCAGCGCGCTGCGGCAAATCAGCAGCGCCATCAGCTCGTGGTCGCTCAGTCCCTCGACACCCACGGCTCCCACGCGCTGCTGCAGCAAGGCCACAGCGTCGGTCAGCGGTTCGGCCGAGCGAACGACCCCGGCCGCGGTGGTCAGCAACGTGCGAAGCGCCATCCGAGACTCGTCGGTTTCTTGCTCCGGCATCGAGGGGGAGGTTTCCGGCGCAGCGGGGGTGGCCAGGGGGGTCGCGCTGATGTCTTCGGCGACCCAACCGCCACACACCACAGCCTCCAGCAGCGAGTTGCTCGCCAACCGATTGGCGCCGTGCAGCCCGGTGCTGGCAACCTCGCCCACGGCCCACAGGCCCGGCACCGTGGTGCGACCAGCCCGGTCGACCGTGACACCGCCACACTGGTAGTGGGCAGCTGGGTGCACGGGGATCGGCTGCGTGGCGGGGTCGATGCCCGCAGACTGACAGGCCGCGTAGATGCCGGGGAACTCCTCCGCAAATCCGTCACCCAACGCCTGGCGGGCGTCGAGGAACACGTGGCCCCCGGAGGTGATCTCGGCCCATACAGCGCGGGAAACGATGTCGCGGGAGGCCAGGTTGTCGCACGGCAACGGGTCACCGTTGGCGTCGATCAAGATGGCACCCTCACCGCGCACGGCCTCGCTGACCAACGGCATCGGGTCTAGGCCCGCATCCAAGGAGGTGGGGTGGAACTGCGCCATCTCAAGGTCGCGCACCTGAGCTCCCACGCGTGCGGCCATCGCCAAACCCTGGCCGCGGGCGCCCAACGGATTCGATGTATGACGCCACAAGGCTCCGTAGCCGCCGGTCGCCAAGACCACAGCTGGAGTGGGCAGGACGCGCACTCCGTCCTCGGTCTCGACCTGGACGCCGGACACCGCTCCGGTGTCGTCGGTGAGGATAGTCACCGCTCTCGTGTGCTCCAACACGGTGATCGAGGGCAGGTCGCGAGTAGCCGCGACGACGGCGCGCAGGATCTCGGCGCCACTGCCGTCTCCGCCAGCGTGCACGATGCGGTTGCGGGAGTGCGCGCCCTCCAGGCCGAGTCGCAGGGTGCCGTCGGGCAGCCGATCGAAGTCGGCCCCTAGGTCGGCAAGGCGCTTGACTGCTGTGGGGGCAGCCGCCGTGATCGCGTCCACGATCTCGGCATCGCATAGGCCAGCCCCCGAGGCCATCGTGTCTGCGGCGTGCAACGCGGCGGAGTCGTCGGGCCCGAAAGACGCGGCGATGCCACCTTGAGCCCAAGCGGTAGCCGCTTCGGTGCCGAGGGTCCCGGTGGTGAGGACGACGCATGGCATGGGGGCCAGGGTGACTGCGGTCATCAAACCGGCCAGACCTGCTCCGACGATGACCGGCGCGTACTCATTGTTGGCCAACTCACCGGCGAACGGGTCGCCGCCAACCTGAGCGGTCGTCATACCTCGAGCATCCTGGTCACAGCCAACCGGGCGCGCTCGGCCATCGCTGGGTCGATCGTGACCTCGTTGGTCATCGTCTCTAGGCTGCGACGGATGGTGGCCAGGGAGTTGCGTTTCATGTGGGGACACATGTTGCAGGCCCGGACGAACTCGATCTCGGGGTGCTCGGCAGCGATGTTGTCGCTCATCGAACACTCGGTAATCATCGCGACCTGTTTGGGTGAGTTGATCACCACAAAGTCGAGCATCTGTTTGGTCGAGCCGGACATGTCAGCCTCGTCGATGACCTCCGGGGGGCACTCCGGGTGGGCGATGATGACGGCCTCAGGGTGGTCAATGCGCAGTTGCTTCATGTCCGCAGCGGTGAAGCGCTCGTGGACCTCGCAGTGTCCGGCCCAGGTGACGACCTCGACGCCAGTCTGGCGGGCGATGTTTTGAGCGAGGTACTCGTCCGGAATCATGATGACCTTGGGGACGCCGAGGGACTCGATGACCTTGACGGCGTTGCCGGAGGTGCAGCAGATGTCGCTTTCGGCTTTGACGTCGGCGGAGGTGTTGACGTAGGTCACCACCGGCAAACCGGGGTTGGCCTCACGCAACGCGCGCACGTCGGCGCCGGTGATCGACTCAGCTAGTGAGCAGCCTGAGCGCAGATCGGGGATCAGCACCGTTTTGTCGGGGTTAAGCAGTTTGGCGGTCTCGGCCATGAAGTGCACGCCGGCGAGCACGATGACGTCGGCGTCAACGGTTTGTGCCTCACGAGCCAGCGCCAGGGAGTCACCGACGATGTCGGCGACGCCGTGAAAGATCTCGGGGGTTTGGTAGTTGTGCGCCAAGATGACGGCGTTGCGTTCCTTCTTTAAGCGCTGAATCGCCTCGATCTCCGGAGCGAAGGTGGCCCACTCCACTTCGGGAATGATGTGGCGGACCGATTCGTAGAGCTCATCGGTCGACATCTCAACAGGGTATGAGGCTAGCGACATGGTGTCCTCCTGGTCGGGAACCGGGGGTTGCGTGTGTGGCATCAGGGTTATGCTTCGACTGAGCATATGTGTTGAAGAGACTTTATCTGCTGTCTCGGAGCAACACAACCTGGGGAGGGTTCAACGGGTGCGGGTGACCGGCAACTTCGTGCCTGCGGCCCAGCGCTCGTCGAGCACCTCGCGGCGGAATGCGTAGAGCTTGGCGGGGCGCCCACCGGTCTGCAGATCGGTCTCGCCGGTCTCCTCAACAAGGTCTTGCTGGGTGATCAGGCGACGGAAGTTTTGCTTATGTAGACCCTGCCCGGCAAGTGCCTCGACGACTGACTGAAGGTTGCCCAGGGTGAACTGGTCCGGCATGACCTCGAACACCACAGGCCGATACTGAATCTTCGCCCTCAGGCGGGCGATTCCCGTGGCCACGATGCGCCGATGATCGTGCTCCATCGGTCGGCCCGCGATCGGCGGACTACTTGCGTGGGGGGACTCGGGGATCAGCCCAGCTTCATACAACATCTCGTAACGCTGCAACGTGAGCTCTGGGCGCCAGGAGCGGCCGTCTAGACCGAAGTTCACCGCGCTACGCAGCGCCCGCTGCGTGCGTGTCAGTTCACTGCTACTCGTGGCTGCCCACACTGCTAGCCGTGCGGCTATCTCGCCTCGAACGGCGCGCGTCCCGTCGCGTTGGTCCTCCCAGGGAAAGAACTCGTAGAACCCTTGCCACGGAGCGTCATCGAGCGAGGCTCTGGTCAGCCCCAGATACGACACCGAGATCGTGCGTCCGGCGCTGCCCGTGCGATCGGGGTCGGCAAAGGTGTATAGCTGCTCGACATACCCCAGACGCAGTTTGGTTTGTTGTTCAACCCAGGCGCGCATCCCCGTCTGTAGGGAGCGGTGGTCGCTGCGCAGGGGACCAGACGGAAGCCGGGCACCATCGGGAGAGGTCAACACCACCGGGCCATCGTTGGAAAGCGACACGATCACGGCCACCAACTCGGTGCTCACCCGTTGCGAATCCGCCCCCGGGGGCTGGTGAAGGTCTGCGGGCATGGGGCCAATCATGCCGCCTCGTCGGCCCTCGGCTCTGTGGATGCCCTGTCGCGCCGTCAATATGGCAGGATCATCATCGCTTGCACCCGCTTCTGCCCGGAAGGCTGCGATGACCGCTGTCGATAACGATCCCTCGAACAACGAGCCGGTGCGACGGGTTCTGCTCAAACTGAGCGGCGAAGCCTTCGGCGGTGGCAGCATCGGCGTTGACCCCGACGTCGTGCGAGGCATCGCTCGTCAAATCGCCGAGGCTAGTGGTGGCGTCCAGGTAGCGGTCGTCATCGGCGGCGGCAACTTCTTCCGCGGTGCACAACTGCAGCAGCGCGGTATGGAGCGGGCCCGCGCCGACTACATGGGGATGCTCGGCACCGTCATGAACTGTCTTGCGCTGCAGGACTTCCTGGAGAAGGAAGGCATCGACACTCGCGTTCAGACCGCCATCACCATGGGCCAAGTGGCCGAGCCATACATCCCGCGCCGCGCGATTCGCCACCTGGAGAAGGGACGCATCGTGATCTTCGGTGCAGGCGCCGGTATGCCGTACTTCTCCACCGACACAGTCTCGGCCCAGCGAGCGCTGGAAATTAAGTGCGACGCGGTCCTGATGAGCAAGCATGGCGTCGATGGTGTCTACACCGCCGACCCGCGCACCGACCCCACGGCGGTCAAACTGGACACGCTCACCTTCGACGAGGCCCTGACTCAGAACTTGCGCGTGGTCGATGCTGCGGCCTTCAGTCTGTGCATGGATAACGACCTACCGATGCTGGTCTTCGGGATGGACGGCGAAGGCAGCATCTCCGCGGCCATCTTGGGTGAGAAGATCGGGACACTCGTCACCGCGTAATTGCTCGCTTCGGCACGACCAGGGTTGAGCCACGTAGACACAAAGGAGACAAACCATGTCCGACATCACTGAGATGGCGATGCTTGAGGCCGAAGAGAAGATGGCCAAGGCCCTTGAAGTCGCGCGTGAAGACATGTCCGCTATCCGCACGGGACGCGCTCACCCGGGGATGTTCGCCAAGGTCACCGTTGACTACTACGGCTCGCCGACCCCCATGCAGCAGTTGGCGTCGTTCCAGGTGCCGGATGCTCGCACCATTTTGATCCAGCCTTATGACAAGTCGTCGCTGCAGGCGGTCGAGAAGGCGCTGCGCGACTCCGACAACAGCGTCAACCCCAGCAACGACGGCAATCAGATCCGCATCATCATGCCGCAGCTCACGCAAGAGCGTCGCCGTGACTACATCAAAGTGGCGCGCACCAAGGGTGAGGACGCCAAGATCTCGGTGCGCAACATTCGCCGTTCGGCCAAGGACACGATTGAGGCCTCGGTCAAGGACGGCGACGTCGGCGAGGACGAAGGCAATCGGACGGAAAAAGAGCTGGAGGCCCTGACCAAAAAGTTCGTCGACTCCATCGATGACGTGCTGAAGCACAAGGAGGCCGAACTCCTCGAGGTCTGAGGCACCATGTCCGACACACCCACATCGCGGCGCGCCTATCGCGCGGCTACCGCCAGAAAGGGCGCGGACGTCGCGAAAGGACCCAAAAAGGCAGGGCGCGACCTGCCGGCAGCGATAGCTGTGGGGTGCGGGCTAGGGGCGATCGTGCTCGTGTCGCTCGTGATATGGAAGCCGCTGTTCGTGGCGGTGGTCACCATCGGGGTCTCGTTGGGGGTTTGGGAGCTCATCCAGGCCCTGCGCACAGGTCGCATCGCCGCCCCTTTGGTTCCCACCATTCTTGCTGCCGTCGCGCTGGCTCCCGCTGCCTACATGGGCGGCCCGGAAGGGTTGTCGGTCGCTTTCGCGTTGAGCTGCGTAGTGATCGTGGTGTGGGTGGCGATTGAATCGTCGCACGACGGGGTCAACGCGATTCGGGACATTGCCGGGGGGGTGTTCATCACGGCATACGTGCCGCTAATGGGTGGCCTTGCGGTTTTGCTCGTCGCTGAGCCCGACGGGGTGTCGCGAATTATCGTTTTCGTCGTGGTCACGATCTCTAGCGATATCGGGGGGTATGCCTTCGGTGCCACGTGGGGACGGCACCCGATGGCACCGATGCTGAGCCCCAAGAAGTCGTGGGAGGGCTTCGGCGGCTCGGTCTTGTCGTGTGTCCTTGTCGGTGTCCTATCCGTGGTCTTCTTGCTCGATGGCGCGTGGTGGGTCGGGGTGATCCTGGGGGTCGTGGTGGCCTGCTTCGCGACGATGGGAGACCTCGCTGAATCGACGCTGAAGCGTGACCTGGGAATCAAGGACATGGGCAAGCTGCTGCCGGGGCATGGCGGTCTGATGGATCGGCTGGACTCGCTGGTGATGACCATCCCGGTGACCTTCGCAGTGTTGACGATCTTCATCGCGGCCTGAGTGGTCTGCGATCCCTGCGAGAATGGTTGGTGATGAGCACCGATCTGCCGACCCCCACCGCCAACCCTCCCAAGCCGGGAGCGCTGACTTTCACCGCTCCCAAGCGAGGCAAAGCGCCTCGCCACCTGGCTGACCTCGACACCGCGCAGCGGCGTGAGTGGATGATCGAGTTAGGTCACAAGCCCTTCCGGGCCGACCAAATGTCGCGCCACTATTTCGAGCGGCTCGTGGTTGACCCTGAGCAAATGACCGACCTGCCCGCGGGGGCTCGGGGTGAGATGGTGTCGACGATGCTGCCGGAGCTGCTGCACCCGGTGCGGACGTTGCGGGCTGACAACGGCAACACGCTGAAGCAGGTCCACAGGCTGCACGACGGGGCGATGGTCGAGTCGGTGCTGATGAAGTACCCGGGGCGCGTCACCATGTGCATCTCTAGCCAGGCCGGTTGCGGGATGAACTGCCCGTTCTGCGCGACCGGACAAGCGGGTCTAACTCGCAACTTGTCGACCGCCGAAATCGTAGAGCAGGTTGTGGCTGCGGCCCGCGCGCTGCGCCGCGAAGAGGCTGGCGAAACCTCAGATGAGGCCACTGCAAAGGTGTTGCGGGTGAGCAACGTGGTGTTCATGGGTATGGGCGAGGCGCTGGCCAATTACAAGGCATCCATTGGCGCCATGCGCCGCTTGGTCGAGCCGTCACCCTCAGGCCTGGGTATGTCGGCACGTGGGGTGACGATGTCCACCGTCGGGTTGGTCCCGGCGATCGACAAACTCGCAGACGAGGGCATCCCGGTCACCTTGGCGCTCTCCTTGCATGCCGCCGACGACGAATTGCGCAACGAACTGGTGCCAATCAACACGCGGTGGAAGGTCGACGAAGCCCTCGACGCGGCATACCGCTACTACGAGAAGACCGGGCGACGGGTCAGCATCGAATATGCCCTCATCCGAGACATCAACGACCAGGCGTGGCGAGCGGACCTGCTGGGTGAGAAGTTGCGCGCGCGCGGCAAGGGCTGGGTGCACGTCAACCCCATCCCGCTGAACCCAACACCGGGCTCAAAGTGGACGGCTTCGCGCCGGGGAGTGGAGCAGCAGTTCGTTGAGCGTCTGCTGGCTCACGGCATCCCGACCACGGTGCGCGACACGCGAGGCTCGGACATCGATGGTGCTTGCGGTCAATTGGCCGCCACCGTCTGAACGCTCGCCATCGGCATACGCACCGGCCATTATCGTGGGGACACAAAGTCGCGCTGTAGCGCGATGTTGTGTAACGGGCATGGCGATCTGTAGGCACTGCGATGGTGAGGGTCCGTCGCGGGTTTGCCGCGTCGAGGGTGGTGATTGGTGAACACAAGGGGCACGATGTGGGGGTGAGTGACTACCGGAGCACTGTGCAGCGATCCGTCGTGGACCCCGAAGGCTTCTGGTTGGAGGCCTCGCGGGACATCAGCTGGATCAACAAACCCCGCACGGCGCTCGACGAGGAGCACGCGCCGCTCTACCGATGGTTCGCCGGCGGCAAGCTCAACATGTGCTTCAACGCCCTCGACCGCCACGTCATCCACGGACGCGCTGACCAGACGGCGTTGATCTACGACAGTCCCGTCACAGGCACCCAGCGCTCCTACACGTATGCCGAGTTGCTCGATCTCGTCGGACGCTTCGCCGGGGTGCTGCGTGACCTGGGGGTCACCAAGGGCGACCGAGTGGTGATCTACCTGCCGATGATCCCCGAGGCGGTTATCGCGATGCTGGCGTGCGCGCGTATCGGCGCGGTGCACTCCGTGGTCTTTGGCGGCTTCGCTCCCGCAGAGTTGGCCGCGCGCATCGAGGACGCCGAGCCCGTGGTGATCGTGTCGGCTTCCTGCGGCATCGAGCCGTCGCGCGTCGTTCCCTACAAGCCGATGCTCGACGAGGCATTGGCGCGCTCGGCTCACCAGCCGAAATTCTCGGTGATCGTCCAGCGTGACCAGCACCGGGTCGACTTGGGAGACCACGACTTCGACTGGGCGCAGGTCATGCGACCGGGCACGGTGGCCCCGGCGGGCTGCGTGCCGATGGAAGCGACCGACCCGCTGTACGTGCTCTACACCTCCGGCACGACCGGGCGCCCCAAAGGCATCGTTCGCGACACCGGCGGGTATGCCGTGGCGTTGCGGTGGTCGATGGAGCACCTCTACGGAGTAGCGCCGGGGGAGACCTGGTTTTGTGGGTCCGATGTCGGCTGGGTCGTCGGGCACTCCTACATCGTTTATGGCCCGCTGCTCGTCGGGGCCACCACCGTGCTCTACGAAGGCAAACCGGTCGGGACGCCCGACGCAGGGGCCTTTTGGCGGCTCATCGCCGAGCATGATGTCGTCGCGGCGTTTACGGCGCCGACCGCCATTCGGGCGATCAAAAAGACCGACCCCGACGCCGAGCTCGTAGCCACGCACGATCTGTCGTCGTTTCGGTCGCTCTTCTTGGCTGGCGAGCGCCTCGACCCCGACACCTGGGAGTGGGCGACCGAGGCCCTGGGGGTCCCGGTGATCGACAACTGGTGGCAAACCGAAACCGGGTGGCCGATCGCGATCACCCCACCCGGGGGTGCGGGCCTGAAGATCAAACCAGGATCGCCCGGTCCCGCCACGGCGGGCTACGACGTGCGGGTGCTCGACGAGCGCGGAACCGAGGTCGAGGCAGGGGTCGAGGGCGCAATCTGCATACGACTGCCATTACCACCCGGGACGTTGGCCACCTTGTGGGGTGACAATCAGCGGTATATCGATTCGTACCTGTCGGCGTTCCAGGGCTACTATCTCTCCGGTGACGGTGGGTATGTGGACGAGGACGGCTACCTCTTCGTGATGGGCCGCACCGACGACGTGCTCAACGTTGCTGGTCATCGCCTCTCGACCGGCTCGCTGGAAGAGGCGCTGGCGGGCCACCCCGCCGTCGCCGAGTGCGCAGTAATTGGGGTTACCGACGCCCTCAAAGGGCAGGTTCCGCGGGCGCTGGTGGTGCTCAAGGCCGGGGTCAACGTGGACACCGACGGTGCGTTGGCCGCGTTGCAAGCTGAGTTGGTGCAACGAGTCCGCGATGAAGTCGGCGCGGTGGCCTCTCTTCGCCAGGTCGACGTGGTCGCGGCTTTGCCGAAGACCCGCTCCGGCAAGATCTTGCGCAAAACAATGCGTCAGTTGGCGGACGGGCAAGAAGCGATGGTGCCCAGCACGATCGAAGACCGAACGGTGCTCAGCGATCTAGAGGAAGTCTTGCGCGGCTCGGGCCCCGCTTAAGCGTCGGCCGCGACGTCACGCAAAACCGCAGCAACCTCGTCAACGTTGTCGACGAGGTGCAGGTTGGCGCCCATCGCCCGGTCTTTGCCCAGGGCGAGCAGCAACGGCCACACCGGCAGATCGATGGTCCAGTGCTCGCGGCCCACCAGGATCAACGGGCGCGGCAACTCAACGGTCTCGTAATACAGGCGGGTGACCATCTGGAAGATCTCCTGCACCGTCCCGGCGGCGCCGGGCAGGACGACCAAGCCGGCATTGCTGGACTCCAGCAACAGATCCTCGCGGACCGCGTTGGAGAAGAACTTGGCGATCCGCTGCGCAAAAACGTTGGGCGGCTCATGCCCAAAATGCCAGGTCGGTATGCCGACACTCCGCACCTGCGCATCGGCGGCCGCAGCGTCCACATCGGCGTCGGAGTCGGGACTGGCAACATGATGTGTCCGCGTGCCGCGACTCTTGAGGGCAACGCCGACCCACGCATCGAGTCCACCATCAAATTCCGGGACCTCCGCAAGATCGGCCACGGCGCGCTCGAGGGTGTCGCGCTGGGTCGCCCATGCGCCGAGATTTGCGGCTTCCATAGCCCCAGGACCGCCACCAGTCACGACGATATGGCCGTCGGTGGCGAGGTGGTGACCCAGACGGGCCGCGTCCGCAAAGCCATCGGTCCCGCGGGCCAACGCGTGACCGCCCATCACCCCGACCGCGCGGCGCCCGTCCACCAGCGCGTGCAGCGCATCGCCCATCGAGTCGTCGTGAATGGCCCGCAAAACACTGACGTAGGCGTCATGACGGATAGACGCATCTTGGGACCAGCGGTAGGCGTGAGCATCCATCGTCGCTTCGTACCCACCGCTTTCGATGCCGGCATATAACTCCGACGGGGTATAGAGCGCACCGCGGTAGGGACGCACCGGCACTGCTGGGTCTGTGGGGAAGATCATGGCCCCGTGGCAACGTAAGTGCTGCTCTAACCGGGCTGACAACTCGCCGCCGAGGACGATCAGCCCCTGGACGTCCCGCCGGTTCAGCAATGTTGCTTCGTGGCCGTGCAGGTCGAGCCCCTGGAGTCGAGCACCGGCCAACGACGTACCGGCATCGAGCACAGCCGCGAGCTCGTCGTCGCTCTTCACCTCGTACGGCATCGCCGGCGACGGGAGGTGTCTGTCGGCGGCTGTCACGAGAGTGAGAGTATCGAGGTGAGCGCATTGGGGGGACACAATGGGCCAGTGACGACCCAACGAACTGTGGCCCTGCTGGGATCGACCGGGTCGATCGGGACCCAAGCCATCGACGTGATCGAAGCCAACCCCGACCGGTACAGCGTGCGTGGGATCTGCGCCAACGGCAGTGATGTGGCGCTGCTGGCTCAACAAGCCGTTCAGCTCAGCGTCGATGTGGTGGCAGTAGCCCGCGCCGAGGTTGTGGGCGACCTCACCGACGCCATAGCCCATGTCGCCAGCCAACGGGGACGCGGGCGTTTCACCCCACGCATCATCAGTGGGCCCGAGGCGGCATCGCAGGTGGCCTGTATGGGCGTCGACGTCGTCCTGAACGGGATGACCGGCTCCATCGGGTTAGAGCCAACCTTGGCCGGGCTCGAGGCAGGCAGCACCCTCGCGCTCGCCAACAAGGAATCGCTCATCGTCGGCGGCGACCTGGTCCTCCGCGCCGCCGCGCCCGGGCAGATCGTGCCCGTGGACTCCGAGCACAGCGCGGTGGCGCAATGCCTGCGGGCCGGGCGACGGGACGAGGTCAAGCGGCTGGTGCTGACCGCCAGCGGGGGCCCCTTCCGAGGGTGGAGCGTCGGCCGACTGCGTGACGTCACCCCCGCCCAAGCGCTTAAACACCCCAACTTCTCGATGGGCACGGTGATCACGACGAACTCAGCGACCCTGGTCAACAAGGGCCTGGAAGTCATTGAGGCCCACTACCTCTTCGACATCGGGTATGACGCCATCGACGTGGTCGTGCACCCGCAGCAACAGATCCACTCGATGGTCGAATTCGTGGACGGCTCGACGATCGCCCAGATGGGACCGCCGCGCATGTTGGTCCCGATCGGTCTCGGCCTGTCGTGGCCCGAGCGTCTTGATGCGGTGGACGTCCCGTGCGATTGGACTCAGGCCAGCACGTGGGAGTTCATGCCGTTAGACGACGACGCCTTCCCAGCCGTGCAGCTGGCCCGAGACGCAGGCCGGGCCGGTGGCACGCATCCAGCCGTCTACAACGCGGCAAACGAAACCTGTGTCGCGGCCTTCCATGCGGGCAAGATCAGCTTCCCCGAGATTGTCCAGACAGTGACGCGTGTGCTGCATACCCACGCTGCGGGTCAACGTGGTGGGAACGAGTCGGGCGCCGGCGCAGTTGAGACTGTGGAAAGCGT
This sequence comes from Actinomycetales bacterium, assembly GCA_038256095.1. Taxonomy (GTDB): domain Bacteria; phylum Actinomycetota; class Actinomycetes; order Actinomycetales; family Dermatophilaceae; genus Ornithinicoccus. The sequence goes on along the minus strand of JBBSKS010000012.1, from coordinate 8,043 downwards.
GGATCAGGTCTTGGCCGCAGACGCCTGGGCACGAACTGAGGCCACATCAGCGATGATGGCCATGAAAGCGTAAAAATCATGGGCGCGCGAACACTGATCAGATGAACGGAAGTCATTGATGCTGTATCTCATCGGGGTGCTCTTGATGGTGGTGGGCATAGCCGCTTCCATCGGTTTGCACGAGATCGGTCACTTGGTGCCGGCTAAAAAGTTCGGTGTCAAGGTGACGCAGTACATGGTCGGCTTCGGCCCCACGCTCTGGTCTACGCGGCGAGGCGAGACCGAGTATGGCGTGAAGGCCATTCCGCTGGGGGGATACATCCGAATGATCGGGATGTTCCCGCCGAGGCCGCAAGACGATGGCAAATTGCGCACATCCACCACCGGTCGCTGGGGGCAGATGACCGAGCAAGTCCGCGCCGAGTCGCTCGAAGAGATCGGTCCTGGCGACGAGGACCGCGTCTTCTACAAACTCCCGGTGTGGCAACGCGTCATCATCATGCTCGGTGGCCCCTTCATGAACTTGATCATTGCCACCGTTCTACTCACCGGGATTATGACCATCTACGGGCTGCCGCAGATCACCAACACCGTCTCGGCGGTCTCCGTGTGCGCGCCCACTGACCCAGCGGTGACCGACTGCGACGGTCAACCGCCCGCTCCCGCCAACGCGGCTGGTCTCGAAGCGGGCGACACCATCGTGGCAGTGAACGGAACCCCGGTCAGCGACTGGGCTGTGACCTCATACGAGTTGCAAAACGCCGGACCCCAGGCCGCCTTGCTTATCGACCGCAATGGCACCCAGCAAACGTTGACGGCCGATCTGGTCACGCGTCAGCTCGCGGTGCGTAACCCAGATGGAACCGTCCAAGTCGATGCCGCCGGGGAGCCCGTCATCGGCGAGGTGAGCTTCCTCGGGGCAAGCGGGTCCTTCACCTACGTCCCAGCGCCGCTGAGCGAGGCCCCGGCTTTCGTCGGTGGAGCGCTGAAGGACACTGCAGGGATCTTCCTGAAACTCCCCGAAAAGTTGGTGGGGGTCTTTCAGGCCGCGTTTGGCGGGGGAGAGCGGGACAACGAAGGCCCGATGTCCGTTGTGGGTGTAGGCCGCGTGGCCGGTGAAGTCACCTCGGGTGACTTCGGCCCGCTGACGGAATCGGTCGCAGCGCGGATGGTTCTGCTGCTGTCGTTGCTGGCCTCGCTGAACATTGCACTCTTCGTGTTCAACATGATTCCGCTGTTGCCTCTCGATGGTGGCCATGTCGCGGGAGCGCTGTGGGAAGGGGCAAAGAAGACGTATGCGCGGCTGCGCGGGCGACCTGATCCTGGGCCTGTTGATATTGCCAAAGCGCTGCCAGTGGCCTACTCGGTGGCTATCTGCCTGATCGGGATGACCCTGCTGCTGGTGTATGCCGACCTGGTCAATCCCATTCGCCTCGGCGGATAGTCAGCCTCCTTTGAGCAAGCGGTGTGCAGCGAGTGCGGGGGACACTGCATACCGGTCAGCGTTTGGCCAGCCTCGTGGGCGATACTTAACACATGACTGCTGGTACCCCCATCTCCCTCGGCATGCCTGCCGCACCGCCGCCGGTGCTCAACCCGCGGCGTAAGACGCGCAAGATCAAGGTTGGCAAGGTCGAGGTTGGCGGTGACGCTCCTATCTCGGTGCAGTCAATGACCACCACCCCGACCACCGACATCAACGCCACGTTGCAGCAGATCGCTGAGTTGACCGCCACCGGGTGCGACATTGTGCGAGTCGCGTGCCCCAGTCAGGACGACGCTGAGGCCCTGCCCGCGATCGCCAAGAAGTCCCAAATCCCCGTGATCGCTGACATTCACTTCCAACCGAAGTACGTGTTTGCGGCCATCGACGCTGGATGCGCTGCGGTGCGCGTCAACCCGGGCAACATCCGCAAATTTGACGATCAGGTCAAGCAGATCGCGCGTGCCGCCAGTGACGCGGGGGTCTCGATCCGAATCGGCGTCAACGCGGGCTCGCTCGATAGGCGGATCATGGAAAAGTACGGCAAGGCCACACCCGAGGCCCTCGTGGAGTCAGCGGTCTGGGAGGCTGGGCTCTTCGAGGAGCACGGATTCCGAGACTTCAAAATCTCGGTTAAGCACAACGACCCCGTCGTCATGGTGCGGGCCTACGAGCTGCTCTCGCAAGCAGGCGACTGGCCCCTTCACCTCGGGGTCACCGAGGCCGGGCCTGCCTTCCAGGGCACGATCAAGTCGTCCGTAGCATTTGGTGCCTTGTTGTCCCAAGGCATCGGCGACACGATCCGAGTCTCGTTGTCGGCCCCACCCGTCGAAGAGGTCAAGGTCGCCGACCAGATCCTGCAAAGCCTTAACTTGCGGCCTCGCAAGCTCGAGATCGTGTCGTGTCCCTCATGTGGCCGCGCGCAGGTTGATGTCTACACCTTGGCCGAAGAAGTCACCGCAGGGCTCGAAGGCATGGAAGTTCCGCTGCGCGTGGCCGTCATGGGATGCGTCGTCAACGGCCCAGGGGAGGCTCGCGAGGCCGACCTGGGCGTAGCCAGCGGCAACGGGAAGGGACAGATCTTCGTCAAAGGCGAGGTGATCAAGACCGTGCCGGAGTCGCAGATCGTCGAGACGTTGATCGAGGAAGCCATGCGCTTAGCCGAACAGATGGAAGCAGATGGCGAAGGCGGGGCGACGAGTTCAACGGGCGCGCCCACCGTCTCAGTCAGCTAGCCTAACAGATGTCGTTTGCGCGGTTTGTGCCCGTGCGCCAACTGGTGTTGGTGGACCTGTTGGGGCTGATCATGGGCACCAAGCCGGGGGAGCGAGCCGTGGTCGGCATCGACGGGGCAGCAACGGCTGGCTCCTCGCAGGTTGCCGCCGAACTGGTGGCCCTAGCCGAGCGCCTCGCCGGGCGCGAGGTGGTGCGGGTCGAGATCGACGGCTTTACCGCTTCCGACTACGTGAGCAGCGGCGAGGTGAAGAGTTGGGAAAACGAGTACCACCAGCGCTATGACTATGCGACCTTTCGGCGCCGCACGTTGTTGCCCTTTCGATCCGGGATTGAGATCTGCTCCGCGATCTACGACCCGCAATTAGATGAGGCTGTGCTCCCTGACGCCGTTGAGCCCTCGGCCGATGCCGTGCTGCTAGTGGACGGCCCTTTCTTGCACCGCCCAGAGCTCAATGACGCCTGGGACGCGTCCTTATATGTCGATGGGTCCGTACCCGACCTCGGCTCCGACCACGACAACGCGCGCGCCGCGGCGCAGCGGTTCTACCTCGAACAGTCGCCGAGCCAGCAGGCCACGTGGGTGCTCGACAACAGCAATATGACGCAACCGATCTTGATGTGGGGCGCTGAGGTAGGACCGTAAGAAACAGGTTTACGGCGCTCTCGCGAATAATTTGGTGCAATACGTAACGTCGGCTTCTTGCCAGCAGCTGGACCCTTTGTGGGCTGTGATAGCCAAGGTGGGGCTCGAAGGGCTCAGCCCGGTCCAGTCACGGGCCAGGTTGGCCGTCGAGGACGTAACCCTCGTGTTGCCGTGCGTGTACCAGCGTCAACGCTTGCCTGGGTGCGAACGCGTCTGGCCTCTGCGGTGCTGGCCACCCTGGTTTGGGTACTGCCGTTCACCCTGTCCGGGTGGGCGGAGCAGCGGAGCAGCTCGGCAATGTGCTGCTGCGAACTGAGCAATAGAGTCTCGACAAAGTCATCGGACTGGTGCTCGGCGGATGCGGAGTCGCGCTCTGTGGCTGCGTGCAGGGACATCAGACGCGTTTATGCACTACGACCAGACGCGTTTTAGACACCTGAAAGCCCGGTAGTGACCTCGTGAAACAGACGCAGTAGAGCAGCAAAGGTCTGAGCCCGCGTGTGGGGACAGTTGATATTCAACGCGTCGTGAGATGTCTACGCATGGTTTCGGTAGGTGAGTAGGACGGCGGCGCTGGCTGCGGCCCATGCTTGCGGGCGGCATGAGGCTGGGTATGGGACGGGTTGGTTGCCGACGGGTTCACCGGCGATGAGTTCTGGGAGGCGGTGGTGATTGCGGGTGCTTAGTCGTACGAGGGCTTCGTGGACGCGGTCTGCTTCGGTGGTAAAGCCGGCTAGAGCGAGGCCGCGCAGGATGATGGCGCTGTCGTGTGTCCATACCGATCCGGTGTGGTACCCGGTTGGGTTGTAGGCCGGGTTGTCGCTGGACAATGTGGCGATTCCGAATTCGCGCAGCATGTCCGCGCGCATCAGCCGCTGGGCCACTTGGGCTTCTTCAGGTTCGGTGAGTAGCCCGGTGGCTAGTGCATGGCCCATGTTGCTGCCGACACCGTCGACAGGTTGGCTCTTGGCATCTAATGCCATGGCCAGATACCTTCCGGCTCCGTCTTCTACCCAGAACCGGGTTCGTACGCGTTGGCTGAGTTGGTTGGCCCATTCCCGCCAGTCTCGGGCTGCTGGCTCGTCAAGTGCGTCGAGGACTTCCGCGGCTCCGTTGGCTGCCTGAACTGCGTAAGCTTGCGCTTCGATAAGGGCGATGGGGGCTGTGGCGATGGATCCGTCGGCGTGGCGCATGGAGTCCCCTGAGTCTTTCCAGCCTTGGTTACTCAACCCTTTTCCGTCGGCGTCGAGGTAGCGCAGCATCCCGTCGGGGGATTGATCGACCGTTGTGCTCATCCAGTCCAGGGCGGCTTGGAGATGTGGTAAAAACTCGCGGACAGTAGTTAGCGGCATTCCCGCCGTCCAAGCCTCGTGGAGCAGCACGATCCATAGGGGGGTAGCATCCACAGTCCCGTAGTAGATGGTCGGGAGGACAAAGTTGGACTCGGTGTACGAAGTGCGCCGTACTTCGTGCGGAATTTTGCCCGGCTCGGCGGCGCTACGGGGGTCGGCGGTGGTGGCTTGCCTGCGAGCCAACGCTCGTAGTGTCCCTTCGGCGAGTCTGCCGGAATAGGGCAGCATCATCCGTGCCGCCCAGATCGCGTCGCGACCGAATAGCGTGAGATACCAAGGCGTGCCTGCCGCGACGAAGATGTCTTGGCTTGCTTCTGGGTCGCGTTGCAGAAGGTGTTGCAGGTCGGTCAGGTTGGTCCGGACAAGCGCCTGCCATTCTTCGTCGCCTTTGACCGGAAGGTCGGTCCAGTCGCAGTCCGCGGACCCCGCGTCGGCGTCGAACGCGGACGCGTTTGTGCGCGTAGCGCGCAGGCTCAGCGTGATCGTGGCGTGTTGGCCGTGGTCGATCCGTATCGGCCAGGTCAGCCGCACACCGGCGTGGTCATTGCCGTTGATGGTCGCTGCCATGGGTTGGCACAACACTGTTGTGCTGTGCCGGTCATTAGCCCACCCAGTGTTTGGCTCCAGTGTGACGTCAACAGACGAGCACGGGTCGTCTCCGCCTTTGATCGTGGCCAGGTCCGTCGCGTCGGCGATCAGGTCCAAGCAAAGTTCCGCGCTAACCCGAGATTGGGCCCGCGAGGTGATGGTGATTTCGACGATGAGGTCGTGACCGCAGGCATTGAGGTGTTGGTGGACCTCAACAGTCGGGTCTGGGCCCGCATCGCCAAGGTGGCGTGCGGCACCCCAAAACCGTGAACTAGCTCCAACGGAGGATGCGGCTACCGGTGTGGGCTGTTGCGCATCCAGGGTTAAATTCAGGCCCTTCAGGAGCCGCCGGTCATCGACGTACCAACCGGTAGCGCCACCCCCGATCGATCCATCGCGGGCGCTCAGGACGGTGGCGGGGCCGTCGACAGCGATCTGCAGGTCGTGTAGCCAAGGCTGTCGGCTCATCTTTTTCTCCTGAGGGTCTTGACACCTGATCTGGGGCTGGTCCACTATGTCATTTATCACAATTTTGAACGTTCATATGAACGTTCAATGTCAATGCAACCGCATGAAGCGCCTGCGAGTCAAGGATGACGATGTCGAGCAATCCAGCCCGGTCCCGAGCGACGATCGTCGATGTCGCTCGGGCTGCGGGAGTGTCGCGGCAGACGGTGAGCAATGCGGTCAATCAACCCGACCGGGTGCGTCCAGACACGTTGCAGCGTGTGTTGGTTGAGGTCGATCGGTTGCAGTATCGGGCCTCGAGCGCGGCGCGGACCTTGCGCCATCAGCGCGCTGGGGCCGTGGGCATTGAGATCAACGCGGTGACTGACACCCCGAGCGATGTCGCTTACCCGTTTTTGGTCGCGTTAACGCTGACGGCATCCACGCATGCGTGTCATATGGTTCCGTTCGCTTCCCGTGAGGCATTCCCGGCCCTAGCCGGGTATCAGGACATGGTCCGCCGGAACCTGGTGGACGCGTTCGTGCTCAGTGATACCCACCCCGGCGACCCCAGACCTGAATGGTTGCGCCACGAAGGGATCCCGTACGCCGCGTTTGGGCGGGTTTACGACGATCCGGGCTTAGCGTCGTGGGCTGACGTCGATGGGGCTGCTGGGACCGCGTTGGCGGTGACTCACCTAGTGGAACGGGGCTACGCACGGATCGGCTATTTGGGTTGGCCATCGGACCACGCGGTTGGCGATCTACGCCAGTCGGGTTGGGATAACGCCACGCGTGACCTGGGTTTCACTCCGGGCCCGGTGGCCATGGCCACCCAACTCCTGCCCGACGCGGTCCACCGAGCCGCAGACCTGCTTGACGGTTTGAGCCCTGGGGATGCCGTGGTGTGTGCCTCCGATGTGTTGGCCCTGGGCGTGCGCCTGGCCGCTCTGCAGCGGGGTTGGCACCCGGGGCGAGACATCGGCATTACCGGCTTCGACGGCTCCGCCGCTGCCCGGCTGCACGGCATCACCACCCTGGCGCAGCCACTCGATGAGATCGCGGACCACCTGCTGACCCTGGTGCACCACCAGTTGGCCGGCGACCCGGCACCCCCCATGGGCGCCTTGTTCATTCCCACCCTCACGGTCGGTGACAGCACCGACCCCAGCAAGGAAGGCACAATATGAAAACCCCGACTCGCCGACGCTCCACCCTCCTCGCCGTGGCCCTCACCGGCACCCTGGCCCTGGCCGCGTGCGGCGGCGGAAGCTTTGAGGAGGACACCGCCGCCGGGGACGACGCGCCCGCCTCGGCCGAGGGCCCGGCCAACCTGGTCATGCTCATCGCCTCCTCCGGCGAGGCCGAGACTAAGGCCGTGAACGATGCTGCAGCGGCCTGGGCGTCCGAATCCGGAAATAAGGTCGACGTCCGCGTCGCCTCGAACATCGACCAGGAGCTCGCCCAGGGCTTCGCTGGCGGTGCGCCGCCGGACATCTTCTACCTGGACGCGGCGAAGGTGGCCGAGCAGGCCGCGACCGGCAACCTCTTCGCTTACGAGGCAGCGGATAACGACGACTTCTATGAGTCACTGCGTCAGGCCTTCACCTACGAGGGCACCCAGTGGTGCGCCCCCAAGGACTTCTCCACCCTGGCGCTGCAGATCAACACCGCCTCCTGGGAGACCGCTGGGCTGACCGATGACGACATCCCGACGACTTTCGATGAGTTGGCCACCGTCGCGGAGACGCTGACCACTGCGGACCAGACCGGGCTCGTGTTGTCCCCGGGCATCGACCGGGCCGGTGCGTTCGTGGTCGGCAACGGTGGTTGGTGGCTCAACGAGGACGCCACCGAAGCCACCGGCACCAGCGAGCCGGTTGTCAATGCCTTGGAGTATGTCAAGGAGCAGATGGCCGCCGGGTCGTTCGCCTACGCCGGCGACGTCGACGCCGGGTGGGGCGGTGAGGCGTTCGGCACCGAGCGTGCGGCGATGACCTTGGAGGGCAACTGGATCACGGGCGCGATGAGGGCCGACTACCCGGACGTGGACTACACCGTGGCGCAGGTTCCGGAGGGCTCCGAAGGCAAGGGCACCCTGCTGTTCACCCAAGGCTGGGGTATCGCAGACGCCTCCCCCGCGCAGGCCCAGGCGGTAGATCTGGGGAACTACCTGACCACCCCGGAGCAGCAGATGACGTTCGCCGAGGCCTTCGGCGTAATGCCCAGCCGGCAGGCTGCTGCCGAAGATTACAAGGCGGCCTTCCCCGAAGACGAGGCGTTCATCGCCGGTG
>JBBSKS010000011.1:0-27279 GCA_038256095.1 Actinomycetales bacterium | reverse complement strand
TAGCCAACTGCGGTCAATCGGGTCCGTGGGCTTGGGTGTTCGATTGGTCACGCCCCGACGTTACCGGGTGAGAGGGCCTGAGGCCACGGGACAACCAGTGGCGCTGGCGTGGCCTATCCTTCGACGCGTGAAAGCGATTCGCCGCCTGCATGTGCGCACCGTCCTTCCCGAGGCACTGACGGCCCTCAGCGATCTTTCTTTAAACCTACGGTGGTGCTGGCATGGGCCCACCCTGGACCTGTTCGCGAGCATTGATCCGCAGTTGTGGGAGAGCGTGAAGAAGGACCCCGTCGCGCTGTTGAGTCGGTTGACACCCTCCGACTTGGACGCACTCGCCGCAGACGCTGACTTTATGGTGCGTCTCGGAGAGGCGGCGGCGAGCTTGCAGACCTATTTGGCGGAGCCACGTTGGTATCAGCAGCAGGCGCAGGCTGCCGAGCAGCCGTTCCCGGAGGCCATCGGCTACTTCTCACCCGAATTCGGCATCACCGAGGTGCTGCCGCAGTATTCCGGCGGATTGGGGATTCTGGCCGGAGACCACCTCAAGAGCGCCTCTGACCTCGGCGTGCCCATCGTCGGTGTCGGCTTGTTCTACAAGAGCGGCTACTTCCGTCAGCGGCTCAATGCCGACGGGTGGCAGCAGGAGAGCTATCCGCTGCTTGACCCGGACGACCTTCCGCTGTCGATGCTGCGCGAGGCCGACGGCTCAGCCGTGGTCATCGAGTTGGCGATGCCCGGTGGGGGCATGTTGCACGCCCACATCTGGAAGGCCAGCGTCGGGCGCGTCCCGCTGCTGCTGCTGGATTCCGATGTCGAGACGAATGATGCCGCTCGCCGTGAATTGACGCACCGGTTGTATGGCGGTGGGGGTGACCAGCGCCTCGAGCAGGAAATGCTGCTCGGCATCGGCGGCGTCCGCGCCCTTCGCGCGTGGTCGCGGTTGACCGGTGCGCCGAACCCCGACGTGCACCACACCAACGAGGGTCACGCCGGGTTCCTCGGTATCGAGCGCATCAGTGAGCTCGTGAGCCACCACGGTTTGAGTTTCCATGAGGCGGTGCGCACGGTCCGGGCCGGAACGGTCTTCACCACCCACACTCCCGTGCCAGCCGGTATCGACCGCTTCGGCGCTGACGCCATCGCCGCCCACTTTGGCGGCTCGGCGGAGCTGCCCGGGGTCCCGCTGGACTCGCTGCTGGCGTTGGGCGCCGAAACTTATGAGGGCGGGGTTTCCGGTGTCTTCAACATGGCCGTGATGGGTATGCGGCTCGCTCAGCGGGCTAACGGCGTCTCGCAATTGCATGGCGCAGTCAGTCGCGGGATGTTCAGTGGCCTGTGGCCGGGCTTCGATACCTCCGAGGTGCCGATCGGCTCCATCACCAACGGAGTGCACGCCAACACATGGGTCGACCGCAAAATCACCGACCTGGCGCGAACGCACATGGGCGACCAGGCAGCCGACAGCGGCGAGATGTGGGCCCGCGCCGCAGAGATACCCCGAGACGAGTTCTGGTCGACTAAGCGCGAGATGCGCGAGCAGCTGGTCGCTGATGCCCGGATCCGGCTGGGCAAGTCGATGAAGCGTCGTGGAGCCACCTCTGCCGAGCTCGGGTGGGTCGACGATGTGCTAGATCCCGACACGCTGACCATCGGCTTCGCGCGCCGTGCGGCAACCTACAAGCGATTGACGCTAATGCTGCGTGACCCCGCCCGTCTGAGGAAGTTGTTGACCAACCCGGACCGCCCCGTGCAACTGTTGATCGCTGGTAAGTCGCACCCTGCCGACGACACCGGTAAGGCACTCATCCAAGAGATGGTGCGCTTCACCGACGACCCAAAGATGCGCTCGCGGATCGTGTTCTTGCCGAACTACGACATTGCCATGGCGCAAAAGCTCTACCCTGGCTGCGACGTCTGGTTGAACACTCCGCTTCGCCCGTTCGAGGCCTGTGGCACCTCCGGCATGAAGGCCGCGCTCAACGGTGCGCTCAACCTGTCGATCATGGACGGCTGGTGGGACGAGTGGTTCGACGGCAGCAACGGTTGGGCTATCCCGACCGCGGACGGTGTCGAAGACCCCGAGCGACGCGACGACCTCGAATCCGCGGCGCTGTTCGACCTCTTAGAGCAGTCCGTTGTGCCGACGTTCTACGACCAGGATTCCGGCGGCATACCGAACCGTTGGATGGACATGATCGACCACACCTTGAGCACCCTGGGTCCGAAGGTGCTGGCCGACCGGATGGTCTCGGACTACACCCTCAAGCTCTACGTGCCCGCTGCGCGAGCAGGCTGGGATGTGGCCGCGGATGACTTTGCTGGGGCCCGTGATGTGGCGGCATACGTCAACGCAGTGCGCCACGCGTGGCCACACGTGGCCATCGACAATGTCGATGCCACCGGGATTGCTGATGCCCCGCAGATCGGCGACGAGGTGCAGATTCATGCTTTCGTCAGCCTCGGTGCTCTCGAGCCCTCCGACGTACTGGTGCAGATGGTGCTTGGGCGCGCCAGCGCTAGTGACGAGTTGGCTGATGTCGAGACGTTGTCGTTGGCCCACGCGCAGACGTATGAGGGCGGGCGACACAAGTTCACCGGTGACCTCACCCTTGGCCGGACGGGCGCGTTGGGGTGGACGGTGCGCGTGCTTCCAGCGCACGAACGATTGACCAACATCGCCGAGCTCGGCTTGGTCACGACCGCTTAATAATAGCGAGCAAAAGAAGCCCTTCGACCGAACTGCGGTTGAAGGGCCTCTTTTGTTTACGGACCAGAGAGCCATTAAGTCAAGAGCAGGTCACGGGTTAGTCAGCGTCAGAGAAGAGAAAAATCGTCTCGGTCGAGTGGGGCTGTGAATGCACCCAGCAGAACGTGATTGGCCCAAAAATACTGAGGTTTCGGCCCGAAAATTACAGGTTCGCTGGAAAATTTATCAGCGTTAGTCCCATAACTATCGCTGCTATTCAGCACACCACCATGCTTGTGAAAGGACCCCTCTCATGAAGGTCGCCCGACTTATTGCGGCGGTCGCCGCCTCGGCGCTGCTCCTGAGCGCCTGTAGCGGTTCCGATGAATCCGATGCCGACACCGCCTCGTCGTCGGCCACCGGTGGCCCACAAACGATCGACGAATCGGCCAATGCCGCCGCGGCTGTCGTGGCCGCGGAGGGTTCGGTCGTTGACGTTTTGGCCAGCACAGACGACGTGAGCAACTTCTCCGACGGGGTGCAGGCTTGGCTCGAGGCCAACCCCGGCGACGAGAGCGTCCTGCCCAACAACGATGCGTTCACTGAAGACGACGTAGCCAGCGCTGGTGAGGACGCTGACTCCGAAGACGCTGACGAAGAAGAGACCGACGGGGCTAAACCCCTCCGACGCTGACTCGTTCGGCCCCTTCTGCTTCGGCAGGAGGGGTCGACGTGGTTCCACCGGCGCTCCCATCGATCACGATCAAGACCGGGTCGAGGGGCGACCCATCGTGGGCAGTGTCAAACAGGGCTTGGACGAACCGGCGCTTCGGGTCCACCCACTGATGCTCGGACATGACCTGACCGGTCTCGTCAAACCAGCGAAGGCGCACCCGCCCGGAGATGGGCTCAAAGGTGGGGAAGTGGCTGGGTCGCAACACCGCATATCGGGCACGTAGGGCGATGAGTGAGCGAACCTCTTTGAACAACGACTCCTGCTCTACGCCCATGCCCCAGTCCAGCCACGAGATGTCGTTGTCCTGGCAGTAGGCGTTGTTGTTGCCGCCTTGGGTCCGTCCGAACTCGTCACCCGCGGTGAGCATCGGCACACCGGGGGAGAGCAGCATCGTGGCCAGCATGCCGCGCATTCGCCGGGAGCGGCCCTCGCGCACTTCCGCGTCCTCGCTCGGCCCCTCAACGCCGTGGTTCCAGGACCGGTTGTCCCCGTGACCATCGCGGTTATCTTCCCCGTTGGCCTCGTTGTGTTTGTGGTCGTATGCCGTCAGGTCCGCCAGCGTGAAGCCGTCGTGAGCAGTGATGAGATTGACGGAAGCGATCGGCCCCCGGTCGCCGTGGCCGAACAGGTCTGGTGACCCGGCGATGCGCGTGGCCAGGTCACGGATTCCGCTGCCGCCCTCGCCCCAGTGGTCGCGGGCCAGATCGGGACCCCAAAATTTGCGTGCCGTGTCCCGGAAACCGTCGTTCCATTCGGCGAAGGGGGGCGGGAACTGACCCGTCCGCCATCCGTCGACCCCGAGATCCCAGGGCTCGGCGATGAGTTTGACCGTAGACAGCAGTGGGTCGGTGCGCAGCGCAACATGAAAAGCGTGGTGACGCTCGAATTCGTGGTCCTCGCCGCGGGCCAGGGCGGGCGCTAAGTCGAAACGGAATCCATCAATGTGGAATTCCTGCACCCAGTAACGCAACGAATCCAACACCATTCGATTCACCATGGGGTGGCGTGTGTCGACCGTGTTGCCGCATCCCGTCATATCGATATCGCGACCGTGTCCATCGAGGCGGTAGTAGGTTTTATTGTCCAGGCCGCGCCAACTCAAGGTGGCACCGCCATCACTCGACTGCTCACAGGTGTGGTTGTAGACCACGTCCAGAATCACCTCAATACCCGCCTCGTGCAAGGCTTTGACGGCGCCCTTGACCTCGTTGACCACGTCGGCGGGGTCGGTCGATGCAGCATACCCAGCATGCGGCGCGAAGAACCCGAGCGTGTTGTAACCCCAATAGTTCGTGCCGTCCTGGCGCTGGAGGTGCGGCTCGTGGGTGAAGGCGTGAATCGGCAGCAGCTCCAGGGCGGTGATCCCGAGCGAGGTCAGGTGCTCGATGATCGCCGGGTGTCCGAGCGCTGCGTAGGTTCCTCGGATCCCTTCGGGCACGTCCGGGTGGGTCATCGTCAGACCCTTGACGTGCGCCTCGTAGACGACGGTGTCCGTCCACGGCGTGCCCGGCGCTACGTCATCGCCCCAGTCAAAAGTATGGCTCAGCATCACACCGCGGGGGACGTAGGCCGCGCTGTCCCGATCGTCGCGCACGTCACTGTCGCCTTCCCACGTCTCGTTCACGTGGTGCCCGTAGATCTCCGGCCCCCAGGCGACGGTGCCCTCAATGGCCTGGGCGTAAGGGTCGAGTACGAGCTTGCTGGGGTTGTGGCGTTGCCCGTGGACAGGGGCCCAGGGGCCGTGCGCTCGATAGCTATAGCGTTGCCCGGCAACCAGGCCCGGTATGTGGTCCCACCAGATCCCGTGAGCCTTGCGGGTCAGCGGGACACGACGTTCGACCCGCTCGCCAGCGTCACTGATATCAAACAGGCACAGCTCGACCTTGTCGGCGTGGGCGGCCAACACGGCCACCTGCGCTCCGTCGTCATCGAGCGTGACACCCAGAGGTGGCGGCGTGTCGAGGGCACGACGGTATGGACGAAAAGGAGAAACCATGGGCGTCACCCTAGGTTGGGCGGCCACTATGTCGGTACCTTAGGCCCATGACTGACCCCACGGCGCTTCCGAATTTTCCTCCTCCCGCTGACGTTCGACCCCTTCGCGGACGCGTGCTGGACGCGCTCCAAGACCTCACGTTTGAGCCCGACCTCGACAACCAGGGTGACGTGGCTTTCACCGCCGCCGAGCACAAGCTCTTTGTGCGGGTCATCGACAGCGAAAAGTTCGACATCATGCGCACGTTCGGGCAGTGGGCGATCTCGGACCGCATCCCGGCCGACATCGAGACGAGGCTCAACGCCTGCAACGACGTGACGCTGGGAATGAATCTGGTCAAGGCCGGGATTGCCGGCGGCAACCTGATCTTGACGATCGAGCAGGTCGTCGCAAAAAAGGAAAACCCCAAAGCCAAGCTGTCGATCAGCGTGGGTTTGCTGGTGCAGGCCGTGGCGCTGTGGCACAAAAACGTGATTGTGAAATCTGGCGGCGAGCTGCCCCGCGCCGAAGGTGACGAATCCCCGGCGCCCAAGCCGCAGCCGTGGCTCTCTGCGGTCCAGGTGCAACCCGGTGGCGATGAAGGGCAGAACCCAGAGGCGGAGCACGAGCCAGAGCACCGCAATGGATGAGGCGCACGTCACCTGGAGCATTGCGGACGGTGTCGCGACGCTGCGCATTGCTCGCCCTCCGATGAACGCATTGTCGATCGCCGTCCAGGACCAGATCGGACAAGCGGCGCGTGAGATCTCAGCGTCCGACGCGGCCGCCGTGATCGTCTACGGCTCCGAGAAGGTGTTTGCCGCCGGCGCGGACATCAAAGAAATGCAGTCGATGACCTACCCGCAGATGGTGGATCGGGCCAGCGTGATTCAAGAGTGCTTCAAGGCGGTCGCGCGCATCCCCAAGCCGACGATTGCCGCGATCACCGGGTATGCCCTGGGGGCCGGTTGTGAGTTGGCGTTGTGCTGCGACTTCAGGGTTGTGGGCAGCGATGCCAAGCTCGGCCAGCCGGAAATTCTGCTGGGAGTCATCCCAGGGGCGGGTGGGTCGCAGCGACTGCCGCGTCTCGTCGGTGTCGCCAAAGCCAAGGACCTGATCTTCAGCGGCCGGATGATCAAGGCTAACGAAGCGCTAGCTATCGGCCTCGTTGACGAGGTCGTCGAGCCGGAAGCAGTGTATGAGGCGGCGCTAAGTCGAGCGCGCCGCTATGTGGGCGGGCCCGCATACGCGCTCAAAGCCGCCAAAGAGGCCATCGACCGAGGCATCGAGACGGATCTCGACACGGGCTTGGCCATCGAAGCAATGCAGTTCGCCGGGGTCTTTGCCACTCAAGACCGAGACACCGGGATGACCTCGTTCGTCGCCGACGGGCCCGGCAAGGCAACGTTCGAAGGCAAGTGACGTGGCCCAAAAGGTACCGGTCTGGCCAGACCAGTTCAGCTAGGCGTTGGGACAAGCCGGGTGGAGTGACGACGCGATCATTGCCGCGCGTACCCAGTGCGCCTACTCCGGACAGGGGCCGAGGCGTGAACTCGGTGACGCAAACTCGTACGCCCGCCGATTGATCCAAGAGCAGTCGCGGCCGCACCGGCCACAGCCAGACAAGGTCACCGCGCAGGTGGCCGGCACCGACAGCGCGCCGCCAGCGCTTCAGTGGCTCCTGGTGTTTCTGTATCCGCTTGCTGCCCTACTCTTGGCTATGTTCACAGGCATCGTCTAAAGCGGCTCTCGGGGGAGTGGCTGATGCCCATCCCTCAACGCAGGAGCAGTCCACATGTCGCACGTCCTTCTCCTCGTCGGTTCCACCCAAGAGGGCCTCAACTCGGCCCTCGCCCAGGCAGCCACCACGTTTTTAACCGATGCGGGCCACAGCGTCACGCACTACCCCGCGCTGGCCCAACTGCCGCACTACCACCAGGGCTTTGACGGCGATGGGGTCGATACGCACATCGACGACTTCCGCAGTGCGGTCAAGGCCAGTGACGCGGTGCTCTTTGTGACGCCCGAGTACAACGGTGGTCCGAGCAGTCTCATCAAGAACGCCATGGACGCCGCTTCACGGCCTCGGCTGCAGGGCGTCATTCACGAAAAACCCTGCGCCGTGATTGGCGCTTCCCCCTCACCGGGTGGGGCGGCCGGGGGCCGTGAGGGGCTACAGGAAGGACTTCGTCGTTCGGGCGCAAAGCCGCTGGAGACGTCGTTCGGGGTTGCTTCGGCTCACGAGAAGATCGGGGAGCACGGCTACGGGCAAGACGTTCTCGAGCCTTTGCACACGCTCCTGAGCGAGCTAGTCGGTGTCAGTGACTAACGACCAGGGCGCGCCGGTGGTGAGCGCACGTGGTCTTCGCAAGACCTACGGCGATCTGCAGGCGGTTGACGGCATCGACTTTGACATCGCTGCCGGGGAAAGTTTCGGCCTGCTGGGGCCCAACGGCGCAGGAAAGTCCACCACGATGCGGATGCTTGGCGGCACGTTGGACCGCACGTCGGGCATGCTGTTGGTGGCCGGTCTCGACCCCGGCGATGATGGGCCACAAGTGCGCGCGCACCTGGGCGTGGTGCCCCAGCAGGACAACCTCGACGAGGAGCTCCGCGTCCGCGAGAACCTCATCATGTACGGCCGCTACTTTGGTCTCAGTCGTTCCTACCTCGGGCCGAAAGCCGACGAGCTGTTGGCCTTTGTGGAGTTACAGGCCAAGGCGCAAGAGAAAGTCGACAACCTTTCTGGCGGTATGAAGCGGCGGCTGACCATCGCGCGCGGCTTGATCAACGACCCGCAGATTCTGCTGCTGGACGAGCCGACCACGGGATTGGACCCGCAGGCACGGCATACCTTGTGGGATCGGTTGTTCCGGCTCAAAGAGCAAGGCACCACGCTCGTGGTCACGACGCACTTCATGGACGAGGCCGAGCAACTATGTGACCGTCTGGTCGTGATCGACCACGGCCGCATCATGGCCCACGGATCGCCCCGTGAACTGATCCGTGAACACTCCACGCGTGAAGTAGTCGAGGTGCGGTTTGGCTCAACGCGCAACGCTGAGGTCCGCAGTCAGCTCGAAGACATTGCGCAACGGATCGAGGTGCTGCCCGACCGCATCCTGATGTATGCCGACGACGGTGAGGCCGTCCTGAACGAGATCGCGCGGCGGGAGCTGAATCCGATGACCTCGTTGGTCCGGCGTTCTTCCCTCGAAGATGTGTTCTTGCGACTGACGGGGAGGACCCTTGTCGACTGAGGCCGATCGCGGCGCTGGTCGTACCGGAGTGGCCGGGCGTGCTCACTCGCCACAGGTCAGCGCCGCTCGAGCCCACCGCTGGGGCTCGTGGTTCTATGCCGAAAGTCAACTGCGTTCGATGCGGGCCTACGGGGTCTCGGTGCTGGCAACGGCGGTAGTGGAGCCGGTGCTCTATATGGTCGCGATGGGGGTCGGACTGGGAGCGCTGGTGGACTCGCAAAACGGTGACGTCGATGGGGTTCCCTACTTGGTGTTCGTGGCGCCTGCGCTGCTGGTCGCCTCAATCGTGATGTCCGTCGGCACCGAGATGAGCTATCCGGTGATGGACGGGTTCAAGTGGCACCGGCTCTACTTCGCCCCCGCTGCGTCTCCGCTGCGACCCTCGCAAGTCGCGAACGGACACTTCATCGCGGTGATGATTCGCTTCACCGCCCAAGCCAGCGTGTTTTGGCTGGTGATGCTGGCCTTCGGGGCCGTCAGTCTGGGCTGGTCAGCTGTGGTGATTCCGATCGCGGTGTTGGCCGCGGCATCGTTTGGTGCGCCGCTCCAGGCTTACGCGGCAACATTGACGACGGAGGGCTTCCAATTCGCGTTCATCGAGCGCTTCGTGGTGATGCCGCTGTTTCTATTTTCGGGGACCTTCTTCCCACTGACCGCTATGCCCGTGTATTTGCAGTGGATCGGCTGGATTTCCCCGGTTTGGCACGGCGCCCAACTGGCTCGCGTGGCGGCATACGGTGCAGATATTCCGGGGTGGTTGCTTGCGGTGCATGTGGTGTTCCTGGTCGGTCTAGCCGTGCTGGGCCTTCGCTGGTCGCGAGCCGTCTACACCCGCAGGTTGGGGTCTTGACATGAGTCTTCCTCGCATGGCCAGCGTCTACTCCGGCAACACCCGAGCCGTGCTCGAGCGTGGATTTCGGGTCGCGTCGAAAAACTGGATGGTCCTGGCGTCGGGCTTCTTTGAGCCGGTCTTCTACCTCTTGGCTATGGGCATCGGTCTCGGATCTCTCATCGATGCCGTGCCCGGACCAGGAGGTGAGCAGATCTCGTACGCTGCCTACCTCGCTCCGGCTCTGTTAGCCACGTCTGCGATGAATGGCGCGATCTACGACTCCACCTGGAATGTCTTCTTCAAGTTGCGGTTCGCCCGACTCTACGAAGCGATGATGCAGACCTCATTGGGCCCCCTGGACGTCGCCGTCGGGGAGATCTTGATGGCGCTCTTCCGCGGTTTCATCTACGCGGTTGGCTTCTTGGTGGTCATCACCGGCATGGGTTTGGTGACCTCTTGGTGGGCGATTCTGATGATCCCGACGGCGGTGCTCATTGCGGCCGGGTTCGCCAGTCTCGGAATGGCCATCACCAGTTACATGAAGACGTTCCAGCACATGGACATCATTGCCGTCGCGATGCTGCCGATGTTCTTGTTCTCCGCCACGCTCTACCCCATCGACATCTATCCATCGACTATCCAGTGGGTGATCATGGCGTTGCCGCTGTGGCACGGCGTCGAGCTGATGCGCCAATTGGGGTTCGGTTCGTTCGACGGATCAACGCCCGTGCACGTCTGCTACTTCGTGGGAATGACGGCCCTTGGTCTGTGGCTCACGACGGTTCGCCTGCGTGCACTCTTTTTGAGGTAAGGCGTGCGGAGGGTGGGTTGTCGCATGACGCGAAGGCAAGTGCAAAGATGCGTCTAGGGATTGTTTGTTTGTCGTAGTGAGAGGTCATGCCATGAAGATTGTTGTCTGCGTGAAGTACGTGCCAGATGCTGCGTCGGGGCGCACGTTTGCCGCGGATCACACCACCGAGCGTGAGTCGGTCGACGGACTGCTATCTGAGCTCGATGAGTATGCCGTCGAGGAGGCCCTCACGCTCGCGGCCGATCACGATGGCCAGGTCACGGTCTTGACCATGGGGCCGGCCGAGGCGGCTACTGCGATCAAGAAGTCCCTGCAGATGGGAGCCGATGCGGGTGTGCACATCTGCGACAACGCCATCGCCGGGTCGGACTCCATCGCTACCTCACTGGTGCTGGCCAAGGCCGTGGAGAAGATCGGTGAAGATGGCGCCGTGGACCTCGTGCTCACCGGTCTCGCGTCAACAGATGGAGTGATGAGCGTGGTCCCGGCCATGATGGCCCAGCGACTCGGCCTGCCGCAGGTCACTTTCGCCTCGGAGTTAAGCGTCGCCGACGGCGTCGTGCGCATCCGCCGTGACGGTGATGAAGCCAGCGAGACCATTGAGGCCGCCCTTCCCGCATTGGTGTCGGTGACCGATCAGATCAACGACCCGCGCTACCCGTCCTTCAAGGGCATTATGGCCGCGAAGAAGAAGCCAGTGAGCGAATGGTCGCTCGCCGACATCGGCGTCGACCCGGCCGACGTCGGCTTGGAGGCCGCCTGGACCAACGTGGTGTCGATCACCGAGCGTCCCGCCCGCGAGTCCGGCGAAATCGTCACTGACGATGGCAGCGGCGGCCAAGCGCTCGCGGCCTTCTTGACGTCCCACAAATTCGCCTGATCTCTCACACATTCGCCTGACGCGCCATGGGCGCAGAGCAAAAGGAGCATCTGATGGCTGAAGTTCTCGTCTTGGTGGACCACGTCGATGGCGATGTGCGCAAGACCACCTCCGAAATGTTGACCGCGGCTCGCGATCTGGGGGAGCCCAGCGCGGTGTTCATCGGTGCAGGCTTCGAGTCCGCTAGCAGCGTCCTGGCCGAATACGGGGCAACGAAGTGCTATCGCGTCGAGGACGCTGAGGTCAGCAAATACCTCGTCGTGCCGGTGGTTGAGGTGCTCGCCCAGTTGGCAGCCCAGACTTTGGCGGCCGCCGTTTTGATCCCGTCCACGTCGGTGGGCAAGGAGATCGCCGGGAGGTTGGCGATCACCACCCAAGCCGGTCTGATTACTGACGCGGTCGGCATACACCGTGGGGATGACGGCTCAATCCACACGACCCAATCGGTGTTTGCCGGCAACTTCTCCGTGGTCTCGACGATCACCAAGGGCGCGCCGATCATCACCGTGAAGCCCAACTCGATCACGCCGAGCGCGGCGCCGGTCGAGATGAGTGACGAGGTCATCGAGATCGAGATTTCGCAGGCTGCCAAGGGCGCCAAGATCGTTGATCGTGCCGAGAAGCAGAAGAGCAGCAGGCCGGCGCTGACCGAGGCCTCCATCGTGGTCTCGGGTGGGCGCGGCACCGGTGGGGATTTCAGCCACGTCGAGCAGTTCGCTGACAGCCTCGGTGCGGCGGTGGGCGCCTCCCGCGCCGCCGTGGATGCTGGGTGGTATCCGCACTCCAACCAGGTCGGGCAGACCGGCACGTCGGTGTCACCACAGCTCTACGTGGCGGCCGGCATCTCGGGTGCCATCCAACACCGCGCTGGGATGCAGACCTCCAAGACGATCATCGCCATCAACAAGGACGAAGAGGCCCCCATCTTCGGGATGGTCGACTTTGGGGTCGTCGGCGACCTCTTTGACGTGTTGCCCCAGGCGATCGAAAAGCTCAACGAAAGCCAGTAGGCGCGCAGGGCAGATCAGTCACTGGAGGCACTGCCTTGACCGGCTCGGTGTCGCGTGCCGTCGGTAGGTCGTAAACTCGTCC
Source organism: Actinomycetales bacterium (assembly GCA_038256095.1). Classification (GTDB taxonomy): domain Bacteria; phylum Actinomycetota; class Actinomycetes; order Actinomycetales; family Dermatophilaceae; genus Ornithinicoccus. The sequence continues at coordinate 15,007 of JBBSKS010000011.1, read as the reverse complement.
GGTGACTGCCTACCTCGACCACGCGGCGACCACGCCGGTCCTACCTGAGGTCATCGACGTCGTCGCGGCGACGATGCGCGACGTGGGCAACGCCAGCTCGCTGCACACCGCCGGTCGCTCGGCGCGGCGCATTGTCGAAGAGTCACGCGAGTCCATTGCCGACGACCTGGGTGCTCGGCCTTCAGAAGTGGTCTTCACCTCCGGGGGCACCGAGTCCGACAACATGGCCATCAAGGGCTCGTTATGGCGTCAAACCGCCAAAGACCCGCGCCGGCGTCAACTGCTGATCAGCGCGGTCGAGCATCATGCTGTGCTGGATCCCGTCGAACACCTCGTCACCACCGGGCAGGCCGATGTCACCTGGCTGGTACCGGATGCTGACGGGGTCATCACGCCGTTGGCGTTGCAGGCGGCCTTGGCCGAAGACCCTGACTCAGCGGCCCTAGTGTCGGTGATGTGGGCCAACAACGAGATCGGCACTATCCAACCCATCGCTGCGCTCGCCGCCGCGGCACACGAAGCCGGCGTGCCGATGCATACCGATGCCGTGCAGACCCTCGGCCAAGTGCCACTGGACTTGGCCGCTACCGGCGCAGACATGGTCACGCTGACGGGTCACAAGGTTGGCGGTCCGTTGGGCGTGGGCCTGTTGGTGGTCGGTCGCGACCAAGACCTAGTGGCTTTAACCCACGGTGGTGGCCAAGAGCGGCAGCTGCGCAGCGGGACCTTGGACGTGCCGGGGATCGCTGGGCTAGCGCTCGCCGTGCGGTATGCCGTGGCTCACCAAAAGACGGAGGCGCGACGCCTCGCTGTGTTGCGGGACACGTTGATCGACGGTGCGCATGCGTTGGACAGCTCGATCACAGTCAGCGGCTTCTGGGAGCGCGGCGACACCGCTGGCCGTTTGGCTGGTAACGCGCACCTGCGGGTGCCGGGCTGCGATGGTGACTCGTTGCTCTACTTGCTGGATGCCGTCGGGGTGCAGTGCTCGACGGGCTCAGCGTGCCAAGCCGGGGTGCCGCAACCGAGTCATGTGCTGTTGGCGATGGGGCTCTCGGAGTCGGACGCGCGAGGTGCGTTGCGGCTAACCCTGGGCCACACGTCCACCGAGGACGACGTGCAGGCTTTCTTGCATGCCCTGCCCGCAGCGGTCGAACGCGCCCGACGGGCACGGCACGCCACGGATCGGGCCAGCTGATGCGCGTGGTGGCCGCGATGAGCGGCGGAGTGGACTCGGCGGTGGCGGCCTCTCGGATGCTTGAGGCCGGGCACGAGGTCGTGGGCGTGCACTTGGCGTTGTCGCAGTCGGCGGCGACGCTGCGTGAGAGCGCTCGCGGGTGTTGCACGATTGAAGACGCAGGGGACGCGCGCCGCGTGGCGGATCGCCTCGGCATACCTTTTTATGTCTGGGACATGGCCGAGCGCTTTGCCCAAGATGTGGTGGCCGATTTCATTGCGGAGTACGAGGCGGGTCGCACCCCGAACCCGTGTCTGAAATGCAACGAGAAGATCAAGTTCGCGGCGCTGCTCGACAAGGCGCTGGCGCTCGGCTTCGACGCGGTAGCGACCGGCCACTATGCCCAGATCGCGGAGGTTCCCGATGCTTCCGCGCCGCTGGGGGCGCGTCGCGAGTTGCACCGTGCGGTCGATATGGCCAAGGACCAGTCCTACGTGCTGGGGGTGCTCGACGAAGACCAGTTAGCGCGGAGCTTTTTCCCGCTCGGTGACACCACGAAGCCCGACATCCGGGCCGAGGCTGCCGAGCGAGGATTCTCGATCGCTAAGAAGCCGGACAGCCACGACATCTGCTTCATCCCCGACGGCGACACCCGCGCGTGGCTGACCAAGCGCCTCGGTGCACAGCCGGGGCCGATTGTGGACACGGACGGCGAAGTCTTGGGACAGCACCAAGGTGCTTACGCCTACACCATCGGCCAGCGCAAGGGACTGGGACTGACCGTGCCTGCCGCCGATGGCGAGCCGCGGTATGTGACGTCCACCCAGGTGAAGTCGAACACCGTGGTCGTTGGCACCCATGAGCTGCTCGGGGTCGATCACATCACCGGTGACCACGCGCGCTGGTGCGGCCCGGCGCCTGAGGGCGTGATCCAGATCGGTGCCCAGATCCGGGCTCACGGACAGGAGTACCCCGCGACGGCATGGGCGCAGGGTGAGCAGGTCCAAGTCAGGTTGGGGGAGCGCATCCGCGGCGTGGCTCCTGGCCAGTCGGTCGTGCTGTACGACGGCACGCGAGTTGTCGGCTCGGCCACGATCGTCAGCGCCGGCCGCTAGCGGATTGCTGCCCGCTAATGACCGTTGTGCGCGCCACCCATGCGTTCGCGCCCCGCATTGGCGCGCACGTCGGTCATTCGCTCGCAGGTTCTGTCGGTTCGGCGGCTTCTGGAATGACATAGACGCCGGGCCCGGGGCGCTCGATGAGGCGGTAGTCCACGAGGTATCGGCGCAGCATCGCCACGTCGTCGAAGATTGGCCGCAGTTCGGCGTTCATCTGGATCTCGGTCAGCGTCGCCCCGGCTGGCAACTGCGTGACCAGCCACTCCAGCAGTCTGATCCTCTTGGCCTCTTTGCGGGGCATGGAGATCATGGCTCCATCGCGGTCGAAGAAGGGGGCAAGCTCACCTTTGGGAGACGACGTGCTCATGACATGGAGTATGCCGATAGGCCGGTAAGTCCTCAACGCGGACGTTTTGCTCGGCGATACGCTCACCCCATGAGCAACAAAGCGGTGAAGGTCCCCTGGCGCGAACGGACCGTCATCGAGAGGGTCTGGTATTTGCCTGCCCTGGTTCTGTACCCGCTCGCTATCTGGGGGCGCGACACGTACTTCCCGGAGGTCTCGGACAACTTCTTCCTGCGGATCGGCATCGGCATTGTCATGCTCTTGGTCATCCTGGGCGTGCTCAGAATGCTGGTCAGATTGCCGGAGCGTGACGATCAAGGTCGCCTGATCGACGCGGTCGATACCTAGAAGTCTGCGGGCGAGGATACTGAGGCGCGTGAGACTTCGATGGTGACCGTCAGCGGGATCGGTTCGTGGCCCGGCGTGGATATCCGAGGCGCGTTGGGTGCGGTGCACGACCTGCTCGCCGAGCCGGCGGGTGAGGGGCTGGTCGGTATGCCGTATCTTCCTGAACTGCCCGCCCGCGGCCCAGGCGCGGATATGGTCGGGCGAAGCGCCAACCTGCTCGTTGACCTGCCGATCGACTTGCAGCCCCAAGGGTGGCGGCTCGTGGATCGTCCCGGGCTCGATGCCACCCGCACCGGAGCCTTCTGGCGCGAGGACCTGGACGAACTTGCCGAGGTCTTCGACGGCTGGGACAGCACCTTCAAGATTCAAGTTGTCGGCCCGTGGACGCTGGCCAGTGAACTCTGGCTGCCGCTGGGAGACCGGGTGCTCAGCGACTCCGGGGCCATCCGCGACGTCACTGCCTCCCTTGCCGCTGGAGTCGCCGACCATGTCCGGGCCCTCCAGCGCTTGCTGCCGTCGGCGGACATTGTGGTGCAGATCGACGAGCCAAGCCTGCCCAGGGTGCTGCACGGTCAAGTGCCGTCAGCCTCGGGCTACCGCCGCCTGCCAGCCCCTGACCCCGGTGATGCCTCAGCTGCGATCGGCAACGTCATCGAGGCTGCGACGAATGCTGGCGCAGGGGTCGCCGCGCTGCACTGCTGCGTGACCCGCCCACCGCTTCGAGTCATGCGCGACGCCAAGCCGGGTGCGCTGTCCATCGACACCACCGGCTTGGACTCGCGGGCATGGGAGGGCATCGCCACGGCCGTCGAGTCAGGCATTGAGTTGTGGGCCGGTGCGATCCCCACGCGCCGCGAAGACAGCGCCGAGCCGTCGGCATACCGGGCAGAGCACGACGCGCTCGTCACCCGCTGGCGTGACGTCGGCCTCGAACTCATAAGCCTCGCCAACGTCACCGTGACCCCGGCGTGCGGTCTGGCGGCCCTGAGCCCTCAGGCCGCCAAGGAGATGACCGTTGCCGTCCACCGACTGGGCCGAGACCTCGCCGAGACAGCAGCGTCCTAATTGGTATCTGAAACCTCGACAACCCGCGTCTCGTGGCAGATTAAGTTCGTTGCCTTAGCGGTGATCTGGGGCTCCAGCTACCTGCTGATGAAGGTTGGGCTCAACGCGATGGATGGGGTCCAAGTCGCCGCGCTGCGCCTGGTGTGCGCCGCCGCAGTGTTGCTGCCCCTGCTCGCGCTGTCTGGCAAGCGGCTGCCGAGGGGATGGGCAGCGTGGAAGCACATTTTTGTCAGTGGGACGCTCTTGTGCTCGCTGCCGTGGACCCTATTCGCGGTTGGTGAAGAGCGCGTCACCTCCTCCATCACCGGCATCGCCAACGCGACGACCCCCATCGTCGCACTGCTCTGCGGAATGGTGTTGCTGCGCGGCGAGGTGGTCGGGTGGCGCCGGCTGCTGGGAGTGGGGATCGGTTTCTTCGGGGTGGTGTTGATCAGCCAGCCGTGGTCGCTGGAGCAAGGGCCGGACCCGATCGGCCTGTCGATGGTGCTCGTTGCCTCGGCGAGCTACGGGCTGGGGTGGACCTACGTGCGCCGCTTTATGACCGGGATCGACGCGGGTGGGTTGAGCCTGCCGACCGCCCAGATCGTGCTGGCTACGGCCCAAATGCCCGTCGTCCTCCTTCTCTGGTGGCTCGTCTCCGGTGAGGGCGGTGCGACCCCGCTTTCACTGCATACGACCGAGTCTGTCGTCGTGCCGCTGGTTGCCGTGATCGGGCTCGGCGTCGTGGGCACGGGTCTTGGACAAGCGATGCAGTATGACGTGGTGCGCGCTGCCGGGGCCACCGTCGCCTCGAGCGTCGCGTTCGTAATCCCGGTGGTCGCGGTCACGCTCGGCGTCGCTGTGTTGGGGGAGAGCGTCGGAGCGCTCGCGTTGGTCGGTGGGGTAGCGATCTTGGTGGCAGCACTGTTGGTGACTCAGAAGCCCTAAGCCTGGGACTGTCGGCGGCCTCGGTCACAATGGGGGCGTGAGCGAGGTTGACGAGAACGACGTGCCAGCGACGGTCCGACACGAGTGGGAGGAATTGGCGGAGCAGATTCGAGGCCATCAGTTCGCCTATTACGTCCGTGACGCCCCGACGGTGGCCGACGCACAGTTCGACGAGCTGCTGCGAAGTCTCCAGGCGATCGAGGAGCAGCACCCCAGCCTGCGCACGCCCGAAAGCCCGACCCAAAACGTGGGCGGCGCCTTCGCCACGGACTTCACCGCCGTGGATCACCTGGAGCGGATGTTGAGCCTGGACAATGCCTTCAGCGCCGTCGAAATGCTGGCCTGGGCCGAGCGCGTGGAGCGTGACGCCGGGGGGGCTGAGGTCCACTACCTGTGCGAGCTCAAGATTGACGGCCTCGCGATCAACCTTCTGTATGAAGATGGTCGCCTCGTGCGTGCGCTCACCCGAGGCGACGGGCGCACTGGCGAAGACGTGACCCACAACGTGCGCACCATCGAGGGCGTCCCGCACCAACTGACCCTGCCGGATCCCGAGAATGCCGAGGGGGTGCCGGTCCCGGAGATGGTGGAGATCCGGGGCGAGATCTTCTTCCCGCCGATGGCCTTTAAGGCCCTGAACGCGTCGTTGGTCGAGGCGGGGAAGGCTCCGTTTGCGAACCCTCGCAACTCCGCTGCTGGTTCACTGCGCCAAAAGGATCCCCGGGTGACGGCCTCGCGCGGCCTGCGGATGTTGGTCCACGGCATCGGGGCGCGCAAGGGATTCGACATCAACCGCCAGTCTCGGGCCTACGACGCGCTTGCGACCTGGGGGCTGCCGGTTTCCAGCCATGCCAAGGTCGTCGACAACCTAGAGCAGGTGCAGGAGTTCATCGAGTACTACGGCGAGCATCGCCACGACAGTGCCGTTGAACACGAACTGGACGGCGTCGTGGTCAAGGTCGACGAGGTCCCGGTGCAGCGCGCGCTCGGTTCGACCTCCCGGGCACCCCGGTGGGCCATTGCGTTCAAGTACCCGCCCGAGGAAGTCACCACCAAGCTGCTGGACATCCGTGTCAACGTCGGTCGCACCGGTCGAGTGACGCCGTTCGGGATGATGGAGCCGGTGCTGGTTGCTGGTTCGACCGTCGAGATGGCGACGCTGCATAACGCCACCGAGGTCGTCCGCAAGGGGGTGCTGATCGGTGACACCGTGGTGCTGCGCAAGGCCGGCGACGTGATCCCCGAGATTGTTGGCCCCGTTGCAGAGGCCCGCGACGGATCCGAAGTTGCTTTCGTCATGCCAACAAAGTGCCCAGCGTGCGGCACCCCGCTGCGCCCAGAGCGCGAGGGCGACAAAGACATCCGGTGCCCCAACTCCCGGACCTGTTCCTCCCAGTTACGCGAGCGGTTGTATGCCGTTGCGGGCCGGGGAGCTTTCGACATCGAGGCGCTCGGCTGGGAGGGCGTTGCGGGGATGCTCGATGCCGGCATCCTCACCGACGAGTCCGGCCTGTTCGGGTTGGGCCTTGAAGACATCGCTACAGTGCCGCTCTACACGCGCAACGCGAAAAGGACTGATCCCGAAGATCACGTCATCGACGGTCGGGTGCTGTCTGCCAACGGCAGCAAACTCGTTGACAACTTGGCGCAGGCAAAGCAGCAGCCGCTGTGGCGCGTGCTGGTAGGGCTCTCCATCCGGCACGTCGGACCCACGGCTGCCCGCGGGTTGGCCACGGAATTTGGCTCAATGGACGCGATCCGCTCAGCGAGCCTTGAAGAATTGTCCGCCACCGATGGGGTTGGCCCGGTGATCGCCGAAGCGGTGACCGCATGGTTCGAGGTCGACTGGCACCGGGCCATCGTCGACCAGTGGACCGCCGACGGGGTCCGGATGGCTGACGAGCGCGACGAGTCCATCCAGCGCACTCTTGAAGGCAAGACGTTGGTGGTGACCGGCTCGCTCGAAGGCTTGAGCCGAGACGAATCCAAAGAGGCCATCCTCAGCCGCGGCGGCAAAGCGGCCGGATCGGTGTCGAAGAAGACCGACTATGTGGTGGTCGGAGCCAATGCAGGCACGAAGGCCGCGAAGGCAGAAGCGCTGGGCGTGCCAGTCCTCAACGAGGCCCAGTTCATCGAGTTGCTCGCGACCGGTGAGGTCGAAACGGCACCACAGAACGACACAGCCTCGACCGACGGCTAGGCACGGATGGTCACCGGGATGCCTAGCGGGATTCTTACCTTCTCGACAAGGCGGATGATCTCCGTGGTGGGCAGCCGGATGCATCCGGAGCTGACGTCGGTGCCGACGAGAGCGGGCTCGTTGGTGCCGTGGATGCCGATCACGCCTTCGCCGCCGCGGAAGTCCATCAGGACGTCCGAATAGCCAGAGAGGCCGTAGGCGTAAGGACCGTAAATCCCGTCTGGCTCAGGGGGTTGAAGGAGCTCTGTGATGAAGTAGGCGCCCCCTGGAGTGGGCCGGTCCGTGCGTCCCACCCCGACGGGGCTGCGGCTGACCTCGACGTCCCCATTGATGATGACAATCTCATGCCCGGTGAGGTCGATATCGATGGAGAAATTGTGGCCGCTGAGCGAAACATCGGATGAGCGCACCCACCCTGTGCTCCCGTTCGGGCGCACCGGAAGCTGAACCTTCGTCCAGGCCTCGCCCACCTCGAGTGCAAGCAGGACGAGTTGGCCGGTGACTCGATCCGCTCGATTCAACACCTGGTCGGGGGAGCCCGGTGATCCAACCTGGTCGGGGTCCTTTGGCGTCGGATAGACCTTCAAGGTATTGACCACAGAGTTCGCGACGATGGTCTTGTGGCCATCGGATGCCGCCACGTTGGGCTCTACGTCGTCAACAGCACCCTGAGCGCTAACATCACGGCTGACGGTGGCGGAGTGTTCTCCGAATCCGGAGACGTTTCGCTGCTGCATACGACAGTGACGTTGAACAGCGACAGTGTGGCCGGATCCTCCATCAGCGCCAAAAGCGGCGATGTCGGTGACGTGTCCGACCCCAAACTGGGCGCCCTAGCCGCCAACGGCGGGCCGACCTTGACCCATTCGCCGAAGAACGGAAGCGAAGCTGGCGACTTTGGCGACGACGGCGACCGCGCAGGCAACGGCGGCGAAGGTGGAATGACGCCAGCTGCTCCGGCCGCACCGGTCGAGGCGGAGCCGACCTTCACCGGCTAGGAAACACAAAGGCACCGCCGAACTGGACGGAGGCATGTTCACACGGGACCGTGCCTTTGCCTTCGGCGTGCGTGCTCTCGATCCCGCGACCGGGGAAAGTTGGCGGCTAACTTTGGCAGTTGACGTCGGCAGCCTCGGGTGCGGCGGGAGTGTCGGCTCCAAGGGCCGTATGCAGCGAGGCGAGGACCACGGGGGAGCCGGGGAGTTGGAGATGCCCGGTGCGAGCCTCGGGGCATACCGACTGCACGGTGAACCCCAGCGAGCCGTCGAGGTTGGCCGTCTCGACGGGTGAGACCGTCCGGTCACTTTCGCTCCAGACGGTGATCCACTCTGGGCCAGCCGGGGTCTCGTCGCCCTCGTTCAGACGCTCCAGCAGAGCGTTGCCCGGGACCAGTTGCGCGCACGCTCCGTCGCAGAAGCCGCCCAGGTCGGCCAGACCCGCCAGCCGGGTGCCGTGATGGGGGGCAGCAATAGTCAGGATGCGTCGGGCCACATCCTGTCCCCCGAAGTCACGGACCCACAGTCGGGCCACAACTCCGCCCGCAGAGAACCCGATCACATCAACGCTCTGATTGTCCCGGTCCTGGGCGTAGTCGCGCTCCGAGTCTGCTATTTCGGCGTCAACGAACTCGCCCAGGAGGCGAGCCTGTTCCTCGAGGTCGCCGGTGTTGTCACCGACCGGTGGGAAGACCGCAACGCCACGGCCGTCAGCTCTTAGCGCCATCGCCAGCGGCTCCGTGTCGTCCCCATCGCCGCCGTAACCCGAGACCAGCACCACCAGCGGCAACGACACCGCTTCGGCGAATGGTTCGGAATCAACCCCCGACCGTTGGAACCCCCACACCCCTGCACTGACGAGGGCGACGAGCAGCGCGACACCGACAGCAATACCAACACGGCGACTTCGAGTCAGGGGGGTCAGAGGCACCCGCCAAGTCTGGCGCACCACCGCGCGCACCGGATCGTCGGCATACGATTATGGAGCTCGAGCTCTCTTTTTGTATGCCCGAAATAACGGGGGGTGTGGTCGAGCGGGAATCTCTGCGAGGCCCAATGCTGTTGCCCTTCCATGACAACCACTTCCACGCCCAACGACGTCGTGATCTATTGGCGCCCCGGCTGTGGCTTCTGCTCCCGCCTGCGCTCAACCCTCGGCCCCGACGCCGACAAGGCCACCTGGATCAACATCTGGGAAGACAAAGCAGCCGCCGCCATCGTGCGCGAAGCCAACAACGGCAACGAGGTCGTGCCCACGGTCATGCTCGACGGCATCGCCGTGACCAACCCCGCCCCGTCCATCGTCAAAGCCAAGCTCGCGGCCTAAGGACCACCGTGGCGCGCTACCTATGGGTGTTCACCGCGATCGTTGGGACCTGGGTGGTCTACAGCTTTGCCGCGCAGGACCGATACTTTATGGCCGCGTTCTTCGCCGTCATCAATGTCACGCTCGTGTGGTGGGTGAGCCCGTGGAGAGGTGGCCTCAGCCCCAATCATGCCGACGTGATGGGCCGCCCCGAGAGCGAGCGCCAGGTCGTCATTTATTGGCGCCCCGGCTGCCAGTTCTGTGGCCGGCTGAAGTGGCGTCTCGGGACCACAGGCAAGCAAGCCACTTGGGTCAACATCTGGCAAGACAAGGAAGCCGCACAGTTCGTGCGCAGCCAAAACGACGGCAACGAGATCGTCCCGACGGTGGTCATAGACGGCTTAGCAGTCACCAATCCGGACCCCGAGATGGTGTTGGCTCGCCTGGGCCCCTCATCCGCATAGGGGGACCAAAGATGCACTTAGACTCGTCCCTATGCCTGCACTGTCCCGCGACGACGTCGCGCACGTGGCCATGCTCGCCCGAATCGAGCTCTCCGACGAGGAGTTAGACCGTTTCGCCGGTCAACTCGAGGCGATCGTCGGGTGGGTCGGCCAGATTAACGAGGTCGCCGCCGCTGACGTCCCGCCGATGTCCCATCCCCTTCCGCTGGTCAACGTCACCCGGGTCGATGAGGTGCGTCCGTCGCTGAGCGCGGCCCAAGCGCTTTCCGGTGCACCTGAGGTCGACGAACAGCGATTCAGCGTCCCCCGCATTTTGGACGAGGAGTGAGCGCCCACATGATCGAAGAAGGCAGCGTATGCCGACTCTCGGCCGCCCAAATGGCGAACGCGCTCGCGGCGGGGGAGTTCACCGCCGAAGAGTTGACGCGAGCCCACCTGGATCGCATCGAGGCGTTGGACGGCACCATCCACGCCTACCTTCAGGTCGACGCCGAGGGGGCGTTGGCCACCGCTCGCGCAGTCGATCAGGCGCGCGACGCGGATGAGCCGCTTCCGCCGATGGCTGGCGTTCCGATCGCGATCAAAGACATCGCCTGCACGATGGGTATGCCGACCACCGCGGGCTCGAAGATGCTCGAAGGGTGGGTGCCGCCGTACGACGCCACCATCGTCGCCCGCATCCGCGAGGCTCGACTGCCGATCCTCGGCAAAACCAACATGGACGAGTTCGCGATGGGTTCTTCCACTGAGCACTCGGCATACGGGGTGACCCGCAACCCCTGGGATATTGACCGCATCCCCGGCGGATCCGGAGGTGGGAGCGCCGCGGCCGTGGCGGCATACCTCGCGCCATGGGCGATTGGCTCGGACACGGGCGGCTCCATCCGCCAGCCGGCATCGGTTACCGGCACCGTTGGGGCCAAGCCCACGTACGGCTCGGTGTCTCGCTACGGCATCATCGCGCTCGCCAGCTCCCTCGACCAGATCGGCCCGTGCACGCGCACCGTCGCCGATGCGGCGCTGCTGCACTCGATCATCGGGGGCCACGACCCGATGGACTCCACCTCCATCGAGGCCCCGCTGCCCGCGATCGTCGAGGCCACTGGCACGCGCGACCTCACCGGCACGAAAGTCGGGGTGGTCCGTGAGATCTCCGGCGAAGGCTTCCAGGCGGGAGTGCAGGCCAGATTCGATGAGGCCGTCGCGCAACTGCAGGCGCTGGGGGCTGAGGTTCTTGAGGTCTCGTGCCCGCACTTCCAGTACGCCATGGCCGCCTACTACCTGATTTTGCCCAGCGAGGCCTCGTCCAACTTGGCACGCTACGACGCCATGCGCTACGGCCTGCGCGTCGGCCCAGACGGTGTCGAGGCCCCGAGTGCCGAGCAGGTTATGGGCGCCAGCCGCGATGCCGGGTTTGGCGATGAGGTCAAGCGCCGCATCATCCTCGGCACCTACGCGCTATCCAGCGGTTACTACGACGCTTATTACGGCCAGGCCCAGAAAGTCCGCACGCTGATCGCCAACGACTTTAAGGCGGCCTTCGAGAAGGTCGACGTGCTCATCAGCCCGACCACCCCGACGACCGCCTTCAAGTTCGGTGAGAACGACGACGACCCGCTGTCGATGTACCTCAACGACATCGCGACGATCCCCGCAAACTTGGCCGGTGTCCCCGGGCTGTCGCTTCCGTGCGGCCTCGCCGACGAGGACAACCTGCCTGTCGGCATACAGGTGCTGGCCCCGGCCACGGCGGATGACCGCATGTATGCCGTCGGTGCCGCACTCGAAGCTGCTTTCACGCAAGCGTGGGGTGGGCCTTTGCTCGACCAGGCGCCCGCCATCGAAATCCGCTCGACCCAGGACCAGGAGGTGCCCGCATGAGCGCCCACATCGCCGAAGCGATCGTTGACTACGACGAGGTTCTCACCCGCTACGACCCGGTGTTCGGTCTCGAAGTGCACGTCGAGCTCGGCACCGCGACCAAGATGTTCTGTGGGTGTGCGACCGGTTTCGGCGCCGACCCCAACACTCAGGCCTGCCCGATCTGCCTTGGCCTGCCGGGTGCGCTGCCGGTAGTGAACGCCACTGCCGTCGAGTCGGCGATCCGGATCGGCCTGGCCTTGAACTGTCAGATCGCCGCGTGGTGCCGGTTCGCCCGCAAGAACTACTTCTACCCGGATATGCCGAAGAATTTTCAGACCAGCCAGTTCGACGAGCCGATCGCCTTCGAGGGCTTTTTGGACGTCGACCTCGATGACGGCTCGACCTACCGGGTGCAGATCGAGCGCGCCCACATGGAAGAGGACACCGGCAAGTCGCTGCACGTCGGGGGCGCCACCGGCCGCATCCAGGGCGCGGACCACTCGCTCGTGGACTACAACCGTGCGGGCATCCCGCTCATCGAGATCGTCACCAAGCCGCTGACCGGCGCTGGGGCACGAGCTCCCGAGATCGCTAAGGCCTATGTGGGTGCTCTGCGCGATCTCTTGAGGGCTCTCGACGTCTCCGACGTCAAGATGGAACAGGGCTCACTGCGCTGCGATGCCAACGTGTCGTTGCGCCCCAAAGTCGGCTCGGACGCGAACGGCGCAGAGCAGTTGGCGGTGCCGCTGGGCACCCGGACCGAGACCAAGAACGTGAACTCTTTGCGTTCGGTGGAGCGAGCGGTGCGCTACGAAATGTCGCGGCACGCTGCGGTCTTGGACTCGGGTGAAGTGATCTTTCAGGAGACCCGCCACTGGCACGAGGACACCGGAGTGACCACCTCGGGTCGGCCCAAATCTGATGCCGATGACTACCGCTACTTTCCCGAGCCTGACTTGGTGCCCGTTGCGCCCAGCGTCGAGGACGTCGAGCGGCTGCGGGCCACGTTGCCCGAGCCGCCCGCGCAGCGCCGCAAGCGGCTGCAGGCCGACTGGGGATTTACCGATTTGGAGATGCGCGACGTCGTCAACGCTGGGGCTCTTCTGGTTATCGAGGAGACGGTTGCCGCGGGCGCCGGCTCTGCGGCCGCTCGCAAGTGGTGGACCGGAGACCTTGCTCGTCGAGCAAACAAACAAGAGGTCGCGGTCACCGATCTCGGTGTGACCCCCGCCCATATTGCCGAGCTCGACAAGCTCATCGGTGATGGTCGACTCAACGACTCTATGGCTCGTCAGGTCATTGAGGGTGTGTTGGCTGGCGAAGGCACCCCCACGCAGGTCGCCGACGCCAAAGGGTTGGAACTGGTGCAAGACGACGGCGCTCTTGAGGCGGCCGTCGACAAAGTCATCGCCGCCAACGAAGGGATCGCCGACAAGGTACGCGAGGGCAAGCTCAACGCTGCTGGTGCGTTGATCGGCCAGGTTATGAAGGAAATGCGGGGCCAGGCCGACGCGGCCAAGGCACGCGAACTCATCCTGGCCCGGCTGACTTAAGTGGCAACTGACCACCGACCTGAGCTGTCAACCGTGCCCGCAAAGCGGTCGACCCGACTGCTCCCGCTAGATCTCGCTCGTGGCTTCTTAATCGGCTGCGCAGAACTGGTGCCTGGAGTCTCGGGCGGCACCGTCGCGCTGGTCACCGGGGTCTACGAGCAACTCATCGACTCCGCCTCACACGTGATCGGCGCAGCCAAAGTGTTGGTGACTGGCCCGGATCGTCGAGCCTCCGTGGTGGCGCAACTGCGGCGCACGGACTGGCGGCTAGTGATCCCGGTGCTGCTGGGGATGGTCACGGCTGTCTTGACCATCGCTGGGGTCATGAGCGCTTTCGTGACCGATAGACCTGAGCACGCTCGAGGCTTGTTCTTCGGGTTGGTGGCGTTGAGCATCATCGTCCCCCTGCGCATGGCGCCCCCGGCGCACCGCCATAAGGCCATCGACGTCGTTCTGGTCGCCCTCGCGGCTGTCATCGCCTTCGTATTGGTGGGGCTAGCAGGTGGTGGGACGGTGTCCGATCCGCCGATGTATGTCGTGTTCTTCGCCGCATCGGTGGCTATCTGCGCGCTCGTGGTGCCTGGGGTTTCCGGTTCCTTTTTGCTGCTAGCGGTGGGGCTCTACACCGTCACCCTCGACGCTGTCTCGGAGCGTGACCTGGTCTACATCGCCGTCTTTGGGGCAGGCGCCGCGCTGGGGTTGGCTTCCTTTGTGCCGTTGCTGAACTACCTGTTACGGGTGCACCGCCGGACCACCCTCATTGTGATGACCGGACTCATGATCGGCTCGTTACGTGCCCTCTGGCCTTGGCAAGCGGCTCCGCAGGGAGGAGGGGAAGGGCCAGGGGCCCTTCTTGTTCCGACTGCCCCCCTCGTCGGGCCGCTGCTCCTCATGGTGGCGGGCGCGGTCCTGGTACTGGCGCTGGTGGCTTTCCAAGCCCACCGGGATCGAGCCTTTTCCGCGCGATAAGAAGGGCTGCGCTGCTTACCAGCCCGTTCAGCAATGCTCCTTGCGCCGGGTGTGTTGACAGTCAGAGAATGCGCAGCGCGGGATCGTCAATATCTAGGGCCGCTATACAAAGCTTGTGAAAAGGTTGCATTATCGGCAAGGGCGTTTTATGTCCTAGGAAGCCGTCCGTGCCGTCCTTCTCACCCGCAGGAATAACGCCCACGCGCAAACCACGTCGAATTCTTGCTACCAGCACTGCTGCAGCATTCTTGACCATCGGACTTACCGGGCCACTGCCAGCTTCGGCGGCTCCCGGAGACGCCGAATGCACCGCCGCCCAGAACACCTTGGCCGCCAACTTCGGACCCGGTGTCGACGCTAGTTTGCTTGCGGAGTTGCAGGTGGCCGTGGCCGCCGCAGTCGAGGCGCAGGCTCAGATCGACGGGGTGGTGGACCTACAGCTCAACGCGATCGCCGAGATCGAAGCCAACCTCGCTGCGGCGCTGGCTGATGTGGCCGACATCCAGGCTCAGCTCGATGCTGCGCTCGACGCCGCACTGGGGCTCGCGGCCGCCACCGACGCAGCGGCTCTAGAGGATGACCTGGTCGCGGCTCAGGCTGACATAGACGCTGCCAACGTCGCGGTGGCCGATGACAATCAGACGACGGCAGTCGCTGCTGTCGCCACGACGCAAGT
>JBBSKS010000010.1:0-27563 GCA_038256095.1 Actinomycetales bacterium | reverse complement strand
GACCATCCTGGTGTCGCTGGCGGTTCTGCTGATCTGGATCCCGCTGAAGCAACGCCCCGGTGTCGGCACGATCGCCAACGCCTTCCTGGTCGGCATGGCCGCCGACCTCGTTTTGCACCTCACCCCCGAGCCCGACGCGCTGGTGATCCGCCTGCCGCTGCTCATTGGGGCCATCGTCCTCAACGGCGTAGCCACGGCGATGTATGTCGGGGCGCAACTGGGCCCCGGACCTCGCGACGGGTTGATGACCGGCCTCGCTCGGGTCAGTGGCCGCTCGATCCGCTTGGTGCGCACCAGCATAGAAATTACCGTGGTCATCGTCGGTTTTATCCTCGGCGGCACCGCTGGGCTTGGCACCGTGTTGTATGCCGTGGCGATCGGGCCGCTCACTCAGGCGATGTTGCCGATCTTCACGGTCGAACTGCGGCGAGGTGTCGATACATCGGGTCGGTAAAGCCGGTCAGGCTCTCGTAGGCAGCCGTAATGCCTCGGTAGGCATCGACCGCGGACGGCTCGGGGGTGAACACACGCCCCGGGCTGACCATCGCCTCGATCGCGGTCGGGAAGTCGGGGTGCAGGCCCGAACCCACCGCAGCACAGATTGCGGCTCCGAGCCCGGCAGCGTCCGGCATACCCGCGCGGGTTGCGGGCAGCCCCCACGAGTCGGCCACGGTCGCCATCATCAGGTCGGACATCGAGCCACCGCCGGTGACCACCACTCGCGGTGACCCGAGACCGAGAGCTTCGATCATCGCGAAGGCGTGAGCGCGCATGGTCAGCGCAATCCCCTCGAGCACCGCCCGGTGCAGGTGGTGCGGGCCGTGCTGACCGGCCAAGCCCAGGATGCTTCCTCGGCGATCAGGGCCGTCCGGGCCGGCCAAAAAATCGGGCACCACGAAGAGCCCATCGGCCCCCGGCGGCACCTCGCCAGCACCAGATTCGAGCCAGGCTTGAGTGATCTCCGGGTTGTTTGGCGCATCACCTGGCCTGGCCGCGTCGGCGGCGCTGAACAGGTTGCGCAGCCACGAAACCGTCCACATGCCGCGACGGATGCCCCTGCTCTCGTACAACACGTCTTCGGGCACCGAAGCCGAGTTGACCCAGGTATGCGGTCCGTTCGCGCCCGGGTGCATCGGCGCGGCCGAACCTGCGGTCATCGAGGCGATATAGGTGCCCAAGGACAACAACACGGTCTGCTCGCCCGCAGCCCCATCGATGGCCGAGGACAATCCCGCGCCGAGGGCTTCGACCGCTTTGTCGTTGGCGGTCGCAAAAACTGGGCACCCCTGCGCAAGCCCCGTGGCCTGCGCTGCGGTGGCGGTGACCTCACCCAGCCGACCCCCAGGGGGCACGAGCTCGGGCAGGAGGTGACGCGGCATACCCGTGGCGGCGAAATCGTCGTCGTCCATCGACCAGCCCAGGCCATCAGCGGCGATCGGCCACATCCCCTTGTATGCCGCAGCACTGTCTCGACGCTCACCGGTCAACCGGACGGCGAGATAGCCCGCGGCGCTCGCAATGGTCGCGACCTCAGGGGCGAGATCCCGCACCGGCGCGGACACTCGAGCGTCCATCCAACTCAGCACCGGCTCGGTCAGCGCCCCCGTCTCATCGAGCATCGCTCGGCAGTACCGGATGCTGCACAACCCGACGGCGGCGATCGCGTCAGCGGTGACGTCGGCGTCAGCCAGAGCGCCGCGGACGGCCACACCCAATGAATCCCACAGATCGTCATCTGGGTGGACAACGGTGCCGACGTCGCCCAACACTGACGGTCGCAGCGGCGCGCGGCCTTGCCCGTAAAGAGCGCCGACATTGTCGAAGATCGTGACCTTGGTGCTCTGTGACCCACCGTCGATGGCCAGGATCAGACCCTGATCACCCGCGTGGGTCATGGTGTGTCGCTCATCTCGCGTTCGGGCTGTTGGGGGGCCATTCGTCCAGCGGGTAAATCGTGCCCGGATTCATGATCCCGGCGGGGTCGAAAACGTCCTTGAGCCCCTGGAGCAACGCGTAGGCACTGCCGTGCTCCTCGCGGATCCATGGGGTTCGGTACTTCCCGACGCCGTGGTGGTGAGCCATCGAGCCGCCCAACTCCAAAGCAGCCTCCACGATGATCTTGTTGAGCGGCGCGTGGTAGTTCGCCAACTCATCCTCCGGTTCGCACCTGATCGCGTAGTCGTAGACGAAGTAGAGGTTCGTGCCAGTCTGATAGGAGTGCGACGAGTGGGCGCCGAGCAGGTGCAGGTCGTCCAGATGAGGGAAGTCAGCGGCGATGCGAGCCATCACCAGGTCATACAACTCGCCCGCACGTGACCAGTCGATCGACACCTCGGTGGTGTATCCAAGTCGGTTGTCCGCCAACATGTCCGCCTTCTCGGCTTCGATCTTTTCGGGTCCCCAGTTCAGACCTTCGAACCAGGTCGCGATGCGCTCGGCGGCGACCGGCGTGTGCTCGACAGACGCGGCGATGCCCTGGATCGCGGCGATGGTGGCGTCCACAATCGGCCCCGGCCCCTCGGCGCTCCAGACCACCAGGTTTTGGTCCTGAGGGTGGTCCGGGAAGTGCTGCCGGGCGTCTTGCGGCGAATAGACCCGGGCCACCGCGGGGCGATACCCGGCGACAATGACCTCGCGCAACAAGCCGATAGCGGCGGCGAAATCCGGGACGAGCAGGCCGACATACCTCGCAGTGCCAGGCTCGTAGCGGAACACCTGCACGGTGACCTCGGTGATGTAGGCCAGCGCCCCTTCGTTGCCGATGATGATGTGGCGGATGTCGGGGCCAGCGGCGCGACGAGGTACGTTCTTGATACGCACCACCTCACCGCCAGGCAGCACCGCTTCGAGGCCGACCACCATGTCTTCGATGCCGCCGTAGAGCGTGGAGAACTGGCCAATCGACCGCGTGGCCACCAGGCCGCCCATTTGCGCGATCGGCTGGGATTGGGGTGAGTGGCCCGTGGTCAACCCGCGTGCGCGCAGCTGGTCTTCGATCTCGCGCAGCGGCACCCCACACTGCACGGTCGTCATCATGTTGGCTTCGTCGATAGACACCACGGCACTCATCCGAGAACCGTCGATCACGATGCTGTCGGCTACTGCGGTCTCGAGCCCACCCTCGGTGCCGGTGCCACCGGTGCGCGGCACGACCGCCACCCGCTCGCGATGGGCGAACTCCAAGAGCTGAGCCACCTGCTCAGTGCTTGAGGGGTAGGCGATCAGAGCCGGGAAAGGGCCGTTGAAGATCCCGTGCACCGCCTCGTACTTGTGGAAGCGATCGACGCTAGCTTCACGGAGCTGCTGCTCGGTGGTCTGCACGGCAGATTCGCCGATGAGCTCGGTCACGGCAGCAACGACCTGTTCGCGGGTCAGGGCCGACTGAGTTGCAACCATCTGGTGTCCTTTTCTTCGGGAAGGGTGAGGGGCCGGGATTAGCGAACGAGGTAGCCGCCGTCGACGACCACCACTTGGCCGTTGACGTAGTCGCTGGCCCGGGAGGCGAGGAAAACCGTTGCCCCCATCAGATCAGCCGGGTCGCCCCAACGCCCCGCCGGGATGTGTTCGAGCACCTGCCGGTTGGTTGCTTCGTCGGCCCGAGTGGCGGTGGTGAGGGCGGTGACGAAGTAGCCGGGCGCAATCGCGTTGACCTGAATGCCGAACTTCGCCAAATCATCACAGTAGGCGCGGGTGAAGCCGACGATGCCCGCTTTCGTCGCGGCATACGCCGGGGAGGTGCGGCCACCGAGGTAGGAGAAGAGCGATGCGATGTTGATGATCTTGCCCCCGCCGACCGACCGCATGTGTATGCCGGCGTGCCGGGCCATCTCGAACCCGGCGGTGAGGTTGACGGCCAGCATTGGGTCCCACTGCGCACGGTCGAAGTCTTCGGGAGCAGCGGACAGGCAGATGCCCGCTGAGTTCACCAGGATGTCCAGGCCGCCGAGTGTGTCGACGCAGCACTTCACCACCCGTTCGCATTCGCCGGTTGCGGTGAGGTCTGCCCTGACGAATTCGTAGCGCCCACCACTGTCGGTGACCATCGACTCGGTGGTGCCGTCGTCGGCGATGTGGGCCGGGACCATGACGTCGGCCCCTGCTCGAGCTAGCGCCACGCTGAACGCTCGGCCTAGCCCAGAGTTGCCGCCGGTGACGAGTGCACGCTTGCCGCTCAGCGAAAACGCGTCGAGGCTGAAGTCAGCGATATCCACGAGCCGATACGGTATCCCTAAATGACCTCGGTCGGTACCTGTTTGGCCCATTTTTGCGAAGGGCGAAATGGTAAGAAAACGCTACCAACCAGGCCCAGTCAAGACTTAAGAGCAAGTCGTTATCGTATTGACACGCAATAGGGGCAAGGTGTTGACCGGAGGCGTTTCGCGTGCTTGATTGAGCAATCAAGGTCCTGAGCGAGCGGGGTCGTGCGCCCTGCTGGGCAACCACACGGCAGCGTCTGTGACGGATACAACGGTGTATCGACGCTTGGAGACCCGTGAACTTTGGTGACTATTTATCTCGAAATCTTGACAACCTGCTTGAACTAAGCATCGAGCACCTGCTGCTGGTTGCGATCTCAATGGCGTTGGCGATCGTGATCGGCGTCCCGGCAGGAGTGTTGGCTTACCGCAACACGACCCTGCGACCTGTCATTGTCAGCACTGCGTCGGTCATGCTGACAATTCCTTCACTGGCGCTCTTCGCTCTCTTCATCCCGATTTTCGGGCTGGGACGGGCGCCGGCCATTGCAGCCTTGACGCTCTACGCCCTCTTGCCGATCATCGCTAACACCATCGCAGGGCTTCAGTCCGTCGACGGAGCCATCACCAAAGCGGCTCGGGGCATGGGCGTCGGGCACTGGCGGCGACTCTTCACCGTGGAATTACCCCTCGCCTGGCCCGTCATCCTGACTGGGGTGCGTGTGTCCACCCAGATTGTGGTGGGCGTCGCTGCCATCGCTGCCCTCGTAGGAGGACCGGGTTTAGGCACTGAGATCTTTCGCGGGCTGCGCTCGTTGGGCTCGCCGGGTGCTGAGAACTTGGTCTACGGCGGCACGATCGCCATCATCATCCTCGCTCTTCTCTTTGACGCCTTCTTTATCCTTGTCCGCCGATTGACTACGTCTCGAGGTATCCGGTGACCACCACCGACGCATCCAGCATTGACCACTCCCAGCCCGACGACGGCGGCGCCACCGCGCCCGCAATGATCGAGCTCGATGAGCTCAGCAAAGTCTTTCCCGGCGTGGACGTCCCCGCTGTCGACAAACTGAGCCTGTCGATCGCCAAAGGCGAGATCGTCGTTTTCGTCGGCCCCTCGGGCTGTGGGAAGACGACCTCGATGGAGTTGATCAACCGCCTCATCGAGCCCAGCTCCGGACGCATCATCCTGGAGGGCGAAGACGTCACGAAGTCCGACCCCGACAAGTTACGCCGCCGCATTGGCTACGTTATCCAGTCCACCGGCCTCTTCCCGCACCGCACGCTCGCTGAGAACATTGGCACCGTGCCCGGCCTCACCGGCTGGAAGAAAGACCGCACCGCAGCCCGCGTCGACGAGTTGCTTGGTCTGGTGGGAATGGACCCCGAGGTCTATCGTCACCGCTACCCCAAAGAGTTGTCCGGTGGGCAACGCCAGCGGGTAGGCGTGGCTCGCGCGATGGCTGCCGATCCCCCGTTGATGCTGATGGACGAGCCCTTCGGCGCCATTGACCCCATCACGCGTGACCGCCTGCAAAACGAGTTTCTACGTTTGCAGGCTCAGATTCAAAAGACCGTGGTGTTCGTTACGCACGACATCGACGAAGCCATCAAAATGGGCGACCGCATCGTCGTCCTCAAGGAGCAATCGCACATCGCGCAGTTCGCCTCCCCAGAAGAGTTGCTGACGAACCCGACCGATGAGTACGTCTCAGACTTCATTGGCTCGGGCGCCTCACTGAAGCGCCTGAACCTCTCGCGGATCCGTGACATCGACATGGCCACTGACGCTCCGACCGGCGGTCTGGGCAGCGACCCGGTCAACCTCCTCGAGCGCCTCAATGCCTCACCGTGGTCGGCCATGTTGTTGCTCGACGATAAGGGCCGCCCAGCACGCTGGGTCGGCGCCCAGGCGCTCCGCGACGCGGGACGAGGCACGTTGTCTCGTGCGGGCCTGCCCGCACGGGCAACGGTCGAGCCTCAAGCCACTCTGTCGGATGCGTTGAATGAGCTCATCATCTCCAACGCTGGGTGCGCCATCGTCGTTGATGGTGCTGGCGTCTACCAGGGCATTGTCGACATGGAGACAATCATGACGTCAGTCCGCAGCATGCGTGCCGACAACACGCAGTTCTATCTTGCTCAGAAGAACTACGAACCCGAGGGGGCCTGATGGCTATTGCCACGGGCACTGCGGCCCCGGGTGGGGACCGCACGGCCCAGTTTTGGGCCAAAATCGGCCTGGTCGGTATGCCGATTTTCATCGCCGCCGTCCTGCTTGCGACCTACTTCTGGGTCTCGGGCAAGGAACTCGACAGCATCGAGATACGAAACCTCAATGCTGACAGCATCTTCAGACTGATGCGACAGCACCTCAGTTTGACTTTCGTCTCAACGATTCTGGTGGTTCTCATCGCGATCCCAGCTGGGATCGCGGTCACTCGGCCAGCTTTTAGCAAGGCCACGCCATTCGTTCTTGGCCTCGGCAACGCAGGCCAGGCCATTCCATCGCTCGGCTTCATCACCATCATCGTGATTTGGTTTGGCGTCGGGTTCTGGCCCGTCATTGTGGGCCTTGTCGCCTACTCTGCCTTGCCCATCCTGCGCAACACCATGGTGGGGCTACAGCAGGTCGACCAGAACATCATCAAGGCCGCTCGCGGCATGGGGTTGTCTCCACGACAAGTCTTGGTCCGAGTTGAACTGCCGCTCGCCATCCCGGTCATGGTCGCAGGCATCCGCACCGCCTTGATCATCAACGTCGGCACCGCCGCACTCGCATTCCTTTTCAATGCCGGCGGGATCGGCGAAATGATTCAAACGGGAATCCAACTCAACCGAAACACCATCTTGATCTCCGGAGTCGTCCTCGTGGCATCTCTGGCTCTCACGGTCGACTACCTCGCTTCGGTGCTCGGCAAGCTGGCCTCACCCAAGGGCTTGTAAGTACTCCACGTCAATACCGCACACCCCGTGCACCACGAAAGGAAACCCATGAAGAAGAACATGAAACTCGCGCTCGCCACGGGCCTCGGTCTCAGCGTCGTCCTCGCCGGCTGTGGCAGCGACGACAGCACCTCAGGCGGCGGCGAAAGCGGTGGCGGCGGTGCCGAAGCCTCGAGCCTCGATGGCGTCTCGATCACCGTTGGCTCCAAGGACTTCGACGAGCAGAAGATCCTCGGCAACATTGCCATTGCGGCCATGGAAGACGCTGGTGCCGACGTCACCGACCAGATCAACACCGGTGGAACCGACGTCACCCGAGCTGCATTGACCACCGGCGAGATTGACATGTACTGGGAGTACAACGGGACGGCCTGGATCTCCTTCTTCCAGGAGACCGAGCCCATCACTGACCGCATCGAGCAGTACGAGGCCGTCCGCGATCGGGACTTGGAAGAAAACAGCTTGGTCTGGCTGCAGCCTGCTGACTTCAACAACACCTACGGCATCGCCTTCCCCACCGAAGCTGCTGGTGATCTCGGCAACCCGACGAAGATCAGCGATATCGGGACCCTTATCGCCGACAACCCGGATGCTGCCTCGTTGTGCGTGGAAACCGAGTTCGCGTCACGTGATGACGGTCTTCCAGGGTTGGAAGAGACCTACGGCTTTGAGTTCCCGAGCGCAAACGTCGCGATTTTGGACACGGCCTTGGTTTACACCCAGACCGACCAGCGTGACCCCTGTAACTTCGGTGAGGTCTTCACCACCGACGGTCGCATCACGGGTCTGGACCTGACCGTGCTCGAAGACGACTTGGCCTTCTTCCCGCTCTACAACCCGAGCCCGGTCTTCAACAAGGAGGTCTACGACGCGAACGCCGATGCATACGACGCGATCTTCGACCCGATCTCAGCAGCGCTGACCGACGAAGAGATGACCATGATGAATGAGGCCGTGTCCGTCAACCTCGAACAGCCGGAGGATGTCGCAACTGACTGGCTCACCGAGCAGGGCCTGATCGGCGGCTGAACCACCGTTTAACCCTTGAGGGGCCGAGTTCTCGCACTGCGAGGGCTCGGCCTCTCTCTTGCGTGGTCCGGTTGTCGTGGCGAGCAGATGACCGATCTGCGCTCTCCCCCGGGTCGCGGCCCTACGTTGCGCGCGTATCGGTCATCTGGGGACGTCCGGCAACGCCACGGTGGGTGCTCCAGAGGTTCCCCAGGTAGGCCAAGAGCACGACCGTGCCGTAACTGATGAGGTGCTGCACGTCCGCGACCTGGTGGTGCAGCGCCGAACCGACCAACAGCCCCCCAAACAGCAGCACCGTCACGATTCGGTGGCGCATCAGCACCACCACGGCGGCGCCCAGGGCAGCGGTCCCGCCCGAGGGGCCGTAGTCCGTGGTCTCCAGTGTCTTGGTGGCCAGATCCCAGCCCAGCGTGGAGCCCGCGAGCAAGAAGAACGTCGTGCCGACATACCCCCAGATCGCACCAATGAAGTAAACCAAGAACGCACGGACGGCCCCGATCATCCGCTCCAAAATCGCAAGCAGCAGCACGGTAGTGACCGTCAGCGACACCCAGGCCGCCGCGTTCTCGGTGATGACTGTGGCCGTGACCGCGCGCCACCACGCACCGTCGAGAAGGTACTGAGCCGACCAGGCGTACTGCTCCTCAAACTGCGGCAGCAGGGCAAACGACTCCCACGTCTGCACCGCCGCCACCAGCAGCGAACTCATCACCACAATGGCGGCGATCGGCACCCGGACCCAGTGCGATTCGGGGTTGCGCTGAGCGCGGTCGAGCTCAGCGAAGCGCTGAGCGATGGAGGCCCACGAATGCTTCACGTGCTCGAACATCCCATCGCGCGCCTCCTTCGTCAGCACCATGTCGCGGACGGCGTGCGGCGGCAGGAATGCCCGAGCGGCGGCAAGAGCGATCCGCGGAAGCTTCGCGCTGCTTGGATAGCTCAACCACATGGGCTCCCAGCGCGGGTCGAACTTGTCCTTGAATCGGAAGAGGCCACGAGCGTCATACAGGCTGGAGCCGTTCACGTAGGTCCAGGCCAGAACACCCTGCGCGATGCCCTTTTCGCCGTCGGCGACCTGGGCCAGCGGCACCCCGCCCAGGCTCGCGATCACCCGGCCACGCGTCTTGAAGTCGGCCAGGCTCTCGACGATCAGCATCTCCATGACCCCCGGAGGGCAGACCTGCGCCCGGCGCATCAGGTCCAAGACCGCGGCCCGGC
The DNA here is from genome assembly GCA_038256095.1 of Actinomycetales bacterium. Classification (GTDB taxonomy): domain Bacteria; phylum Actinomycetota; class Actinomycetes; order Actinomycetales; family Dermatophilaceae; genus Ornithinicoccus. The sequence continues at coordinate 18,174 of JBBSKS010000010.1, read as the reverse complement.
CCTGGTCGTACGGCAGCCACGTCACGAACCCCACGACCCGCTCATCATCGGCGCCCTCGTGCAGCAACGCGACGTAGACCTCTTGATCGTCGAGTCGATCGGGGTCGAAACGGCCCAACGTAAAGCCTAGCTCCGGGCCACCCTTGTCCTGCAGCCACTGGGCGCTGACCCGCCCCAACTGGGCGGTGCGCGCTTCGGTGCGGGCCGAGCCTGCGTACAGCAGCACGCTCACCCCCTCTTTGCCGGCGCGCGTGACGGAGTGGCGCACGTTGGACCGGCGCTTGCCGACCGTGGAGAAGGTGGCGACGTCGATGATGGCCTCGACACCGATCTTTAGCGAGGCATAGCCAGCCGCAGCGGCGAGATCGCGCTGGCGGGTGTCCGAGCCGAGCATCGCGGGCACCCAGCCGGCATGCTCGCAGTATTCGGTGAACTCACTGAGCGCTTCGGCCTCGAGGCCCTCCTGAGCCACCGGACCTCCGAGGCAGACCGCCGTCCCACTACGCACCCCAACCGCGGCGAGTGCCTTGCCATCACAAAGCGTCAACAGCATGTTGTCCGGCAGAGCGAGCAGCGGGGCCGTTGGGGACTTGCCGTGCTGACGGACCCACTCCAAGGTGGCGTCCCGGTCGGCGTTATTGACCTGGGCGCGGGGCCGGAAGGCGAAGAGCACACCGATCACGACGAGAACTAAGCCGACCCGCAAGGCCATCGACAGCGCCTCGAAGCTGGCGCTTTCTTGATCCAAGCCGCCGGGCAGAAAGAACGTGGTCCTGATGAGTATCGACAGCCGATCGGTCAGCGACGCGTCCCGCAACGCGGTGTCAATCTGGGCGTACCGAACGGCTGCGAAGAGCAGCAGTCCGCCAGATACCGCAGCCACTCCCCACCGCGTGGAGTAGCGGACCCCAGGTCGGCGCAACTGGTAGGACGAGCGGGTGGCGAAGAGCGAGGCCAGCGCGATCAACGTCATCACAGTGACGATCGTGATGTGCCCACGAGACATCGAGACCAGCCACGTCAACGCCACCAAGCACACCGCAAAGATCCACGTCGAGCGCGAGCCTTGAGACAGCTTTCGAGCGATGAGCAACAACAGCAAGCCCAACTCGACCGACGCCATCCGACCGGTTGTCAAGATTCCCCGACCGCCGAACGGCTGCGTCAAGTCCACCAACTCGACCGCGATGCGGGGGAAGAGCCCCACGCTGATGTTGGCAATCCCCACCAACGCAACGAGGAGGGCAGGCAGTAACCGTTTCAGTTTGCGCCTGCGCACGTCGTCGACACAGACCTGAGTCTGTTGCCGAGCGGGAGCCAGGGTTGCGGTCACGCGCTCACAGTACGGTCCGATGCAGTCGAATCGAGCCCTTCCTCGACATACGACCCTGTGTTTTCGGGCACTACTTTGGTATGCAGTTCCGCCAGACCCGCGCAGGCGCTGACGACGGCGTGGGGTTAGCGTCGTGTCATGGTCAGGTTGCGCAAAACATCTCCCGATAGCCTCGGGTGGACTCGTCGGCGCGCTGGCACCGGGTTTTCCTACCTCGATGAGCACGGTCACCGCCTCCCGGCGGAAGCGACCCAGCGGGTCAAGGACCTGGTCATCCCACCGGCCTGGCAAGACGTGTGGATCACGCCGTTTCCGAACGGACACCTGCAGGCGGTTGGCACCGACGACGCTGGGAGGCGGCAATACCTCTACCACCCGGATTGGCGGGTGCGTCGAGATGCCGAGAAGTTTGACCGCATGCTGACGTTTGGGCACAACCTTACGAAGGCTCGCTCGGTCATCTTGAGCGACCTGGGCCAGACGGGTATGCCGATGGAGCGGGCCTGCGCCGCGGCGATCCGCCTCATCGACCTGGGGTATTTCCGGATCGGCAACGACATCTACGCCGACACCAACGGCAGCTTCGGCCTGACCACGCTGGAGCGCCGCCACGTGCGCCGCTCCGACGATGTGCTGGTCTTCTCTTTCGTCGGTAAGTCGGGGGTGTCACACCGGATCAGCATCGATGACCCGTCGGTGATCGAAGCCATCGCGGTGATGCGCCGACGACGTGCCGATGACCCCCGACTGCTGGCCTACAAGGTGTCGCGGTCGTGGCACGGAGTGATGCCCGCGCTGGTTAACGATTACCTGCGGACCGGGACCGGCGTCGAGGGCAGCGCCAAGGATTTCCGGACGTGGCACGCAACGGTGTTGGCGAGTGCCTCCCTGGCTCGGACGACCGAGCACGGCCAGAGCGGGGCATCCCGCAAACGGGCGGTAAGCGCTGCGATGAAGGAGGTGTCCTCGTTCCTGGGTAACACCCCGACGTTGGCGCGATCCTCCTACGTCGATCCGCGGGTGATCGAGGCCTACGAAGACGGCCGGACGATCTCGGTGGCCCCGGAAGAAGACTTCGCGACCTACGACGACCGTCAAGCTGCGATGGAACGCGCGGTGCTCGACTTGCTCGGGTCCTAGTCGGGGCTCATCGTCAGTTGGGGCTCATCGTCAGTTGGGGCTCATTGGCCCGCCGAATTGCAGACCCACGGTGCCTAGCGACGTGGTCAGCGTGCGTTCGCGGCGCACGATCGCGCGGCAAAGGCGCAGCCGAGTCTCAGTGGTGTTGCTGGCCAACATTTGCTGGCGGTCGCTGAGGTCCAAGTCGAGGGCTTGCGGGAGCCAGTAGGACAGTTCCCGGTCCTCGTCCGGTGCCTCGAGCTCTTCTTCCCCGAGATCTTGTCGATATGCCGCAACGTCTCGGCGCAGCATGGCCGCCAGCTTGTCGACCTCGCGCACGTCACCGTCATCGTCGAGCAGCCAGTTGACGTGCGCCACGGCATACGGAGTGGTGCTGTCGTTCTCGATGTCACCCAACTCAAAGCGGGTGCGACCCTCGGCGATGATTAAGAATTTGTCCTCGCCCAAAGTTGCGGCTTGGCGGATCTGCGCCGAGCAACCAATCGGGTGCAGTGCGCGGGCGCCGTGCTCGCCAACCTCGAAACCCTTACGGATGGCCACGACCCCAAAGACTGGCGGTTGCTCCTCTTGAGTGCTGATGAGGTTTTGGAGCAGCGTGACGTATCGCGGCTCGAAGATCTGCAAGGGCAAGAGGGCACCCGGCATGAGGGCTGTGCCTAGCGGGAAAAGCGGCAGCGTGGCCATCAACAGAGACTACGGGCCGACCAAGTGATCGATAGCGTGAGGGTATGAGCGACATTCTCTTTGCTGGCGGTACGGTGCTCGATGGAACGGGGGCGACGCCGAGCGCTGCCGATGTGTGGGTGCGCGATGGCCGTGTGGTCGAGGTCGGGCCACGCCTCGGGGTGGAGGCGGACCAGGTGATCGACTGCTCGGGTATGACGGTGCTTCCGGGCCTCTTCGACGCCCACGTCCACGTGCTGTTCGAGCAGATCAACCTGTTGCGGATGCTGCAGACACCATTCTCGTATCCCTACTATCAGGCGATCGGTCACCTTTCGAAGACGCTCGACACCGGGGTGACCTGGGTGCGGGATGCTGGCGGCGCTGACCTGGGGGTGGCGAAGGCGGTGCGCGACGGGTTGATCCGGGGGCCGCAGATGCAGGTGGCGTTGACGATGCTCTCGCAGACCGGCGGTCACGGGGATGGGGTGCAAGCGTGTGGGGTCGACGTGCCACTTTTCGGGGTGCACCCAGGGCGTCCGAACGGGGTGGTCGATGGTCCCGACGAGATGCGCAAGGCGGTCCGTGAGTTAATCCGGGCGGGGGCTGATGTGATCAAGGTGGCGACCAGTGGCGGGGTGATGTCGGCTCGTAGCGACCCTCGGCACGGTCACTTTAGGGACGTCGAGATCGAGACGTTGGTGACCGAGGCGAGCGCGGCCGGGCTGTTCGTCATGGCCCACGCGCAAGCGACTGACGGGATCAAGGTGGCGGTCCGCAACGGCATACGGTCGATCGAGCACGGCATCTATCTGGACGATGAGGCCATCGAGATGATGCTCAAGCACGAGACCTGGCTGGTGCCGACTCTATCGGCACCGCGTGCGGTGATTGCCGCTGCCGACGCGGGTGCCCCACTGGCCGACGCCGTCGTCGCCAAGGCCCGGATGGTCACCGAGGTCCACGACGACTCGATGCGCCGGGCGTTTGCCGCCGGGGTCAAGGTCGCGATGGGCACCGACGCCGGGGTGGGTGCGCACGGCGCGAACCTCGACGAACTGGGGTTGATGGCCGACCTTGGAATGAGCCCACTGGAGGCTTGGGTGGCGACGACGTCATCGGCCGCTGCGCTCTTTGGAGTCGATCACGACTACGGCACTATCGAGCCAAGAAAAATCGCGGATGTCGTTCTGCTGCATGGGATGTATGACGACCTGTCTGATTTGAGTGAGCGAATTCACAGTGTCTACCAGGGGGGTATCAGGGTAAGCCAAGGTAAACAGGGCATACTGTTATCGTGACCTCCCCGGCTAGTTGGCGCACCCGCAGGGGTAGAGGCGTCGGCTTGGCGGTTGCTACAGCGGCGATCACCGGCGGCCTGGCCATCGTTTTTTCGATCTCGTTAAACCTTCCGCTGCGCGACCCGGACGGTTTTCTCGGCCCTAGTTGGACCAGACTTCCCCTGATTTTATTTCTTTTCATGGCCGCCGACGTGATCCCCCGCGTGATCGCGCGCCTTCGTAGCAGCACCAATACACGCAGCATCCGCGAAGCACGCCAGTCCTTTGTCGAGGTGTTTACCGAACGGTGGCCAACCGAGCGGTTGGTAGTCGTGTTGATTGCGTTGAGTAGCTTCTACGTGACCTACGTGGGTTACCGGAACCTGAAGAGTTTTCTACCGTTCATGCGGCAGCAGACAGAAGACATGTCGCTGCGGACCAGCGATCAGTTGTTGTCTTTCGGCGCCAATCCTGCCGAGGTGCTGCACGACTTGCTGGGGGTCGGGGTATCGGCTTACGTGCTCTCGTGGGTCTACATCTCCTTCCTTTTCTTCGTGCCGCTGTCGTTGGCTGCCTTCCTGGTGTGGTCCCGGGACATGAGTCTGGGTCTCTGGTACACCACAGCCCTCTGCCTGAACTGGGCGCTCGGGACGCTCAGTTACTACTTGCTGCCGGCGCTGGGGCCCTTTGCAGTGCGTAGTTGGAACTTCGCACATCTACCGGACACCGGGGTCAGTTCGTTGCAAGAGGGCATGTTGAACGCCCGGGACCGCGTGCTGACCGACCCGCACGCCACGTCTTCGGTGCAGAGCATCGCAGCCTTTGCCTCACTGCATACCTCGATCGTCTTCACCGCCGCGTTGATCGTGCACTTCGCCGGTTTGCCGAGGGTCCTGCGCGTCTCGATGTGGATATTCCTGGCGTTGACGCTGATCTCGACCATCTACTTCGGGTGGCACTACATCATCGACGACATCGCCGGGTTGGTCATCGGCGCCACGTCGGTCGCGTTGGCCAGGGTCGCCACCCGACACGCCGACCGACATCATCCTCCCAACGACCCCTCCGTCGATCCCGCCACCACGATCGGGGCCAACCCGCAGCCCACCCCGTAGGCTTGAGGACGTGCTGCCAACTACCCTCACGCCCTCGACCACTACCGTCCCGGGAGCATTTCGATGAGCGGCGGCTTGGTCGCGCTCCTCGACGACGTGGCGGCGCTAGCCCGGCTGGCCGCCGCATCCATCGACGATGTCGGCGCTGCCGCCGGTCGCGCCGGGGCTAAAGCGGCCGGTGTCGTGGTCGATGACGCCGCCGTCACCCCTCGCTATGTGCGAGGCTTTGCCGCTCAGCGCGAGCTGCCGATGATCAAGAAGATCGCGATCGGCTCGATCAAGAACAAATTGCTGTTCATCCTCCCGGCGGCGCTACTGCTAAGCCAGTATCTGCCATGGTTGCTGACCCCAATTTTGATGCTCGGTGGGACCTATCTGTGCTTCGAGGGTGCGGAAAAGATCTACGAGAAGGTCAGCGGACATCATGAAGAAGAGAAGGCTCCGGTGGCTACCCAGCCGGAGGGTCACGAGGACGCGATGGTTAAGGGGGCCATCCGCACGGACTTCATCCTGTCCGCCGAGATCATGGTGATTTCGCTCAACGAGGTCTCCAACGAGCCGTTCGTCTCGCGAGCGTTGATCTTGATCGTCGTGGCTATCCTCATCACGGCGTTGGTCTACGGGGCGGTCGGGCTCATCGTGAAGATGGACGACATCGGGCTTTATCTGGCTGAGCGCGACTCCAAAGTTTCACAGACCGTTGGCCGAGGCCTCGTCAAGGGTATGCCGAAGGTCATGACGGTCTTGTCGGTCGTCGGCACGGTGGCCATGTTGTGGGTGGGCGGCCACATCCTGCTGGTCGGCATGGACGAGCTCGGTCTCACCGCCCCCTACGACATCGTGCATCACGCCGAAGAGTGGGTGCACGACGCGACGGGCACCCTCGGCGGCGTGCTCGCCTGGCTCACCAACACCACCGCGTCGGCCATCATCGGCGTCGTCGTCGGTGCCGTCGTGGTCGCCGTGATGCACCTGATCCCCCGCAAGGACAAGGCCGCCGCTCACTGATCGGCATACCTGGCCCGTGTGTCCCGCAACGCGCGCGTCCTGATCGGCCCTCGGGTGCACGAGCGCGCGTAAGCCGCTCTTCCGGGGCGTGTCGTCGGCATCCGGTGACGGGGCTGCCGGACCAGGATTTTTCGCTGGCCTATACCCTCGCGCGGGCGACTGTCCGCTTGCGGCTGGCCGTGCTCTTACGTCGTGCGAGCGCGACCGACTGCGCCGACGGCGTTGATGGCGAGCATCCCCGGCGCCGCATACCCGGCCTCGGCAAACCGGGTGGCGATGGCAGCAGCGATCCGCTCCCGGTCGCCTGGTCGGCATACGACCACGGCTGATCCCCCGAAGCCGCCACCGGTCATCCGGGCACCGGCGGCTCCCGCCTGAGCCGCGGCGTCGACCACCAGGTCGAGCTCGGGGGTGGAGATCAGAAAGTCGTCGCGCATCGAAGCGTGCGAAGCCAACAGGGTCGGCCCGATCTCCAGCAACCGACCGGCCCGAAGGTGTGCCACCACCTCGGCGACCCGCGCCGTCTCGGTCACCACGTGACGCACGACACCGCGCAGCTCGTCGGTGGACAAGGCACCCAACGCTTTCGGCAGCTCGCCGAGGGTGATCGCCGCCAAACTGGGCACCGCCAACTCGGTGGCTGCCGACTCGCACGCTGCGCGGCGTCCCCCGTATTGGCCATCGGTCAGAGCGTGATGGGTCCGCGTGTCGACCACCAGCAACTCGCCGCCATCAGGGATCGGCACGTGCTCGGCATCGAACGTCGAGCAGTCCAACAGCAGCGCGTGATCGGCGGTCGCTCGCAGCACCACAGACTGGTCCATTCCACCGGTCGGCGCGCCCGCGAAGTCGTTCTCGGCTCGCACACACCATGTCGCTAAGGCCCTGACTCGCTGCGGCTCGTCCATGTTCATGCCTGCCAGGTCGGCCACCGCCACCGCGATGGCGCAGGTCAACGCCGCAGACGACGACAACCCTGCCCCCGACGGCACACGGCCATCGACTACCACATCAAACCCAGGCAACTGCTGACCCGACTGCGTCATCGCCCAAAGCACGCCTGCGGCGTACCGACACCAGCCGGGCATCGACTCGGGCGCCAGCTCGGCATACGAACCGTCCCAGGTTGACGACACCTGCCGCGAGCGCAGCCGGATGCGGCCGTCCGCGCGCGGGGCCACGGCAACCATCGTGTGATGGCCGATTGCGATCGGCAGGACCGGGCCGCCGTTGTAGTCCAGGTGCTCCCCGATGAGGTTGACCCGCCCGGGAGCAGCCCACACCCCGGCAGGCTCAGCGTCGAAGCACTCTACGAAAGCCGCCCACACGTCGGCTGCGTGTCGCTCGCGGTCGGCTGGCTGCACCCAGTCTGGTTGCGGCACGGAGGTCACGCCGAGACCATCGACAACTCGACGACGGCCTTCAATCGGTCGGCGATCAACTCTGGCGTGGTGTCCGATACCCACGCTCCCTGCGCCGATTCCGACCCCGCTAAGTACTTCAACTTCCCGGGCGCGCGCATGACCGAGATGACCTGCAGGTGCAGTCGCGGCTGCGCTTCCGGAATTGCGCGATGATCAGCGCCCTGTTCCACCTTGGGGGCGGCGAACCACCCGGCGATGTATGGCAGCGGGATCGCTTCCCCGTCGGCGTCGACAAAGAAGTGGTCGAGGGCGCGCAGCAAGGCTGGATACATCGTCGCCAACTCGGCCCGCTCTTCGTCGTCGGTTTGCGCGAGGTTGAGGACGTGGCGGTGCGGCACCAGGTGCACCTCGACCGGCCATCGCGCTGCGGCCGGAACGAACGCCGTCCAGTGCTCGCCGGCCATGATGACCCGACGGTCGGCGGCCTGCTCGGCTGCCAAGATATCTCCGAGCAGGTCGCGCCCGGTGGCAGCGAAGTGCTCGGCGGCGCGTGCGGCGTGCTGGGCGGTGCGCGGTGGGAGGTAAGGGTAGGCGTAGATCTGGCCGTGCGGGTGAGCCAGGGTTACCCCGATTTCCTCGCCGCGATTCTCGAAGCAGAAGACGTCGCGCACCGACGGAATCTCCAGCAACTCAGCGGTGCGGTCGGCCCACGCCTCGATGACCGTGCGAGCGTGAGCGGGGGTCAGCGCAGAAAAACTGGACTCGTGATCGCTGGTGAAGCAGACGACTTCGCAACGGCCATTTGATGCGCGCTCGGGCCAGATCTCGTGGCCGTCGACACTCGATGGCGGCTCGGCCTCGCGCACGTTCAGCGACGGGAAGCGGTTCTCGAAGACAACCACGTTGTAGTCAGCGGCCGGAATCTCACTCGGGGCCTGGTCGGGCTTGCTGGGGCACAGTGGGCAGTCGGCTCGAGCGGGCAAGTGAGTGCGATTCATCCGGTGCGAGGCCAGCGGTATCCACTCACCGGTCAAGGGATCTCGGCGCATCCTTGCCGCTCCTGGCATCGGCGGCAACTCACGGGCGTCGACTGCAGTTCGATCAGGCCCTGCGTTTCGGTGAGGGTCTGCACTGCGATCGGGAAGGGTCGCAGCGTTGGCATCGTCGTAGTAGAAGAGGTCCCGCCCGTCCGCAAGATGAATGTGGGTCCGTCGCGTCTCGGCGCTCATCCGTTCTCCTCGAAACTCTGGCCCGTGTCTCGCTCTGCGGGTGCGATCAGCAGTCGACCCACATGAGTGCGCAGCATCGCTTGGTCCTCGAAGGCCAACCCGTCGTCGCTGACAAGGACGTCAATGTCATCGAGGTGGACCACAGTCGCTAAGCCGATCAGCCGCAGTTTGGTGTAGTCAGCGATCACAACGGTGGCCGCTGCGGCCTGAATGAGTGCGTGGTTGGTCATCGCCTCGACCATGTTGGGTGAGGTGCACCCGGTGCGCTCGCTATAGCCGTGCACACCGAGGAAAACCTGGTCAACGTGCAGATTCTGCAACGCGGTGACTGCGACCGGCCCCACCAACGCATCCGATGGGGTGCGGGAGCCGCCAGTCAAGATGACCACCCGGTCTCGGCGGTCAGGGTCGTGCAGGGCATTGGCAACTGGGATCGAGTTAGTGACGACCGTTAGCCCCTCGACACTGCGCAGTTCCTCCGCGAGCGCCAAGGTCGTCGTGCCGGCCGAGAGAGCCACCGACGATCCGGGTGGCACCAACTCGGCGGCGGCTCGCGCGATGGCCAGTTTTTCCTGGACCTGCTCGCCCAACTTGGTCAGGAACATCGGCTCGTGGCTGGAATAGGGAGCGTCGGTGACGGTGGCTCCGCCGTGGACCCGCATCAACAATCCGCGATCCGCCAGTTGGGCGATATCGCGGCGGATCGTCATGTCGGAGACGTCGAGCTCGTCGACCAACTCCCCCACACGCACCGACCCGTCACGGCGCACTCGATCGAGGATCACCTGTCGGCGTTGACGGGCCATTGTGCTCACGTGTTGTTTCCTGTCGGCAGGTGCGAATGCACCACCGCGCAGCCGCCCGGAGCCACACTAAGCGGTCGCTCCGTGCTGCTAGCTTCGCCGGAGACGAGGTCTGTGCCCTCTAGCGGCACGCTCACGCCGAGACCTGTTTGGTCGATGACGAACGTCCATGTGTCGCTTCCCTTCCGGCGTTGCACGACGTCAACGCCCACCGGTCGATCGGGCCACACCGGCTCAATACCTGCCTCGCCCACGATCGGGGCCAACAGCACATCCAGGCCAGCATCGGTGAGGCGAGTCGCGACATACCAAGCCGATCCTGTGCCGGTGATCCGACGTGTGATTGCGGGGTAGCCAGCCGACGGGCCGTCCGCAAAACTCGCCACCACGTCGGTGCCGGGCAGCGCGTGGCCGCGCTCACTCCATACCGAAGCAGAGTGTTGATCCAGGTGCGCGACCGGGCTATCGGCGTCGGCGTCCAAGGTCACGCTCTGGCCGCGAAGCAACGGCGCAAACTCTGCCATCCGTATGCCGAGCAGGTCGCGGAACGCGCCAGGGTAACCGCCGAGGCGAATGTGGTCGCGCTCATCGACGGTGCCCGAGAAGTAGGTGATGACCACCTGGGCACCGGCGTCCGCAGCATCGCTGATCGCCTGCGCAGTGCGGTCGGTCACCAAGTGAAGTGACGGCGCGATGATCAGCGCGTAACCGCCGAGATCGGCCTCCGGACCCACCCCGTCACAGGTCACGCCCGCCCGATACAACGCGTCGTACCACCCACGGACCTCGTCCCTATAACGGTGCTGCTCGCTCGGAGTGGACGCCGCATCGGTGCTCCACATCGACTCCCAGTCGTAGACGAAGGCTGCCTTGGCCACCGTCCGGCTGCCGGCCACGGCCGCACACCGAGCCAGCACCTCACCCAGCTTGGCGACCTCGGCGAAGACGCGCGTGTCTGTGCCTGCGTGACCGAGCATCGCGGAGTGGTACTTCTCGGCCCCGGCCCGGGAGGCTCGCCACTGGAAGAAGGCCACCGTGTCGGCGCCACGAGCGACGTGGGACAGCGAATCGCGCATCATCTGGCCGGGGGCTTTGGCGGTGTTGACGGGTTGCCAGTTAACTGCTGAGGTCGAGTGCTCCATCAGGATCCACGGCTCACCTCCCGCCAGCGCGCGGGTGATGTCGGCCGACATCGCCAACTCTGCTTCCGGGTGGGGTAGGTGATTGGCCAGGTAGTGGTCGTTAGACACGATGTCTTGGTGCGGCGCCCACCGGTTGTAGTCCAGGCCGGTGACCGAGTGGTTGACCATGAAGTTCGTCGTGACCGGCACCCCAGGCGACAACGTATGCAGTAGCTCGCGCTCCGCGATGTGGTGCTCGAGGTGAGCGTTGGAGCAGAAACGCTGCCAATCCAACTCGGCTCCGGGATTGGGGATTGCGGTAGTGCTGCGCGGTGGCACAACGTCGATCCACATCTCGTATCGCTGCGACCAAAAGGTCGTCCCCCACGCCTCGTTAAGTTCATCGAGCGAGCCGTATCGGTCCTGTAACCAGGTGCGGAAATGTGCGGCGGACACGTCGCAAAAGCACATGAGGTTGTGACAACCGAACTCGTTTCCGACATGCCACAACGCGAGTGCGGGGTGATCGGAATACCGACGGGCGAGTTGGTCAACCAAGGCGAGCGCCCGACTCCGGTAGTCCGGACTAGAGGGGCACCACGTCTGACGGCTGCCGTGCGAGAGTCGGACGCCGTCGCGAGTGACCGGCATCGCGTCGGGGTGCTCCCGCGCAAACCACGGTGGCGGAGACGCTGTCGCCGTAGCAAGGTCGACCACAATATCGTTGTCGTGCAACGTGTCTAGGACGCGATCCAACCAGTCGAACTCGTACCGACCCGGCTCGGGCTCGAGGAGTGCCCACCCGAAGACACCCACCGTAGCGAAGGTAAATCCCGCCCGTCGCATCTGCTCAACGTCGTCGTCCAACGTATGCGGTTCCCATTGTTCAGGATTGAAATCTGCCCCAAACAAGATGCGGTTTCGCGGCCATGGCCTCATTGTCAGACCCTGACATCCACGGGTCCGTAAGTCAACAGAAACAACCAAATGTTTATTCATGTTTCCTCATTTTGTTTGCTTTTGACGATTTCTATTGACAGGACCACCAAACGGCAGGACTATATGAGTGGTTTCTGTTGCAGCGCGCACGTGGCGGTGTGATAGCGCCACCGACACCGACCCCACTCAGCGACGAGTGAGCCCAGGAGGCCCGCATGTCAGCCCTATCTCGCATCACCCGACCTCCCACCCCTTCACAGTTGGTGGCCCGAAACCACGGGGTGCATACTCCCTTCTCCCGGCGCAGCCTGCTCGGTGGCGCTACCGCCATTGGAGCTCTTGGTGCTCTCGGCGGGTGCGGCTCCGGCAACGATCCCACCCGCACCTCGGTGGGCTCTCGCGCAACCGAGGAGATCCCGCGCCAAGCGCTCGAGGCCACGATGGATCTCTACGAGAAAATGTCTGGGATCAGCGTCGATATCAACGCCACCGACCCGAACACTTATCAGGAGCAGATCAACTCCTACCTGCAAGGAAATCCCGACGATGTCTTCCAGTGGTTCGCCGGATACCGTGGGCGCTTCTTCTACGAGAACGGCTTGGCCGAAGAAATCAGCGACGTCTGGGCCGAGGTCGGTGACGGTTTTAGCGAAGCCTTCAAAATCGCCTCGACCAACGACGCGGGTCAGCAAATCTTCTTGCCGCTCTATTACTACCCCTGGGCCGTCTTCTATCGCCCCAGCGTCTTCGACGAGAACGGGTACACCATCCCGGAGACGATGGATGAGTTCAAGGCGCTCTGCGAGGATATGCAGGCTGGCGGGATAAACCCGATTGCCTTCGGCGCCTCCGACGGATGGCCCCAGATGGGCACCTTCGACTACCTCAACATGCGCACCCACGGTTACCAGTTCCACGTGGACCTGATGGCCGGCAACGAGCGCTGGGACAGCGACGAGGTCAAGGCCGTCTTCGACGCCTGGGCCAAGCTTCTTCCGTATCACCAAGAGAGCCCGTTGGGTCGCACCTGGCAAGAGGCAGCGCAGTCGCTACAGCAGGGCGAGAGCGGAATGATCGTGATGGGTCTATTCCTCAACCAGCAGTTCGCCGAAGGCGAAGACCGCGAAAACCTCGACTTCTTCAATTTTCCCGAGATCGACCCAACCATCGGCTCCGACGCGATCGAAGCCCCCATTGATGGCTTCATGATGCGCTCTGAGCCGGCAAACGAGAAGAACGCCAAGGATCTACTGAAGTTTCTCGGCACGGTTGAGGCCGCCGACACCTACGTCGGCATCGACGCCCAAATCGGCGCCCACACAGAGACCGACACCAGCAACTACGACCCGTTGCAGCTGAAGTCGGCCGATCTAGTCACCAATGCGGCCAACATTTCGCAATTCATGGACCGGGATACCCGTCCCGACTTTGCGGCCACCGTCATGATCCCCGAGCTCAAGCGCTTCTTGGCTAACCCCAAGGACGTCGCGGACGTGACCGGATCCATTCAGGCTCAGGCCGATTCCATCTTCCCGAAAAGCTGAACCCGCGCATACCAAAGGAGTTCGGAATGGCTACCGCATCGCTTCCCCCGGCAGACACATCGCCAGACGATAAAAAACCGCAAGCGCCTGACAACAAAAAACTTCAGCTGATGACCGGAAGAGACCGTCTGGTTTTGGCCTTTATGGTCGGCATCCCCGCGATCTTCGTGCTCGGCTTCATCTGGGTCCCGGCTCTGATCAGCGTCGTCCTGTCCTTCACCCGGTGGAACGGCATCGGGCCGGTCAGTGACATCCAGTGGATCGGTTTCCAGAACTACACCGACCTGGTGACGATCTACCCACAATTCATGCCTGCTGTCAGCAACAACCTGCTGTGGCTAGCGGTGTTCTTCTTTATCGCTACTCCGCTGGGGATTTTCATGGCCACCCTGCTGGACCGCGAGGTCCGCGGCACCGCGTTCTTCCAGAGCGCGTTGTATCTCCCCGTCGTGCTGTCGTTGGCCTTGATCGGATTCATCTGGCAACTGATCTACAGCCGCGACCAGGGCTTGCTCAACGCCATGCTCGGACTCGAGGGCACTGCTCGCATCGACTTCCTCGGCGATGCCGACATCAATATCTACTTCGTGCTGATTGCGGCTTCGTGGCGACACGTCGGCTACATCATGTTGTTGTACTTAGCCGGCCTGAAGGGCATCGACCCGGCCCTGCGTGAAGCGGCGTCCATGGACGGCGCCGGCGAGGTCCGAACCTTCTTCAGTGTGGTCTTCCCCGCTATGCGGCCCATCAACGTCGTGGTCTTGGTGATCACGGTCATTGAGGCCTTACGAGCCTTCGACATCGTCTGGGTCATCAACAAGGGAACGAACGGCCTCGAGATACTCAGTGCCTTGGTCGTCTCCAACGTTATCGGCGAGGCGTCGCGGGTGGGCTTCGGCTCGGCCATCGCGACGATCATGCTGATCATCAGCCTGGTTTTCATCGTGATCTACATGATCTCGATCTACCGTGAGGACTCCCCGAAATGAGCACGACGACTCCCGTCACCCCGACCACGCCAACACCGTCGAGCCCGTCGGACTACGACGACCTTCGCGCCTCGAAAAAACGCGGAATAACGCCTGCTCGGGTTGTGCTTTACGCCTTCCTGTCCGGCATGTCGATCATCTGGCTGTTCCCAGTGGTGTGGGCGCTCTACAACTCCTTCCGCGACTACAACTTCACGTCAGAGAACGGCTACGTGTCGTTCGGCGGATTCACGTTGGACAACTACACCAACGCATGGAGCCAAGGGAACTTCGGGCAGTTGTTCTTGAACTCGGCGATCATCGTCATCCCAGCGGTGTTCTTCACCTTGATGTTCTCCACGCTGGCGGCCTTTGTGCTGGCAAGGTTCAGTTTCTGGTTCAACTTGCCGATGCTGATTCTCTTCACGGCGGCCAACCTGTTGCCCCAGCAGTCGTTGCTGATCCCGCTCTTCCGGTTCTTCCGCGAGGTCGGTCTCCTGGACAACTACCTCTCCGTGATCTTGGTGCACATCGCTTTCCAGACGGGCTTCTGCACGTTCGTCCTAAGCAACTTCATGAAGGCCCTGCCGCACTCACTCACCGAAGCTGCATTGGTCGATGGCGCCAGCGTGTGGCGCCAGTACTGGCAGATCATTTTGCCCCTGTGCCGTCCCTCATTGGCTGCGTTGACCGTGCTGCAGGTGACCTGGATCTACAACGACTTCTTTTGGGCCGTTGCCTTCCTCAACAGTGGGGACAAATTCCCGATTACGTCGGGTCTGCAAAACCTCCGCGGTCAGTTCTTCACCGACTACAACCTGCTGAGTGCGGGATCGATCCTGGTGGCCGTCCCCACTATCGTCGTGTTCTTCGCGCTACAGAAGCAGTTTGTGTCCGGCCTGACCTTAGGAGCCGACAAAGGATGAGTCAGATGGACGCCGGTGCGTGGCGTCCCGATGGTCTCGTGGTCCTTCGGGGCGGTGGCAGCAGTGTGATCCTGGCGCGCCGCCCCGATGGGCTGCCCGAGATCGTGCATTGGGGCGCAGACCTAGGCAAAATCAAGGAAGCAGCTGACCTGCTGCGGGCAGGCGAGTCCCCCGTGCCGCAGAGCGGGCTCGACGAGGCCTGGCCGCTGACGTTGCTGCCCAGCGAGACCGACGGGTGGTCGGGGCCGCCAAGTTTGTCGGCTCATCGCGGCGGTCGCACAGTCATCACCGAATTCGGCGGTGCCGATGTGCACCTGGTCGGCAGCAAAATGGGGCCCAGCGTGCTGACGGTCACAGCCACCGACACCGCAGCGGGACTCGACTGGCAATGCATCTTGGCCATCGACAGTCACGGTGTGCTGACCATGACGCACCAGATCACTAACACCGCCGACGAAACGTTGGATGTCGACGAACTCATCGCGATCATGCCGCTGCCCTCGAACGCCGCTGAGGTGCTCGATCTCACCGGCCGCTGGTGCCGCGAGCGCCACCCACAGCGGTTGCCGTTGCAGCATGGCGGCCGCATCCGGGAGTCCCGTCGTGGGCGCACGGGGCACGACGCCACCTTGCTGATGATCGCCGGCGAGGCGGGCTTCACCTTCCGACGCGGCGAAGTGTCGGGGGTCCATGTGGCCTGGAGCGGTGACCACGTGCACCTGGTGGACCAACTGCCCGAAGGCGCCGGTCGGCATACGGGCGTCATCGGTGGCGGCGAGCTGCTCCGATCCGGTGAGATGCGCCTAGCCAGCGGCGCGACGTATGCCGCTCCGCCGGTGATCTTTGCCCGCTCACGGCGCGGGCTCGACGGGATGAGCGAGGCGCTGCACGGTTATGTGCGCGGGCGAGCGAGCCACCCGGCGACGCCGCGACCGGTCACGGTGAACTCGTGGGAGGCGCTGTATTTCGACCACGACCACGACCGGGTTAATGCCCTGGTCGACACCGCCGCCCAGCTCGGCGCCGAACGGCTAGTGCTCGACGACGGGTGGTTCACCGGGCGGCGCGATGACTCCCGCGGCCTCGGCGACTGGCAAGTCGACGCGACCGTCTGGCCCGATGGTCTACGTCCGCTGGCCGATCGGGTCCGCGGGCACGGTATGCAGATGGGCCTGTGGGTCGAGCCCGAGATGGTCAATCTGGATTCAGACGTGGCGCGAGCCCACCCAGAATGGCTGCTCGCACCCGACCGTGCGACCGCCAGAAAGGGATCATCCGGCACTAGGGCATGGCGCCGCCAACAGGTGTTGGACCTGACCAGCAAGGGTGCCTTCGAGCACGTCGCCAGCCTCCTGGACCGGGTGATCTCCGAAGTCGGCGTCGACTACATCAAGTGGGACCACAACCGCGATCTGCACGAGGCCGTCGACCAGCACGGACGGGCCGCGGTGCACACCCAGACGCTGGCGGCATACGCGTTGATGGCGCACTTGCGTGCCCAACACCCTGGTTTGGAGATCGAGTCCTGTGCCTCCGGTGGAGCGCGCGTGGACCTCGGGGTGTTGGAGCACACGCAGCGGGTCTGGCCGAGTGACTGCAACGACCCGCTGGAGCGCCAAACGATCCAGCGGTGGACCGGCTTGTTGCTGCCGCCTGAACTTCAAGGCACCCACGTCGGGCCAGCGAAAGCGCACACCACCGCCCGGGTCACGGATCTGGACTTCCGCTGTCTGACTGCACTCTTCGGCCACGCCGGGATCGAGTGGGACATCAGCGCTTTGGATGCTGAGGAGCTGGAGCGGCTGGCGGGATGGGTGGCGCTGCACAAGAGGTTGCGGCCGCTGCTGCACTCGGGCCATACGGTGCGCACCGAAGCGATCGACAACGCATGGCTGCACGGGGTGGTCTCGGATGAGGGCGACCATGCAGTCTTCGCTTACGTGCGACTAGCAACCGGCGCGCAGGCCCGGCCGGGTTTGGTGCGACTACCGGGGCTGGATCGAGACCGGATGTATACCGTCCGAGCGCTCGACCCGACCGGTCGCGATGAAGTGCGCCTCAGTGGGCACCCGCACCGTCAATCGCCGTGGTGCACCCAGGGTGTGACGTTGCCCGGCAAGGCGCTCATGCGTCACGGGCTGTCGATGCCAGTGCTCAACCCCGCTGCCGGGGTATTGATCGAAGTCACTCACTGCACCACGCGGTAGTGACTGCTGACCATCCCTGACTCGCCCTAGGGGGTACACCCCGCGAGCGCCCAGGCCCTCCAACGTCTCGACCACTTCCTGGACCGAACGCGCGACGGTGATCCGATCATCGGCGCCCCGATGCATCGTCGAGCCGAGCAGGATCACGTGCTTGTCGGCATACCGCCAGGTGTCGAACGTCAGGATCTTCTCGCCCGTGGAAACTGTGCGGCGTCATACCGGCCATCGTCACGCGAGTGCCTGTTTGAGGGTCGGCGGGCTTCGGCAGGGTCACCTGCGCAGAATCTTGCAACTCCGAAGGCACCCCCTTACGTACTTCGACGCTCACCAGACCCTCCACCGGTGGAGGCATGACTTGGACCTCGAATTCGTAGTCTGCGTCGGCATCGCCGACGGCCACGGCCCATTCGTCCTCCCCCTGGCGGACGATCACCGTGATGTCGGTGGCGGGCAACCCGAGAGTGCCTTGCCCATCCGGTGGGTCGCCGGTGTCGTCACAGTTCGACCCGAAGTACATCCCGGTCACTACTAGTT
>JBBSKS010000009.1:0-27730 GCA_038256095.1 Actinomycetales bacterium | reverse complement strand
TGAAGTTCGCGTTCAACCTCGCTGATGATGGCTTGATGGGACAGCAAGTCTTCGCCGGCGAGGCCACCCGTTTGGCCTACATGACCGACGAAGCGGTTGAAGGTCGCGACGCCTTCTTGGGCAAGCGAGCGCCGGACTGGTCGACATACCCCTGGTATTTCTAACCTCCCGCCACCCGGCAGAGCCCGGCTGGCCGGCCCGAAGCCCTTTCGGAGGCTTCGACGCGAAGGCCTGGCGCCTGTAGCCTCGGGGAGTTCGTCTCGTTCTCGCCCGGAAGGCCCCACCATGCGTCGTGCACTCGTTACCGCTGTCGCGATCCCAGCCCTTGCGTTGTCGGCATGTAGCTCCGACAGCGAAGGCGGTCCAAGCGACGACACGGCTTCTGCCACGGCGACCCAGGCCCCCGCCGATGATGCAGCGATGACCAGCGACACCGCCGTGACAACAGCCACCTCCGCGCCAGGCGACGACATAGCCGAAGAGACTGGCGACGCTGCCGATTCAACGGGCAGCCCGGACGACGACGTCGAGGGTGGGTCCGACGGTCAAGCTGCGGCCGACGTGACCAAGGAATTCATCACCGCGTTGACCAAAGCTGATCCCAGCATGTGCAACTACATGGCCGACCTTCAGGGCGAGGGCACCGGCCCGTTGAAGGACGACGAAGAGCTTCTCAAGATTTGTGAGAGGACCATCCCATCGCAGACCGAAGGCGAAATCACTGACGAAGAGGCAGCAATCCTTGACGTCATGGAGATCACCGGTGCAGACGTCCAGGGAGACACCGCAAAGGTCGACAAAGACAACTTCTCTGATCTCTTTGCGGCCGGCTTTGGCGATCAGGTTTTCGTCTTGAAGAAGTACGACGGTGAATGGTTCGTCGACCTCGGCCTCAGCCAACTGTCGCCTCCTGACTAGCCCGCCGAAGGCTGACCTTCAGAGCTTCGAGGGCACACCGTCATGACGCATCCGCCGCATCTCGACCTCAGCACGGCAACTCCTTCGAATTTCTTCGCACGATTGAGCGAGCAGATCATCCACGAGGGTTCACTGGTCGTAGCCACTTCGGGGTCGACCGGTTATCCAACCTCTGTGGTGCTGCCGAGCCGCGCCGTGTTGGCCTCGGCCCACGCCGCCTACGAAGCAATCGGTGGTCCGGGCCAGTGGTTGTCCTCGCTTCCAGCAACGCACATTGGTGGATTGCAGGTCTGGGTGCGGTCGATCGTTTCAGAGCTCGACCCGGTGCAGATGCCCTCGGATGCCCCCTTCACCAGCGAGTTATTCGTCGAGGCGGTCGCCCGAATGGCTAAGGACCACCGCCGATACGTCTCGCTGGTTCCCACCCAGATCTACCGACTGCTGACCACCGCAGCGGGGGCTGACGCGCTGGCTTCGTTTGACCGGGTCCTCATCGGTGGGGCGGCTCTGGCGCCATCTATGGCCGGGCGACTGACAGAGGTGGGGGTCGCCTGGACGCACACGTACGGCATGACGGAGACGTGCGGCGGGTGCGTGTACGACGGCATTCCGTTGCGCGATGTCCGGCTGCGCACTGACGGCCCCGTAGGCGAGCCAGGGCGCCTGATGATCTCCGGGCCAACGCTGGCGCAGGGGTATGCCGACCGCCCCGATCTGACTGCCGAAGCCTTCATCACACTCGAGGGGCGGCGGTGGTTCAGGACTGGGGACATCGGCATACAAGAGGCGTCCGAGCCGGGGAGGACCAAAGGTCGGTGGCGCGTCCTAGGCCGGCTCGATGAGGTGATCAACACCGGTGGTCACAAAGTCCACCCGCAATCGGTGGTCGATGCCCTCACTTCCCTGAGCGAGGTTTCCGAAGCCGCCGTGGTCGGCGTGCCGGACCCCGAGTGGGGCATGCGGGTCGCCGCCATGGTCGTCGCAAACACCGCTTCACTCCAGGCGCCATCGCTGCACGCCGATCCCACCGGGTGGCTGCGCTCCGCGTTGCGGTCTGCGCTTAACGCTTATGCGTTGCCTGCCCCGATCATGGTGGTGACCACGCTTCCTAGGCTGCCCAGCGGCAAGGTCGATACAGCGGGGGTCCGAGCAGCCTTCGTTCAGGAAGATGGCAGAATATAGACCCTCCCCTATCAATCAAAGGACCTTAGTGGCACGCGCTCTCTTGACTATCGCCATCGTGGCTTTTGTGGCCTACTGCTTCGTGGATGTCTTCCGCACCGATCGAAGCGAAGTCCGTAATTTGCCCAAGTTGGCCTGGGTCGTCGTAACGCTAGTGTTCCCGGTGGTCGGCGGCGTTGCCTGGCTCATGGCCGGCAAGCCGAAGGGGCACCAGGGTCGGGGGGGTCAAAAGCGTGGGCCACTTGGTCCCGATGACGATCCTGACTTCTTGCGCGGCATATAGCTCGATGGCAGACGTCGCTCAGTGGGTGGCCGGAGCGCGCCCACGCACCCTTCCCGCTGCCTTCGCGCCCGTCGCCGTGGGCACAGGCGCGGCTTTCACCGAAGGTGAAGCCAACTTCGGTATGGCCCTTCTTGCCTTGGTCGTGGCGGTGTCTCTGCAAGTCGGCGTCAATTACGCCAATGACTACTCCGATGGCGTCCGCGGCACCGACGCGACCCGGGTGGGCCCGGTCCGTTTAGTCGGTCAAGGACTCGCTGACCCCTCGATGGTCAAATTCGCGGCCTTTGGCTGCTTCGGTATCGCTGCTGTGGTCGGTTTGGCTCTGGTGGCTTTGTCGAACGCCTGGATCTTGCTTCTGGTGGGGGCAGCGGCGATCCTGGCCGCATGGCGATACACCGGCGGTGCCCATCCCTATGGGTATCGCGGGTTGGGTGAGTTGGCCGTCTTTGTGTTCTTCGGCTTAGTGGCCACGCTGGGCACTCAGTGGACGCAGTCACAGTCTTTGACACTCGGCGGGCTGGTCGGTGCCGTCGGCGTGGGAGCTTTTGCCTGCGCCATCCTCGTCGTCAACAACTTGCGCGATATCCCCGGGGACGAGCAGGTCGGCAAGCTGACTCTCGCGGTGAAGATGGGCGACCAGCGCACCCGGTTGTTTTTCGTCGTCTTGGTGGCCCTGCCCTTTGCGCTTCTGCCCTTGGTGGCGATCGGTCACCCGCGGGCGCTCTTGGCCTTGTTGGCGTTGCCGCTCGCCTGGGTGCCCGTGCGCACCGTCCGCAGTGGCGCACTGGGGGGCGGCTTGGTGCCCGTTTTAGGAAGCACGGGCTTAACGCAGTTGGCCTATTCGGTTCTATTCACCGCTGGCCTCATGATCTCTAGCTGACCGGATCGCCTTTCGCGCGCAGGATCCCGATCAGTGCAGACCCTTGCGCTTCGGTGCGCCGAGCAAAGGCACCCAGCGCTGAGCTCTGGTCCGCACCGCCGTTACGCTCGAATGCTCAGTTAGCGAAGGTCCGCTTCGGAGTCTTCGTCGTCTTCATCGGTGCGCTCAGAGGCGATCTTGCTGGCCCGCTTGGTGCGCTGCTTCTCAACCCGCTCCACGAGTTGCTCGGCCATCTGCTGACGTTGACGACGAAGCAAGAACAGCGACGTCACCATTGAAAAGAGCGCAGCGAAGAGCAGTGCCCATAGATCGGGGATCTGCATCCAGAGAAACGCCAGCAAGAAGACCGCAAAGGTAAGCAACCGCAGAACGGTGTAACGCAGCATGCGCAATCACACCCCGCTGTAGGAGTGCAGACCGACGAAGAAGATGTTGACCACGGCGTAGTTCATCACAACGCAGCCAAACCCGGCGATGGCCAGCCAGGTGGCCTTACGCGTGGTCCAACCCGTCGTCGCACGAGCGTGCAGGTATGCCGCGTAGACGACGAAGATGACGAAGGTCCAGACCTCCTTGGCGTCCCAACCCCAGTACCGGCCCCAGGCCTGCTCGGCCCAGATGGCGCCCGCGATGAGCGTGAATGTCCACAGCGGGAAGGCCACCACGTGAATGCCGTAGGTGATCCGTTCCAACGCCTCGGCTCTCGGCAGCGCAGTTAGCCAATTGCCTCGTTTGCCCTCGACCGGCTCGGCCTGCGATACAGACCCTGCCGCCACACGTGCTTCGCGGCGGTCCTGAAGCAGATACAGCACGGCCGTGGCAAAACCGATGACAAAGAGCCCGACCGTCAAGGTCGCCACGGTGACATGGATGACCAACCAGATGCTGCGCAACGAGGGCAGCAGCTGCGATGCCTCGGTGTACCAAGCACCTCGCGCGAAGCCCAAGATCAGGAGCACCGGAGCGGCGACGAACAGACCGAGCCAAAGCAGGTCCCGACGCAAACTCCAGCCTGCGTAGATGATCAGCGCGAAGCACGAGGCGGACAGCGCAAACTCGTACATATTGCCTAGCGGCGCTCGCTGCACCGACAGACCGCGTAGGGCCGTTGAGAGCACCAGCAAGGCGGTGGCCACCA
The DNA here is from genome assembly GCA_038256095.1 of Actinomycetales bacterium. GTDB lineage: Bacteria > Actinomycetota > Actinomycetes > Actinomycetales > Dermatophilaceae > Ornithinicoccus. The sequence continues at coordinate 23,329 of JBBSKS010000009.1, read as the reverse complement.
TGGTGAATTGCAGGCCGACGACACCCCATCGTCGAGTCCGCGGCTGGTCGACGACGTCGTCACTGTCGCTTCCGCCGGTGAGCGTGCCATTGCTGACAGTGCTATCCACCGCCCCAGCCGAGGCTCCCCCGCCCGTCGAACGGCTGCCAACTAAGACCTGAGGCTGAGCCTGCTGACGGGTCGAGGATGCCTGTATGGCCAAATGCGCGGCGAACGAAACCATGGCCAAGACCAGCACCACCATCGTGGCCCATACGCCGATGTCCGAGGCTACCGCCAGTGTGTCGTTTCTCATTAGTTACCCTTCGATTCCTCTGTTGCCGTGCGCTGATCGGGGGCTACGCCGATCGCGCTGGTGCTTCGCTCCACAATTTCGGCGGAAAGCCGTTCTACAAAAGCCTGCAGGCCTGGGTCGCTGCCTTTGACCAGCCCAGCGACCTCCAAACCAGTATGCCGATCGGCACCTGCGCCAGCGCCACCCGGTCCGTCCACCACGCGGACAAACACCCGGCGGCGGCGCACGCCCAACATCAACACCAGGCCGACCAGCACGCTGATGGCGCTGATCAGGACCGGAAGTCGACCCGGGTCGTGGCGGACCACAAGGCCGCCCCACCGCACGACTGAATCGAGCGTCACCGTGCCTCGACCATCAGGCAACGCCAACGTCTGACCGGGCTTGAGCAGCAACGTGGTCGGCTCCCCCGTCGCGTCGGGCAGCGGCTCCATCGCGGCGGTGTCCAAGACGTACACCGACTGAGGCGCCCCACCGGGGAAGAGATCTCCCTCGTAGACGCCGATGGCCAGTTGCGGGTCGACCAGATCGGGGAAGTCCGAGGTCGGGCCGAGCTTGTCGTCGAAACGGGCGGTCGGCAAGAAGGCACCGTAGAAACCCAACTCGGGGTCCGCGCCGGCCACCTTGATCGCTCCGGTCGAGGTGTAGTTGCCGTCTTGCGGCAAGAACGGCACTGCGTCAGAGAAGAGCACGTTGTCGTCCGCGTCGCGCACGGTCACGACGGGCGCATACCCATTTCCGAGCAGAAAGACTGAGGCGCCGTCGACATGCAGCGGGTCGTTGACGGCCAACCGCTTCACTTCGGTCGGGTCTTGCGGGCGATCAGCCGTGCTGACCTTGGCCGAGAATTCGCGTGGCGCTCCGAACTGGGCGCCTTGGGCTTGCGTTTCGAACGAGACGGTCATCGAGTCCAGCCTCATCGTGAACGGCGGTAGTTCGTCCTCGTCCACCAAGGGGCCGGGCGCGAACGTATCGTACTGGGCGGCCAACGACGTGAACGATGATTCCTCGGGCAGGATCACCTCGCCGCGCCACCCCCACAGGTGACCGACGGCGACCGAAATGATGACGCCGAGCAGCGCGATGTGGAACACCAAGTTGCCGGTCTCTTTGGTGTACCCCGACTCGGCTGCGACCTCCACTCGCGTCGCGTCGTCGCTGGGTTTGCGCATCCGGAAGCGGTGTCGCTTTAAGACCGCGCGCGCGGCATCGAGGAGGTCCTGGGAGCTCGCGCCCTCCTGACCTGAGCCCCTCACATCCACTCGGGTGTATGCCGGCAGCCTGCGCAGGCGTGCGGGCGCGGCTGGCGGCTGGGCCCGTATCGCCCGCCAGTGCAACTTGCTCCGGGGAATCAAGCAGCCCACCAGAGAAACCATCAACAGCAGGTAGATCGAGGCAAACCAGGGCGAGGAGAACACGTCGAACATCTGGAACCGGTCGAGCCACTTTCCCAGCTCTGGGTTATTTCGCAGGTACGCGGAGACCAAGGCCGGATCCACGGCGCGCTGGGGCCAAATCGACCCCGGAATAGCGGCAATCGCCAGTAGCAACAACAGCATCAAAGCGGTGCGCATACTGGTGAGCTGGCGCCACACCCAGCGAGCCCACCCCAGCGGCCCTAGCCTCGGTTGGGCGATGTCGTCAGGGTCGGCGGTTCGGCCACGGGCCAGGGTGTCGCTGCTCATAAGACCGTCTCAAACGAAGAGATCAAGCGGGTTTGGGCCCAGACCATCATGGTGTTCCATAGACCACTGATGAGCAGCCCCCCGAGCACGATGAGGATCGCGCCGGACACCCGCTGAATCAGTGCGTGATGGCGACGCAGCCGAGCCGAGACGGTGGTGGCCCAACCCGCACCACCGGCAATCGCAATAAACGGAGCCCCCAAACCCACGCAATAAGCGATCGCCAGGGCAATAGCTCGCGTTGAAGCCCCATCGCTTGGAGCCAACGAAGCCCCAAGAGTCTGGATGGCGGCTAAGGACGGGCCCGAGCAGGCGGTGAATCCCAGTCCAAAGACCACTCCCAGCGCGGGCGCACCGACGAGCCCTGCGGTCGGGCGCCAGCGGGGCTGCCAGCCCCGCCCAGAGGCAGTCAACATGAAGACACCTAGGGCCAACACAATCACTCCTCCGACCTGCAACAGCAGTCCTTGGTGCTCGCGCAACAACAACCCCAGGGACGACACGACCACGCTCATCGCGATGAAAACGGCACTGAAACCCACCACGAACAATCCAGCACCGGTCATCATCTTCGCTCGACCGCTACCCTCAACCGAGTCGGGCGTCATGCCGGTGATGTAACCCAGAAATCCAGGCACCAGCGGCAGGACACACGGCGAGGCGAAGGAGACCACACCAGCGGCCAAGGCCACGAACAGCGCAGCCACCAGCGGCCCATTCAGCACCAACTCGCTCATCGAGGCCCTAGCCCGCTACTCATCGAGCACATCCTGGATCAAGCCGCGCAGCGTGCTCGCAGACACCGGGCCGCTAACTCGGGCAGCGACCTTGCCGTCCGGAGCGACCACCAATGTGCTGGGCGTCGCATTGGCTAGACCCACCAGGTCTGCGCGGGTCGCGCCGCCGTTGTCCTCAAGGGAGGGGTATAAGACGTCGTGCGCCTTCTCGAAGGCTTGCGCGGTGGGCACGCTGTCCCGGTCGTTCACGCCCATGAATTGCACCGGCTCCCCCGCGTCGGTGAACTCGTCGTGGACCGTCACCAGGTCATCCATTTCATCACGGCACGGTGGGCACCACGATCCCCAGACGTTGATGACCAAGACATCGCCGACCGCTTCGCTCGAGCTCCAAGGGTCACCTTCAAGCGTGGTCCCGTTCAGATCCAGCGTGGTCTCCCGCTGGCCAGCACCAATGGTGGTGACGCTGCCGTCGCCGGCGATGTAGTTCTTGTTGTTACCCGCCCGCGCCTGATCAGCGATGGTGTTGCCCCCTCCAGAACAACCAGAGACCACGATCACACTTGCCAGCACCACCCCGGCAGCGCGCAGCAAACGGGTGCTCATGCCCCTGCGCCAGGCGCCGCCGCAGCCAGCAGATGCGCGGCGGGCTCGGCGTAGGTCACCTCGACGGGGTCGTCCCCGACGTACCGCACCGAGGTCACGGACGCCAACGTGCACTCACGCTGGCGTGGGTCATGCCAGAGGTGGTGGCCTTCGAGCTTTTGGCGCATTGTCCACACCGGCAACTGGTGAGAGACCAGCACCGCTTCGTGACCGCTCGCAGCGTTTCGGGCGGTCGTCAGGGCGGCCAACATCCGGGTTGCGATCTCGCGGTATGGCTCTCCCCAACTGGGCGTGATCGGGTTCACGAGGTGGGCCCAGTGCTTAGGCTGCTTGAGCACGCCGCCCTGGGCGATCGTGGTGCCCTCGAAGTAGTTAGCCGCTTCGATTAACCGCGGGTCCGTATGCAGCTCCAAGTCGTGCGCGGCCGCGATCGGCTGAGCCGTTTCTTGCGCGCGCTCCAAGGGGGAGACACCCACATGGACGACGTCCATAGCCGCGAGATAGTTCGCCGTTATCTGAGCCATCTCCCGCCCCAAATCGGATAGATGAAAGCCCGGAATCCGACCATATAATACCCCCTGGGGGTTATGGACTTCACCATGCCGAACGACGTGGATCGTGGTCGTAGCCCCGGGGTGCGTCATGAGTCCGATTCTTCCACGCGAGGCTGAGCGATCGCTGCGGCGCTGGCGTGGATGGCTTCGACCACATGCGCTACAACGGCGTCATCATGGCTGGCGCTCACAAACCACGATTCGAAGCAACTGGGCGGTAAGTGCACGCCGCGATCGAGCATCTGGTGGAAGAACGCGGCATACATCGCGCTGTCTTGTGCCTGCGCGTCTTCGAAATTGTGCACCTGCCCCGCACGGAAGAACACACTAAACATCGACCCCGCCCACTGGATCTGGTGCGGTATGCCGTGCTCGGTGAAGGCGTCGGCCACGGCATCAGCCAATGCGGCCGCCACCTCGCCAATGCGTTCGTAGACCTGCGTCGTGCAGGCCTGCAACGTGGCCAGGCCAGCAGCCGAGGCCACCGGGTTGCCGGACAGCGTGCCCGCTTGGTAGACCGGCCCCAGCGGCGCGAGCACCGACATGACATCGGCGCGACCACCGAAGGCCGCCGTCGGGAAGCCGCCGCCCATGACCTTGCCGAACGTGAAGAGGTCCGGCGCCCCGTGCTCATAAGGACCTTCGACGCCATACCACCCCGAGGGGCTGCACCGGAAGCCAGTCATGACCTCGTCGGAGATCACCAAGGCACCGTGTTCGTGGGCTACCCGAAGAAGGGCATCGGTGAAACCGGGGGCCGGAGGCACGACCCCCATGTTGCCGGCGGCGGCCTCGGTGATGATGGCGGCAATCTCCGAGCCCCGCTGCGTGAAAGCTTCTTCGACGGCGGCGATGTCGTTGTACGGCAGCACGATCGTCTCGGCGGCCGATGAGGCGGGGACTCCGGCTGAGTCGGGCAAGGCAAAGGTTGCCGCCCCAGATCCGGCCGCGGCGAGCAAGGCATCGACGTGCCCGTGATAGCAGCCCGCGAACTTCACGATGACGCTGCGCCCGGTGAAGCCACGGGCGACACGGACAGCGCTCATCGTCGCCTCGGTGCCGGAGTTGACCAAGCGCACTTGCTCCACCGGCGGCACGCGGTCGACAATTTCTTGGGCCAGCAGCACCTCCCGCTCAGTGGGGGTGCCGAAACTAAATCCTTGAGAGGCTGCGGTGGTGACCGCGTCGAGCACCTCGGGGTGAGCGTGACCCAAGATCATCGGCCCCCACGAGCAGATGAGGTCGACGTAGCGGTTGCCGTCAGCGTCGACCAACCAAGGCCCATTGGCTGAGGCCATAAAGCGCGGGCTGCCGCCCACAGAGTTGAAGGCTCGCACGGGAGAATTGACACCAGCTGGGATGACCGAACGCGCGATCGCCATGAGCTGATCTGAGCGCTGGGTGGAGTGAGTAGCCATATGCATCAGTCTCCCATTGCACTACGCGTCGTCGTGATCCACCCTCAGAACGCGTCGGATCCCTGCTCGGGCCGCTCCCGGGAAGCGATAATGACGCGTCGCATCACGTCACCCATCCGGAGCAGCTCGTTGCGCGACATTTGATCTAAAAACTGCTTACGGACCGTGACGAGGTGGACCGGCGCGACCCTTTCGACCAAGGCGAAACCTTCGGGCGTTACCGAGACCTCCACCCCGCGGCCGTCGCCGCTAATCCGCTCTCGACGCACCAGGCCAAGCGCTTCAAGCCGCTTGGCGGTGTGGGTCAGGCGACTTCGGGACTGCACGACCATGTCGGCCAGCGCGGACATCCGCATCCGACCGTCGCTTGCTTCGCTGAGCATCGACAAGACTTCGTATTCCCCCATCCGCACGCCCGTGCCCGCTAGGCCTTCTTCGAGAGCAACCATCAGGAGGCGGTATCCGCGAAGCCACGCACGCCAGGCGCGCTGCTCGGGATCGTCCAGCCACCGCACGTCGGCGTCGAGCAGCTCAGGCTCCGCAGAGGTCGCCTGCATGTCGGTGACCTCTGCGGCGGTGACCTTTGAAGCGGGCGCCTTGAATTCACCCTCTTGAACTACAGCCACATCGACCTCTTCGCGTTCCTGCGAAATCATGTACTCACTCCACAGTCTTAAGTAATTCAGCAGCGTATTCCGCGTAGTACGTAAGGACAAAGTCGGCCCCAGCGCGGCGGATGGACTGCAATGTCTCCATCACTACGCTCTCACGGTCTAACCATCCTTGTCGCGCTGCTGCTTCGATTTGCGCGTATTCGCCCGAGACTTGGTATGCAGCGACGGGGACTGCGCTGTGACGTGCAACGTCGCTCAGGATGTCCAAATAGGGCAACGCCGGTTTAACCATCACCATGTCGGCGCCTTCAGCAATGTCCAAGCCCAGCTCTCGTAAAGCCTCGCGGCGGTTCGCGCCATCTTGCTGATAGGTCTTGCGATCTCCTATAAGGGTCGAATTGACGGCCTCGCGGAAGGGACCGTAGTGCGCTGATGCGTACTTAGCGGTGTAAGCCAAAATAGCGACATCGCTACGGCCGTCAGCGTCCAGTGCGCGTCGTATAACGCCGACCTGACCGTCCATCATTCCCGAGGGGGCCACGACGCTGGCCCCGGCCTGAGCTTGGGCGAGGGCCATCCGCTCGTACCGGACGAGCGTGGCGTCGTTGTCTACGCCTCCGCGCTCGTTGAGAACCCCACAGTGACCGTGGTCGGTGAATTCGTCCAAGCACAGATCCGACATCAAGACCACGTCGTCGCCCAGATCTTTGCGCAACATCGCGAGGGCCTGGTTGAGCACTCCGTCGGGGTCATCTCCACCACTGCCTTGCCCGTCGCGAACCGACGGCACACCAAACAGCATCAGCCCCCCGACACCCTTAACGATCGCCGATTCAGCGGCGGAGCGAAGGGAACCCATGCTGTGCTGGTGCACGCCAGGCATGGAAGAGATCTCTACGGGCTCGCGGTTGTCCTCGGCGACAAACATCGGCAGCACAAGGTTGCTTGGGTGGGTTCGTGTCTCCTGCACGAGCGCACGCATCGAGGAGGAGGAACGCAGCCGTCGAGGCCTAACGCGAGGGAAGCTGTCCGTCACGCACGGGCCCTGGCGGCTCCACGACCCGACGCAGCTCGCCGCTGACTAGGCCGCATAACCGTCTCGCCTGCCTCGGCCGCGAGCACCGCCGACTCCGCTGCAAACTCCGCCAGCGCATCGATGAGCACTTCGGCCGAAGCGCTCGGCGAGATGACGTCAACGACGAGACCATGCTCCTCTGCGGTTTTTGCCGTTGCGGGCCCAATGCAGGCCACCACGGTGTTCGGGTGCGGCTTGCCTGCGATACCGATCAAGTTGCGCACGGTCGACGAAGACGTGAAGCACACGGCGTCGAAGTAGCCGCCCTTAATCGATTCGCGGGTTTCGATCGGCGGCGGGCTGGCGCGCACCGTGCGGTATGCCGTCACGTCGTCAACCTCCCAGCCCATTTCCTGCAAACCCGCCACCAGCGTGTCGGTGGCAATGTCGGCCCGTGGCAGAAAGACCCGGTTGATCGGGTCAAGCACTTCGTCGTAGGGCGGCCACGCGTCGGCCAACCCGCGGGCAGACTGATCCGACTCCGGGATCAGGTCGGGAATGAGTCCCCATTCGCGCAGCGCATCGGCGGTCACCCCACCAACGGCAGCGATCTTGAGCCCGGAGAAGGCACGAGCGTCCAACCCCACGGCCACGAACTTCTCGCGAACTGCGCGGACCGCGTTGACCGAGGTGAATCCGACCCACTCATAGCGGCCGGTCACCAAACCCTTGATGGCCTTGTCCATCTGCAGGGGCGTCCGCGGCGGTTCGACACTAATCGTCGGGACCACGCTGGCGGTTGCTCCGTGCGACGAGAGGCGATCCACCATTGAGTCCGCTTGGTCCTTGGTGCGAGGCACCAGAATGTTCCACCCAAAGAGCGGCTTGGTTTCATACCAAGACAGGTCGTCACGTAGATCCACCTGGGCGCCCACCACAGCCACGCTGGCTTCGGCGAAGTGTCCATCATCAAGTCCAGCGAGCGCTTCGGCCAAAGAACTGACTTCGGTATGTTGGGTCACGAGGGTGCCGTGCTCGGTCAGAGCCACCGACGTCTCGGGGTCACGGCCCGCATCCAGCAATCCTGCCAACGCACGGCGCAAGTTGGTGGTCTCGCCAATGATCACCACAGTGACGGCATCCGAGATTGAGAGGTTGTAGTCGACCTTGCGGTCCGCCCCGTCGATCATGTGCAACTCGTGACTCGAACTGTTGCCGGAAAGCGGCACTCCGGCATACATCGGCACGGACCAAGCTGTGCTCACCCCGGGCACGATCTCGAACGGAACACCCGCCCTACTGCAGGCGGTGGCTTCTGCGGTCAGACCACTGAAGGCGCTCGGATCACCATCCATGAGCCGGACGACCAAGACCGACGGGTCAGCCCGCTTAGTCGCCGTTTTAACCACTAGCTTGGCGCGTGAGGCCACCGTGATGCCCCGGCCCGAGGTCCCACGTGACCCGTCGACAAACTCCACGTCGGGGCGAGCGTAGGACCGAACTTGATCCGCCATATGCGGCGCATCGAGAACGATCACATCGGCCGCAGCGACGTAGTCGCGAGCGCGGACCGTCAGAAGACCAGGGTCTCCAGGGCCAGCGCCGACAAAGGCAACGCGAGCGCTGCGAGCCTTACCGGTGGAAGGGGCAGCGACATAGGCGTGAGTGCTCATGATTGACGCTCCATTTTCAGTATCGATGACTCCGGGGAAATCTGGATCAATAACAATTCCGCCACGCGCTGCCCCAGCAAGATCGGGTCATCCCCGGTGTCGCTGACGCGGGCGCGTGCATGACAACCGGCTGCCCAGCCGGTCAAGTGAAACCCCTGCTCTGACGTGCGAGCAAAGGCACCCACCGGCGCCGTGCAACCGGCTTCCAGCGTTGCGAGCATCGCCCGCTCCGCCGTCACGCAGTCCCGGGTGACCGGGTCGTCCAGCGCTGCGCACGCTGCGAAAAATCCTTCGTCACCGTCGGCGCCGGGGCGCCGGTCACGCCTCTCCACGTCACGGCATTCAATGGCCAAAGCTGCTTGACCGGCCGCGGGGAGCATCTCGTCGAGCTCGAGCACCTGGGTGACCTCGTCCATACGGCCCAGGCGGGTCAGTCCCGCCGCGGCCAGCACGATCGCATCCACGTCACCGCGGGCCACCTTGTCGATCCGAGTTCCCACGTTGCCGCGGATCTCGACCACTGTGGCCTGGGGCGCGAGGGTGGCCAACTGCTCGGCCCGACGCGGGGATCCGGTGCCGATTGTGGCCCCCTCACGCAGGTCATCGAGACGCACATGCCCGGCACTGATGACCACATCGCGGGGGTCTTCGCGGGCAGGGATCGCGGCTATGGCAAGCCCCTCTTCTGGGGCAACCGGCAAATCCTTGAGGCAGTGCACCGCACAGTCGATCTCCCCTGAACGCAGCGCCGTGCGCAACGCGGACGCAAACACACCGTTGCCACCGATCTGGGTCAGCGGCGCACTGCTGCGGTCACCCTCGGTTTGCACGTTCACGATCTCGACGTCCACGCCGAGGGCACGCAACTCATCGGCAACCCATCGCGCTTGCGTGGTAGCCAACGCACTGGCTCTGGTGCCCAGCCTCATGAAATCTCACCCGCCGGCCTAGGCGGCGGGGTCTTGACCGTCAACGTTTCACGTGGGTCGAGGTCGAAGAGCTCGTGCAGCACCGCCGCATAGTCGTGCGGCGTGTCGTGCCGCTGAAGTTCTTTGGCCCGCACGGTCGGGGTGTGCAGCAACTTGTCAACGACGCGCGACATAGCTTTGGCCACTTCCGCCTGCCCGTGAGCATCAAGGTCCGGAAGGCGCTTCGCCAATCGCTCCATCTCCGAGCTGAGGACGGCGCCAGCCCGAGCCCGAACCGCCGCCACGGTCGGTGCCACTGCGGCATCTCGCCGGCTCATGGCGTAAGACGCGACCTCAGTTGTGACGAGATCCTTGACTTCGCGCAAAACGTCTGCGGCGTGCGGGCTGAGGTCGAAGTCGTCATCTGTTTGTAGGTCAGCGAGCCCCAGTCGGCTGACTCCAGGCACCGTCGCAACGGAAGGCTCGACGTCGGCGGGCAGCGAGAGGTCAATAAAGGCCACGTGTGAAGCGCCCACCGTCGAACGGGCGGAGGCGACCGTGTCTGTGGTGACCACAGGCACGGTGGCGCCCGTGCAGGAGATGACCAAGTCGGCCAAACCGATCATGGTTTCGAGGTCATCGAGCGGCGCGTGCGACACGTCGTATCGCTGCGCGAGAGCCGCCCCCTTGTCGACATCACGACTGAGAATGACGACGTCACGAGCGCCTGCGTGACCCAGCGCGACCAGGGACACCGCAGCCATCGCGCCAGCGCCGATGATGACGACGCGCGCGCTACGCAACGGCCGAATGTGGGTGGACACTCGGTGCAAGCCACGCTCAATAAGGGAACGCGCCACTGAGTCCAGGTCCGTCTCAGAGTGTGCTCGCTTACCCACTCGAAGAGCGTGCTGCAGCAGTGGATTGAGCCGAGCTCCGACCGATCCGTCTCCTTGGGCCTGAGCCAACGCGTGACGCATCTGCCCGACGATCTGCGGCTCTCCCCGAGCCATTGAGTTCAAACCGCACACGGTCGAAAAGACGTGATGAACCGCGCGCTCGTCATAGTGGACGTAGAGGTAGTCGGTGAGCTCGTCCGCAGGCACGCCGCCCACACCGGCGAGCGCGTCGGCAATGTCACTGACCGCGCCGTGGAAGCGGTCTGCCTCGACCACTATTTCCACCCGGTTGCAGGTCGACAACACCATGGACTCGGCGATCTCCGGACTCGCGACAACGGCAGCTCGAAGCTGCTCAACATTGGCGGGGTCCAGCGCGATCTGCTCCAAGAGCGACATCGGGGCACTAGTGTGCGACAGCCCGACCACCACCAAACTCATGACGTCGCCTCCGCGTTGAGCGCGGCCGCTGATAGATCGTCAGCGCAGCGGCGCTGAGCGTGGAAAGCCAGGATCTCAAGGTCGCTGGAGAGATCGACTCGCCGCACGCCGACGTTGCTCGGAACGTCCAATTTGGTAGCTGCAAAATTCAAAATGGAGTGAACTCCTAGATCGACCAACACGCTGGCAACACGATTAGCGCTTGAGGCGGGCGTGGTGATGACGCCGAAGTCAACGCTGGTGCCGGAGGCGACGAAGGATTCCAGTGATTGCACCCGCACTCCTCCGATCACCTCGCCAACAATGTCAGGGTTGTCGTCCACGAGCGCGACGATGTGGAAACCTCGACGAGAGAATCCGCGAAAGGCAACCAGCGCTCGCCCAAGGTGGCCCATACCGACGATGACCACGGGCCAGTCCGTTAGAAGGCCCAACTCAGCAGTGATCTGGGCCGTGAGGTCCGCTACGTCGTAGCCGACGCCCCGAACTCCGTAGGAACCCAGGTGCGACAGGTCTCGGCGCAATTGGGCGGGCTGCACCCCTGACTCGGCGGCCAATTCAGCTGAAGAGACCCGCACTGCGCCCTCTTCCGACAAGGCCATGAGCGCCCTGCGGTATGCCGGGAGCCGGGCCACGCTGGCTCCTGGCACGTCGCGACGTGTCGGCTCCGCACTCATCGCAGGACCAACTCCTCTCGGCAGCCATCTCAACCAACAGTGGTCACGTAGGCGGGCATTGACTCCCAAGGATAGGACTTTGTGAACGAATGCACAAAGTCGATGCCCCAAGTCATCGAAGGAATTTCGTGGACGGAGCCGCGTCGGCGGATCAGCCAAGAGTGAGGGCGCGCTGAAGACGCTCTCGATTCACAGACCAGTAGTCGTGGGCGCGCCCGTCAACGAAGGTCACGGGCAACTGGTCGCCATACCTCGCAACGAGGTTGGCGCGCAGGGACGGCTCTTGCGTGTCGACGTCTAGTGCGGCATAACCCACCTGAGTGGACAATGACACTTCATTGATGAGCGCCAGGGCGCGGTCACAGAGGTGACACCCGACGCGGGTCAAAACGCTGACACGGACGTCCCATCCACGTTCGTCAACGACTGGCAGGGCGCGCGCCACTGCCGCACCAGCCTCGTGAAACGGGGTGGGCATGGAGGTGATCCGCGTCGGGGTGCGTCGCTACTTCTTATTGCGGCGCTGGTGACGCGTTTTGCGCAGCAGTTTGCGGTGCTTCTTCTTTGCCATCCGCTTGCGGCGCTTCTTGATCACTGAGCCCATGAATTAACCGAGTCTTTCGTGTGGGGACGCATCGGACTTCGATGCGGAAGGCGCCAGCCTACCTGGCTCCTCCGTCAGGCCCAACCGCACGATGGTGCATACGGGCGCCCAATGCGCCTCAGTCGAAATAGGGATCCAGGCCGAGCCCCGGGAAGACGGCAGTCCGGGTAGCCATGATGGAGGCGTCCACCTCATCCTCTGGGTGATAACCGTCGGCCCACGAGCCATAACTGATGCTCTCTCCCCCGCGATCACCCATAGCGAGCGGCGCTTCGACGGAGCAGAGCGCAGCCACCTGATCTCGCCAAGCCTGCGGAGTGGGCTCAGTCAACGACACCGGACGGTGACTCGCAATCCCAATCAGGTGCGCCCACGCACGAGGCACCACATTGACAAGTTCGTACCCGCCACCGCCAAGAGCCACCCACCGGCCACCACTGACCCGGTGAGCGAGCTCGTGGACCCATTCGTACGCCGTATGCATCCCGTCAATAGTGAGGTTCAAATGAGCGAGCGGGTCAGACCGGTGGGAGTCGCATCCGTGCTGGCTCACGATGATGTCGGGGGCAAAGGCTTCGATGACCGACGGGACGACGGCTTGATAGGCCCGCAGCCATCCGCGATCATCCGTGCCGGGCGGCAAGGCGACGTTCACCGCGCTCTCGAGAGCCTTGGGCCCACCGGTGTCGCGGGGAAACCCGGTGCCGGGGAAGAGCGACGTCCCACTTTGATGCACAGACACGGTCATTACCCGTGGGTCGTTCCAAAAGGCCGCCTCGACGCCATCGCCGTGGTGGACATCGAGGTCGATGTAAGCCACGCGCTTAGCCCCCGCCGCCAGCAGGTCTTGAATGCCGACCGCAACGTCGTTGTAGACGCAAAACCCAGAGACCCGGCCCGGCATCGCGTGATGCAGGCCACCGGCTATATTCACCGCGTGTTCGGCGTGCCCTTGCCACACCGCCCGGCATGCGCCGACTGTTGCTCCGACGGCCAACGCGCTCGCTTCGTGCATGCCGGCAAAGGCAGGGGTGTCGGCGGAGCCAACGCCACAATGGCCGTTCGCCCCGCCGGGATCAAGCGAAGACGCCTGGACTAGGTCAATCAACTCGTCGGTGTGGACCGTCGATAGCATTGCTCGATCGGCGATTTGAGCCTCGCGGAGGTCGACATTCTCGTGGTCCAGGAGCCCCAATTCTGCGCTCAATCGATAGGTCAGTTCTAACCTGATTGGGTGCATGGGGTGACCGGGACCAAAGTCGTATGCCATGAAACGTTGGTCCCTGACAACATGAGCGGCGATCATGGTGGCACGCTAGCCGAGAACCACGCTCTCAAGCACCGCACCGCACTTCACCCGCAGCTCACTGAAAGGGATGCACTCGATGGCCAAGCATCAATTGTTTGACGAGAACGTGCTGGTTATCGGCTTAGGCCGTTTCGGCGCAGCCGCGGCTCTGGAGATGGATCGACTCGGTTATCGAGTCCATGCGATCGAGATCAACGGCAACGTCGCCGAGCGCTACGCCCGCAAATTGATGCGGGTGCAGACCATCGATGCCACCAACCCTGAGGAATTACGCACGGCGAAACCTCGTGACTTCCGGGTCGCAGTCGTCGGCATCGGGACCTCCATTGAGGGGTCGTTGCTGACCGTAGGCAACCTGGTAGACCTCGGCATACCGTCGATTTGGGCCAAGGCAGTCAGCGCGGAGCACGCCCGGCTTCTCGAACGAATCGGGGTGCACCACGTCGTCTTCCCGGAGGCTGAGTCCGGCGGTCGAGTGGCCCACTTGGTCAACGGCAAGATGGAGGGATACATCGAGTTCGAAGACGGATACGCCATCGTCAAGATGCGCCCCGCCCAGGAGATGATCGGCTTTACCCTCGGCGAAACCGACATCCGCAAGCGGTACGGCGTCACGGTGGTCGGCGTCAAAGCCCCCGGTGAGGACTTCATGCACGCTTTGCCCGAAACCAAGGTCGGCCAGCACCACATGATGATCGTGTCAGGCCCGAGCAAGTACATCGAGCAGCTAGCCGCACGCCCCTAGTTTGCATGGCTTTGGAGACGCCACACTCGCCGTTGCAAGGTGCTGGGTCGGCAGACCCGTAGACCTGGGCGCAACGAGCGCTACAGGCTGGTGGGTATATCCCCCATGGCCGTGCCGCTTAGGGGCAGCACCATCGCCACCTCGGTAGCGTCCTCATCGTCGACATCAGCACCGCGTAGCGCCATCGGGCGGCGGTTGTCCGTGGGCCGAAACCCAAAACTGCTCGCAAATGCCACGGCCCGACCGTTGTCGCTGCCCACCCAATACACGAGGTGCTTCATCTCAGTCTCACGGGCTGCGCGCGCTGCGGCTTCGAGGAGGCTACGGGCGACGCCGCTCCCCCGAGCATCAGGTGAGACCCACAGACCGAAGAGCTCTCCCACGCTCTCATCGGGTGTGTTCTCTGAGCCGACACTGGCCACGCCCATCGCCTGACCGTCTCGCTCAGCCAGCAGGCGCTGTGAGCGGCGCATCCGATCGCGCCAACGCTCCTCGGGATACTCGGTTTCCTCGACCACTGAAGCAACAAAGGCCTCCGGTGACTCCGTCAGGGCGCGCAGCCTGGTCTGGCGATATTCTTCCCAATCCGCTTCCGCGAGGCGACGCACACTGATTTCTGTCATGCGCATACTGTGGCACACGACCGGCTTTTTCCCTTCCCGAAGTCAGGTGAACAATAGGTAAAGGTCGACAGACGTACCTCGGAAAACGTTCCCTCGCAGATCGCGTCATTCCTGGGCGGACAACTCCTTGGAGCGCCGAGCGGCAGATTCGATGGCCGTCATGAACGCGGCCCGCACTTTGTGGTCCTCGAGTTCACGTAGCGCAGCCACACTGGTCCCACCAGGGCTGGACACTTGCTCGCGCAGCACGGTCGGATGTTGCCCGGTCTCGCGCATCATCGTTGCTGCCCCGTAGAGCGTCTGGACCACGAGCTCGGTGGCAGTGACCCGCGGCAATCCCAACAGAACGCCCGCCTCGATCATGGCCTCGACGACATAGAAAATGTATGCCGGGCCGCTGCCAGACAGTGCGGTGACCGCATCGAGATGATGCTCATCGAGCGTGATGACCTTGCCGACAGTGGCCAGCAAGGCCTCGGCTTCGGCCCCATGCTCGGGTGTGCAATGCCGACCACGAGCCAAGGCTGACATCGCCTGATCCACTAAGGCCGGCGTGTTGGGCATCACCCGCACCACCGATGTCCCCGTCGGCAGGTGCTTCTCGAGGAACTCGGTGCTGATCCCAGCGGCGATCGAGATCACCAGCGCACCCGGCTCGACGCTGCCGCCGATTTCCTCCAGCAGCGCGGTCATGTCTTGAGGCTTGACAGCGACCACCACCACCGAACTGCCACGGCACGCGTTGGCTGGATCGGCGGCATACACCCCGTGCTTCAGGGCTACCTCGTTGCGTCGGGCTTCGACTTTGTCACTGACGGTGATGTCACTGACGTTGTGCCCAGAGCGGATGAAGGCCGATAGCAATGTGCTGCCCATCACGCCCGCACCGAGGATGGCGATACCCACAGGGTCAGTTCTTGGTCATCACGGACCGGGCGAAGAAGAGCATGTTGGCCGGACGCTCGGCCATCCGGCGCATCAGGTAGCCGTACCACTCGTCGCCGTAGGGCACGTAGACGCGCACGGTCGAGCCAGCTTCTGCCAGCCGCAGTTGTTCGTCGGGTCGGATACCGAGCAACAACTGGTATTCGAAACTGTCATTCGCCCGCTCGGCACGATCAGCCAGCGCCCCCGCGATCTCGATCATCCTGGGGTCGTGGCTGGCCACCATCGGATACCCGTCACCGGCCATGAGGGCCTTAAGGCAGCGGACGTAGGACTTGTCGACGTCGATCTTGTCCTGGTAGGCCACGGACTCGGGCTCGTTGTAGGCCCCCTTGCACAACCTCACTCGGCTGCCGGCATACGCAAGGTCCTTGCAGTCCGCTTCAGTGCGGTGCAGGTAGGACTGCAGCACCGCGCCGACCCACGGGAAGTCTTGACGCAAATCGCGCAGGGCCTCCAGGGTTGCGTCAGTCCTGGTGTGGTCCTCCATGTCCAACGTGACGGTCGTGCCCGCGTTGGCGGCTGTGCGACAGATCTCGCGGACGTTGTCCAAAGCCCGTGCGTAGCCGTCGTTGCCAAGAGCCTGACCGAGGGCGCTCAACTTGAGGCTGACCTCGACGGAGCCACCGGCGGTGAGCCCGGCATCCGAAAGCTGGGCGAGGAGGTCCAGGTAGGCATTCTTAGTGCCGGTGGCCATCTCAATGTCGAGCGTGTCTTCACCGAGGTAGTCGATGGTGGCGCTGCGTTGGGTCGCCGTGAGCTCTCCCGCAACCGCGACCACAGACTCGGTGTGGGCGCCTGCCACAAACCGGTTCACGACGTTGCGGCTGACCGGCGCCTTTTCGATCACGGTCCGCAGGGAATTATGCCGGCTAGCCTCCAGCAATCCCCGTCGTAGCAGCGGTGCTGGGTCAAGGATGCCGAGATTCATGGGGCCAGGCTACGCTCCCGCTGAAATCCGTGGCGCAGCGTCCCTGCGCATGATTTCTTTACGCCACCTCGCAGGCACCTAACTCGCCACTCGTGGGACGTTCAAATGAGTCCGCGCGAAGGCCAGTGCCTCGGCGAGGTCGATCTCGCGGTGCGTGTCGTCGACCTTGCGTGTATTCACTTCCAAGCTGACTACGCCGCCAAATCCGCTGCTTGCCAGATGCTGCAACACTTCGGCACATCGCTGCACCCCGCGCCCTGGGACGAGATGCTCGTCTTTGAACGTCCCGGTGCTGTCGCCGAGGTGCAGATGCGCCATCCGCGAGCCCAAAGCGTGCAGCATGGTCAGCGCATCGGCGCCTGCGGTTCCAGCGTGTGAGATATCGAAGGTGACGTGCTCATAGTCAACGTCGGTGGGGTCGTAGGCAGGCAGGTAAGCCTGCAACTGCCCCGGCCCGACTCTCCACGGGAACATGTTTTCAACCGCCAAGATGACGTCAGTGCCCTTGGCGCGTTCGGCGATCCCCTCGACAAAGCCCTCCGCGTATTTCCCCTGCCACCTAAACGGCGGGTGAATGACGACCACGGGTGCGCCGACGTCTTGGGCCAACTCAATGGAGCGGTCAATCTTGCCCCACGGGTCCCAACCCCAGAGCCGTTGAGTGAGCAGTAGCGTCGGCGCGTGAATGGCCCCGATCGGCAAATTGTGGGCCGCCGACAACGCCAAAAGCGGTGCCGCATTCTGGGTCACCGCGTCCGTCCACACCATGACCTCCACCCCGTCGTATCCCAGCCGCCGGGCCACATCGAAGCAGTAGCCTGGCCCCTTGGGATAGATCGACGACGTCGAGAGGTGCACCGGCACGGCCCGGCATTTAGGCGTCGCCATGCGCGCTTTGCTTCATGACCAACACAGTAGCCCTCGCACCTTGTCGAACCTGGCCCTCGGATGCAAGCCATCTACGCTGGTGGGGTGAACGAACGAGTTGTCACCGATGCGTCGGACACCGATGAGGTGGATACCAACACGGCCCGCCTGTGGGCCGAATTCACCGATCCTGCCGAGCCTGCGCAACGACTTCGCGTCGATCTAACCTGGTTGACGTCGGCCTACCAATGCATCTTCGGGCAGGGCTGCCCAGGGGTGTACGCCGATCGACCCGACGACGGCTGCTGCACCCTGGGCGCCCACTTCAGCGACGACGCGGACGTTGCGCGAGTGCGTGAAGTCGCCAACACCCTTGGCCCCGACGCATGGCAGATGCACGATCTGGGCCAAGACGACGCCTGGAGGGCCACCGTGCCTGGCGACCGTCCCAGCGATCCCGCCGAGACCACCACCACGACGGTTGATGGCGCCTGCATCTTCTTAAACCGGCCCGGCTTCCCCGCCGGGCCAGGGTGCGCGTTGCACCAACATGCGCTCGTCAATGACCTGCCCCCGCACACCACCAAACCCGACGTCTGTTGGCAATTGCCGCTGCACCGCAGCTACCGCGACGTGGCGTTGGCCGACGAAACCGAGTACGTGGAGATCACCATCGGCGAGTACGAACGCGCTGGGTGGGGGCCCGGCGGCCACGACTTCGACTGGTATTGCACCGCGTCACCACTGGCCCATTCCGCCGACGATGCGCTGTATCGCACCGCCGAAGCCGAATTGGTGGAGCTGATGGGAGCGCCCGCATACGAGGTGCTGGTCGAACTGTGCGACCAGGTCATGGCGGAGCGTCCTGCGCCGCTGCGCGCGGCGCCGGGGGGCCGCGCCATGCTGCCGCTCTTCGTGCACCCAGCCACGGTGGCTGCTGCCGCGGGATCTAGGACGGGGTGAGTGTGGACGACTCCGTGATCGTCAGCCCCAACATCTGGAATGACGCCGACGTCTACGAGATCGAGAACCGTGGAGTCGACCCTGACGGCGCGATCTGGGCGGCGATGGCAAAGGTCGCCGACCATACCGGCGCTCACGTCGTGGACGTGGGCTGTGGCAGCGGATACCACCTGCCGATCCTGGGCGCTCGTGCCGCGTCGGTAGTCGGCGTCGAGCCGCACCTGCCGTTGGTAAGGCGAGCTCAGGAACGACTCGCCGCCCTGGATCTACCGCACGTCGAGGTGCGGAAGGGGACCGCGCAGAGGTTGCCTGTCGCCGACTCTTCCGTTGGTGTGGTGCACGCCCGGTGGGCCTACTTCTTCGGGCCCGGTTGCGAGCCGGGTCTGGCCGAGGTGGCACGTGTCTTGATCTCGGGCGGCACCGCGTTTGTGATCGACAACGACGCCACCCGGTCCACCTTCGGCGCGTGGTTTCGCGCCGCCTGGCCCGATTACGACCCGCTAGCGGTCGAGCGCTTCTGGGGACGGCAGGGGTGGGAGCGCGAGGCGGTCGACATGCGATGGGAGTTTGGGTCGCGGGCCGACTTCGAGGCTGTGGTCTCGATTGAGTTCCCACCTCAGATTGCGGCGTCGATTCTGGCCACCCATGAAGGAAACGTCGTGGACTATGCCGTGAACCTCTGGCATGTCACCGCGCCCCCATCGGTTTAGTCACCGCGAATACACCCACTGTCGGTGGTGGCGCATAGCCTGCTGACTATGGCCACCTCAACCTCGCGCAACTCCGCTTCCAGGAAACAGGGCCCGGCCTATCGGTGCAGCGAATGTGGATGGACGTCCATAAAGTGGGTGGGCCGGTGCGGGGAGTGCCAAGAGTGGGGCAGCGTCACTGAAGCCGGGGCCACTACGGTCCGCACCGCCGCAGTCACTCCATCGCGGCCGGCTGTGCCCATCGAAGAGGTCAGCCTCGACCTCGCCCGCGCGAGCTCAACCGGCGTCAGCGAATTCGACCGGGTTCTGGGTGGGGGCCTGGTGCCGGGTGCAGTGGTCTTGCTCGCTGGGGAGCCGGGTATCGGCAAGTCAACCCTGGCCCTGGACGTGGCGGCGCGGGCTGCTCGCGAAGGACGGCGGGTGCTCTACGTCTCTGGTGAGGAGTCGGCCGCCCAAGTGCGGTTGCGGGCCGAGCGTATCAAGGCGTTGGCCCCGACGCTGTTCCTGGCGGCCGAGACCGACCTGGCTTCGATCTTGGGTCACGTCGAGCGCGTTGACCCCGCGTTGCTGATTGTCGACTCGGTGCAAACGGTCGCCAGTGCCGACCTCGAAGGCGCCCCCGGCAATGTGGGCCAAGTCAAGGAGGTGGCTTCGGCCCTGATCCAGACGTCAAAATCTCGGAACATGGCGGCTATGTTGATCGGTCACGTCACCAAGGACGGGTCCATCGCGGGGCCGCGTGTTTTAGAGCACCTCGTCGACGTCGTGGTGCAGTTCGAGGGCGAGCGGCACTCGCGCCTACGTCTGGTGCGTGCCGTCAAGAACCGATTCGGGCCCACCGACGAGGTCGGCTGTTTCGACCTTGGGGACGCTGGGATCGTCGGCTTGCCCGACCCCAGCGCGTTGTTCCTCACGGCCCGAGACGTGGCCGTGGCTGGCACGTGCGTGACGGTGACCTTGGAGGGGCGACGCCCCCTGGTCACCGAAGTGCAGGCGCTGATCTCCCCTAGCGCTGGCGGGAGTCCTCGGCGGACCACCAGCGGCCTCGACTCATCGCGCCTGTCGATGGTGCTGGCGGTGCTCAGCAGACGCGTTGGCTTAGATTTCGCCAGTAGCGATTGCTACGCCTCGACCGTGGGTGGCGTGCGTTTGGGCGAGCCTGCCGCCGACCTAGCCATCGCGTTGGCCCTGGCCGGGGCCAGCGTGGACCGTGCTCTGCCGTTAGGCACCGTCGCGTTTGGTGAGGTCGGCTTGGCCGGTGAAGTGAGGTCTGTCACCGGCGTCCCACGACGGCTCGCCGAGGCTTACCGGATCGGTTTCCGGCGAGCCGTGGTGCCCGTGGGGTCATTGACCGAAGGCCCCCCACCGGCCGGTATGCATGTCGCGCAGGCCGGCACGCTCACCCAGGCTGCCGTCATGGCCTTCGACATGGTCAGTGCGGATCACAAAGCGCCCACAGATATCAATGACTTTCGTGGGAAGATCAACGCCTGACCGCGAAGGTGCACCCTAAGAGCATGCGGTCAGCCGCGACCGGCGGACTCTTCAGGTTTCTGGGCAGAGCATTTCAAGGCAGAGTTTTTCAGGGCGAAGGCAGGGGCAAGCGCACGTGGGACTAGCAGACGAAGATCTTTTGCGAGCAACACTCGCCGCCGTGGCCCCGGGCACGGACCTCCGCGATGGCCTCGAGCGCATCCTGCGGGGTCGCACTGGGGCCCTCATTGTGCTCGATGACAGCGAGCCTGTTCTTGAGTTGTGCACCGGCGGCTTCGAGTTAGAGGTCGAGTTCTCGGCGACCCGGCTGCGTGAGTTGGCGAAGATGGACGGTGGGATCATCATCGACCGGGCCGGCACCCGCATCGTGCGTGCCGCCGTGCAGTTGGTGCCGGACCCCAACGTGCAGACCAAAGAGAGCGGCACTCGGCACCGCACCGCCGAGCGCACGGCCAAGCAAACGGGTTGCCCGGTCGTCTCGGTCAGCGCCTCGATGTCGTTGGTCGCGGTCTACGTCGGCAATCTGCGCCACGTGCTCGACTCCTCCAGCCAGATCCTGTCGCGCGCCGACCAGGCGCTACAGACCTTGACGCGTTACCGGTCCCGCCTGGACGAGATTGCTGGCACCCTGTCTGCGCTGGAGATTGAAAACACCGTCACTGTGCGCGACGCGGCCTCGATGCTGCAGCGCCTGGAGATGGTGCATCGGATCAGCCACGAAATTTCGCAGTACCGCGTCGAGTTGGGTGTGGACGGCCGACTTATCGGCTTGCAACTCAGTGAGCTCGTCGGTGGCATCGGGCTCAGCCGCGAGTTGTTGGTGCGTGACTACGCCCACCAGGCACCGATCGTGCGCAGCGAGGCCGAGGTGCTGCGCAGCATCGATGCCCTCAGCGCCACCGACCTCGTGAACCTCGGGGCGGTCGCACGCTGCTTGGGCTTCCCGGGGTCCACCGAGAATCTCGATACCCCTATTTACCCCCTCGGCGCGCGTCTGATGGCTCGTATCCCCCGCTTACCGCCGAGCATCGCCGAGCGCCTGATCGATCACTTCGGCAGCCTCCAATCGCTGCTGTCTGCTGGCGTAGACGACTTGACCGCTGTTGACGGGGTCGGCGAGTGGCGTGCAAAAGCAGTCCGCGAAAGTCTGTCGCGCCTAGCCGAGAGCAGCATCATGGATCGCCACGTGTGAGCAGTCCGGCCGTCGACCTGCACATACCCGTGCTGGATTGGTATGCCGAGCATCAGCGAGACCTTCCGTGGCGAGCTGACGACGCCAGCGCCTGGAGTGTGCTCGTCTCTGAGGTCATGCTGCAACAGACCCCCGTGGCCCGCGTGGAGCCCGTGTGGCGGCGTTGGATGGAGCGATGGCCCACTCCTTCCGCTTTGGCTGCTGAGCCATCTGGTGAGGCTGTGCGCGCCTGGGACCGGCTCGGCTACCCCCGACGAGCCGCGAGACTCCATGCCTGCGCGCTCGCCATCGTCCACCAGCACGCAGGGCAGGTGCCCCACAGCGAAGCCGATTTGTTGGCCTTGCCCGGGGTCGGCACCTACACCGCCGCCGCAGTGGCAGCCTTCGCCTTCGGAAAGCGCACCACCGTGGTCGACACCAATGTGCGCCGCGTGCTCGCTCGTGCGGTCACCGGCGTTGCCCTCGGTGCCCCGTCTCTGACGAGCGCGGAAACCTCCTTGGCCGCTGCCTGCGTGCCCGAAGGAACGGCTGCCAGTGCCGGTTGGAACGTGGCGGTGATGGAACTGGGCGCCCTACTCTGCACTGCGCGCTCTCCGCAGTGCACCCAGTGCCCGATCAACGATCGCTGCGCGTGGCTGCTCGCTGGATCCCCGGCATACACCGGCCCAACGCGCCGGGGGCAGGCCTGGCACGGCACCGACCGTCAGTGCCGCGGGCAAATCCTGCAGGCGTTGCGAGACCACGACCGCTGGCTGGCCCACGACGAGTTCGCCGATGTCTGGTCCGCCGACACCGAGCAACGCGAACGCTGCCTCGCCGCGCTGGTCAGCGAAGAACTCATCGAGGCGGCTCAAGACCCCCCGCACGCGCAGATCGCGCCGCCGAGTCAAAAACTCGACGGCGCGATCTGGTACGGATTTGGGTCCGGGTAAGTTGCCTCACCCCTTGGGTCACTCGGTCGCGGTGGCTTCTTCCGGAACGGTGTCGGGCATCGTCGATTTCGTCGTCCCGGTGAAGGTGAAGGCCTCGCTCTTGCCTTCGCCCTCGGTGTTGACCAAGACGATCTGACCGGCTTCGAGCTCCTTGAACAGGATCTTCTCCGACAATGCATCTTCGATCTCACGCTGGATCGCGCGACGCAGCGGCCGAGCACCTAGCACCGGGTCGTAGCCCTTCTTGGCAAGCAGCGCCTTGGCCTTGGGCGTGAGCTCGATGCCCATGTCCCTGTCCTTGAGGCGCTCGTCCAACTTCACGACCATCATGTCGACGATCTGAACGATCTCGGGCTCGGTCAGCTGCGGGAAGACGATGGTGTCGTCAACCCGGTTGAGGAACTCGGGGCGGAAGTGCTGCTTGAGCTCGTCGGTGACCTTGTTCTTCATCCGCTCGTAGCCGCTGGTGGTGTCGTTGCCGGCCGCGAAGCC